>CACZTJ010000010.1 GCA_902784065.1 uncultured Prevotellaceae bacterium | reverse complement strand
TTTAAATAAGGTATAAAGGAAAAGGATAACACATATGGGAGGATTCTTTGGAACCATATCAACAAAGTGCTGCGTCAACGACCTGTTTTACGGCACAGATTATAACTCACACCTTGGAACACGTCGTGCAGGTCTTGTAACCTTTGATCAGGAGAAGGGCTTCAGCCGTAAGATCCATAACTTGGAACGTGACTATTTCCGTTCAAAGTTTGAAGATGAGCTCGACTCTTTCTCTGGTCATCAGGGTATAGGCGTGATTAGTGATACTGATCCGCAGCCCATCCTTGTAAACTCGCATCTGGGGCGCTATGCTGTAGTGACAGTAGCTAAGATTAACAACTTAGAGGAGGTTGCCCAGGAGTTGCTCGATCGTCGTATGCACTTCAGCGAGTATTCAGCAAACACCATTAACCAGACCGAACTCGTGGCGCTGCTCATCAATATGGGTCGCACGTTTGTAGAAGGTATCAACCTGGTATATAAGAAGATAGAGGGCTCTTGCTCGATGCTGATCCTCACGGAGAAAGGCATCATTGCAGCCCGTGACTTCCTGGGTCGTACACCGATCGTGATTGGAAAGAAGGAGGGGGCCTACGCCGTTTCAAGCGAGACCACCAGCTTCCCGAATCTCGATTACCACCGTGTGCGTGACCTGGGTCCTGGTGAGATCGTCTATCTCACTGCCGACACGATGGAAGTGCTGCAGGAGCCATTCAAGCGCGAACAGATCTGCTCTTTCCTTTGGGTTTACTATGGTTTCCCCGCATCCGACTATAACGGAATCAATGTGGAGGCTGTACGTGAGGCCAATGGTAAGAGGATGGGTGAGAACGATACAACAGAGGTGGATAGCGTCTGCGGTGTGCCTGACTCAGGTGTCGGTATGGCGCTGGGTTATGCCGAAGGTAAGGGTGTGCCTTACAAGCGCTCTGTCCTGAAATACACGCCCACATGGCCCCGTTCATTCACACCTGGCAACCAGGAGCGTCGTGCCTTGGTGGCTAAGATGAAGCTGATTCCAAACCCAGCTCTGCTGAAGGATCAGCGCGTGGTGTTCTGCGACGACTCTATCGTTCGTGGTACCCAGCTGAAGGATAATGTCAGGACCTTCTTCGAGTATGGTGCCAAGGAGGTACACTGCCGTATCTCTTGTCCGCCTCTGGTCTATGGCTGTCCGTTTATCGGCTTCACCTCTTCCAAGAGCGACATGGAGCTCATCACCCGTCGTATCATCAAGGATTTCGAGGGCGACGACAAGAAGAATCTTGAGAAATATGCCCAGACCGATTCGCCTGAGTATCAGCGTATGGTGGCAGAGATCGCCAAGCGTCTGGGTCTTACCACGCTGAAGTTCGCCAAGTTAGAGGATCTCATCGAGAGCATCGGCCTTCCGAAGTGTCGTGTCTGCACACACTGCTTCGATGGCAGCAGCTATTGTCATGAACATGATGATAAGGACGAGCGTCAGTTGAAGTTCGATTTCTAGTTTAGAGTCTTGAGAGGAGTCCGTCGGCCTGACGGATATATTCCTCTTTCATGAGATAGGTTAGCGCGGTATCCAGTTCGTCGGTAGGCAACTGGAGGTCGCGCAAATCTGTGATGGGGTGGGGCTTCCCGTCTTCCAACAGGGTGAAGATGCGCGTCATCGCTTCACTCATCCGTGGCTCCTGCACCATACCTCCTGTCCTATGACTCAGACAGACATCACACTGCCCACAGTCCTGACTTCGCTCTTCACCGAAATAGCAGAGCAGCTGTCTGCTGCGACACACCTCATCGTTGGTGGCATAGCTGATCATCTTATGGATGCGCTCACTGAACTGCGCCTTCCTCTCCTCATAGATCTCAGGTCGCAGCTGAACGTGCTCCATATCCTCCCGCCGCTGGGTATAGCGGATATAGGGTGTCTTCTTCTGAGGGATGAAATGCAGGATATGCCGCTGGCTCAGGCTCTTCAGTATCAGGTAGAGCTGTTGCGGCTGCAGCGCCGTCTGACTGGCTATGAAGCTCTCGTCGATATAGTTGTAGTCGGTAAACAGTCCCCCGTAGTTACGCAGCAGGGCTGTAATCACCTTTTCTTCGTTGGGTGAGTTGTTCTCCAGGCGATACAGGTCGTTTCGGCTTACCGTGAACATCACCCTTGCCTGATTGTCCTGTTCCTCCGTATATTCGATATAGCCGGCACGGTTCAGGATCTTCAGTGCCGAATCCACCTGAATCGGGAAGTGGTGGAACGTGTGACAGAACTCGTCGATATTAAACTCAAAGGTGTGGTTATAGCCTGAGCCTACACCGATCTGATAGTAATAGGCCAGATGTTCATACACCAGCCTGATATAGTCTTTCTCCGGGAAGGTGTCGGCAATGCGCTTCTCGAGTTTCCGGTGGTCGGCATCGTTGTAGAGCAATACGGCATACGCTTTTCTTCCGTCACGCCCAGCGCGCCCTGCTTCCTGGAAATAAGCCTCGATGCTGTCAGGACAATCCATGTGGATCACCAGCTTCACGTCGGGCTTGTCGATACCCATGCCAAAGGCGTTGGTAGCCACCATCACACGCACCTTGTCCTGTTGCCAGTCGTTCTGTCTTTCATCTTTCACCACCGCATCAAGGCCAGCGTGATAGAAGGTGGCTGTGATACCCGCCTCATTCAACAGGTCGGCAAACTCCTTCGTGCGCTTTCTGCTGCGGGCATAGACAATTGCCGTACCCTTCATGCTGTTAAGGATATGCAGCAGCTGCTCCCGCTTGTCAGGCGCCTTTCTCACCACATAAGCCAGGTTCTTTCGCTCAAAGCTCATGCGGAACACCTGGAAGCTGCCCGATAGTTTCGCCTGGATATCCTCTACCACCTGCGGCGTGGCGGTAGCAGTAAGAGCCAGCACAGGGGCATGGGGCACCAGCTTGCGGATCTTGGCAATCTCCAGATACGACGGACGGAAATCATAACCCCACTGCGAGATGCAATGGGCCTCGTCAACGGTGATGAAGCTCACCTGCATGTGGCGCAGCTTCGTCTGGAAAAGCTCTGAGGAAAGGCGCTCTGGCGACACATAGAGAATACGGATGTCGCCAAAGATACAGTTCTCGAGGGTGGTGACAATCTCCTCACGGGTCAGTCCTGAATAGATGGCAGCCGCACGGATACCCCTGCGCCTCAGGTTATCCACCTGATCCTTCATCAGGGCGATAAGCGGGGTGATGACGATACAGGTGCCCTTCTGTGCCAATGCCGGCACTTGGAAGGTGATCGACTTACCACCCCCCGTAGGCATCAGGCCTAACGTGTCGTGTCCCCTGCCTATCGACTCGATGATATCCCGCTGAATGCCGCGGAAATCATCATAGCCCCAATACTGTTTTAATAATTGTTGATAGTTCACTCCTCCGAGGGTTGGATATCTTCTATCTGCAACTGCACTTCGCTGCGCTTGTAGATATTTTCCTCGATGGTATAGACGATATCAAACGAGCGCTTCGACTTGATGAATCTCGCAGAGTCACTCTGTCCGAAGGCAATGCCATTCAGGACGTTACTCGACTTAGAATCCACCAGCTCCAGTTTGATATGCTCCTGTTGGCGACCTACCACCTTCGAGGTGCCGTAATCATAGACATTACGCGTACAGAACAGCGGTTTGGGGTTGTCAGGACCGTGAGGCGTAAACTTCTTCAGGTCGTTATGCAGTTTCTTCGTCACATCCTTGAAGTCGATCACGGCGTTGATATCCAGCATCGCCTCCGTCTGCTCAGGCAGGATGTGTTCACTGACATATTTCTGGAAACGGCGACGGAACTCAGGGATATTCTCGATCTTCAGTGAGAGTCCCACAGCGTAGGTATGTCCACCAAAGTTCAGCAACAGGTCTCTGCAGCTCTTGATGGCATCATAGAGATCGTAGCCAGCCACACTACGGGCAGAGCCTGTGGCAATGCCGTTAAACTTTGTCAGCACCACCGTCGGACGGTAATAGAGTTCCGTCAGTCTGGATGCCACAATGCCTATCACACCCTTCTTCCAGTTCTCGTCATAGAGCACGATACTCGACTGGTGTTCCTGATTTTCGAGCTTCTCCACAATCTGGTTGGCCTCTTCCGTCATCTGCTTATCTACATCCTTGCGCTGTTCATTATACTCGTTGATGTGGTTGGCTTCAGCCAATGCCTTCTCAAGGTCACGCTCCACCAGCAGATCCACAGCCTCAGTACCGTTCTGCATACGCCCAGAGGCATTGATGCGAGGTCCGATTTTAAACACAATGTCGCTCATCGTGATCTCACGTCCTGTCAGTCCGCAGATGTTGATAATCGCCTTCAGACCTACCGACGGACTCGTTGACAACTGTTTCAGCCCGTGGAACGCCAGGATACGGTTCTCACCCATGATAGGCACGATGTCCGCAGCGATGCTCACGGCACAGAAGTCGAGTAGAGGAATCAGTCTTGAGAAGGGAATACCGTTGTTTTTGGCAAACGCCTGCATGAATTTGAAGCCCACACCGCAGCCGCAGAGATCCTTGAAGGGATAGGTAGAGTCTGTGCGCTTGGGATTGAGGATCGCCACTGCCTCGGGCAACTCATCATCCGGCACATGATGGTCGCAGATGATGAAGTCTATGCCCTGACTCTTGGCATAGGCTATCTCCTCGATAGCCTTGATACCGCAATCGAGCACAATCACCAGTTTAACACCCGCTTCTTTCGCATAGTCTATTCCTTTCCTGCTGATACCATAGCCCTCCTCATAGCGGTCAGGGATATAATACTCAATGTTGGAATAGAATTGCTGTAGAAACTTATACACCAAAGCTACCGCCGTACATCCATCGACATCGTAATCGCCATAGACCATGATGCGCTCTTTGCGCCCCATTGCGTCGTTTAGCCTGTCAACCGCCACGTCCATGTCGTTCATCAGGAACGGGTCAATCAGTTCGCTTAGCATAGGACGGAAGAATCGCTTGGCAGCGCTCTCCGTCTTGATGCCCCGCTGAATGAGCAGGCCGGCGAGGATCGGACTCATGCCGATCTTCTCTCCTAGCTCCTTAGCTGCCGTCTGTTGTTCTGATGTAGGTGGTTCGTAATTCCATTTGAAATGCATTAATATATTTATTTTATTTTTTGTCGCTTTGATGTCAAAATCGCCTATTCCGGCAATTTGGGTGTAAAATTACGCATAAAAAATGAATTAAGGGCATAATCTGTCCAAATTTTAACAGATTATGCCCTTTTTTATCTTATTTAAAAAATTCGCCTAGAGGCCGAGCTTCTTTCTGATCTCAGCAGGAATAGCGTTTTTGTTGATGAGGAAGTCCATGGTGTTGGCAGCGATAAAGGCCTTGGTCATATACCAGATTCCCTTGTAGTCGCCAGTCTCACCCCATGAGTTCTGAACCATATAATACTCCTTGCCGTTCTGATCCTTGGCCACACCGAAGATGTGCATGCCGTGATCGTCGGTCAGCTCCCAGTTGTCGAAGCGCTCCTGGCGCATCTCCTGTGTAGGAACGATCTCAGGCACGGTAACGCCCAGTGAGTCGATGATGTCACGCTTCTTAGTCGTGGTCATCTTCAGCCACTTGGCCATATCGCTGCCCTGCAGGCTCTGCTGGGTCTTCTTGCTGTCAACGGCATAGGCCAGACCCTTACGGGTGAATCCGTCTTCCGATACGTCACCGCCCCAAGCTACGGTATAACCATTGTCGATGGCATTGTCGATGATCTGCATCATCTCGTCCATCGGTACATTGTAAGAGAGGGGGAAGCGCCAGTTATCCTGCACCTCTACGGCAAAGGCAGAGTAGAAGGGATGGTGGGTATAGCTGGTGATGCTCACATAGTCGTCGAGGTTGATGCCCAGAGAAGCCATGAAGCTCTTCGGGGTATAGGTCTTGCCCTCGTAGGTGAACTGCTCAGGGCACTTGCCCAGGTAGGCGTCGAGGATACCCTGCAGACCAGTCTTCCAGGCGTTGCTGAGCTTCTTGGAATCGCTCTTGGCGATAGCTGCTACATACGGCTCCAGCACACCGAAGAACTCGTTGAAGTTGTTCAATGAATCACCGTAGAGTGAACCAGGGAAAGGCATGGCGTCGATCGGACAGATACCGTAATTCTTCAAGGTCTGCAGCACGTCCTCAGCACTACCACCCTGCGCAAACTGACAGTCGCCGTGATAGCGAACCACCTGGATGGCGCGCTCCATATAGGTCTTGTTGGCAACGAAAGCCTCACAGAGGGTGTACTTCTTACCCGTAGCCTTCAGGATCTCAGCCTCAAAGAAAGAGAGGGTAGAGTAGTCCCAGCAGGTACCCGAACGATTCTGGTCCTTAATGGTAGTGATGGGATTCTCCTTGATGATGGTGAATACTGGTTTGTTAGCGTCTTTTGCGGGTGCCTTCTTCTTGGCAGCCGATGCACTCAGGGCCACCATGGCCACCAGTGCAAAAGTTAGAAATCTCTTCATAATCTAATATTTATCAATGTTTAATTTTCAAAGTCTCCAAGGTCTCCAAGCTCTCCAAGCTCTTCAATGTCTATGTCATATAATGCCTCGATGTCCTCCGGATGGTAGGGGATGCGCTTCTTGCCGAGGAATCGGCAGCCATCCTTCGTAATCAGGATATCGTCCTCGATACGGATGCCGCCAAAGTCCTTATAGGTCTCCAGCATCTCGTAGTTCAGGAACTCCTTGCAGTGCCCCTTCGCCTTCCAGTCGTCGACCAGGGCAGGGATGAAGTAGATGCCTGGCTCATCCGTCAAGACGAAGCCTTCCTCCAGCCTGCGGCCCATGCGCAGACAGTTCGTGCCAAACTGCTCCAGGTTCGGACGCGTCTCCTCGTCGAAGCCCACGTATATCTGGCCTAAGCCCTCCATGTCGTGCACGTCCATACCCATCATGTGTCCCAGTCCGTGAGGCAGGAACATGGCGTGGGCACCAGCAGCCACCGCCTCGTCGATATCACCCTTCATCAGGCCGATCTCCTTCAGGCGCTCCGTCATCTTACGGCACACGGCAAAGTGCACATCCATATATTTCACACCTGGCTTAGCCACGTCGAGCACATAGTCGTGACACTCCTCCACGATCTTGTAGAGCTCCAGCTGGCGCTGGGTGAACTTGCCCGATACAGGCATGGTTCGCGTGTGGTCCGAACAGTAGTCGTTGAGTTCGCAGCCCGCATCGCAGATCACCAGTCGGCCTTCCTCCAACTTCGCGTCAGAGGGAATGCCGTGCATGATCTCACCATGCTGCGTGAAGATGGTGGGGAAACCGTTGCCTTGCGACATACTGCGGGCTACGCCATCCACCTCTCCGGCAATATACCGCTCCGGCATACCTGGCCTGATCAGCATCTGTGCGGTGCTATGCATCACATAGCCCACGCCGCAGGCAGCATCGATACAGGCAATCTCCTCCTCGCTCTTGGTGGAACGCATCTTCACCACCGCCTTGATCAGGTCGATCGAGGCAGCCTCCTTCTGCTTCGAGGGGTGGATGCCCAGCAGGTCCATGATCTGGATCTGGATGTCGAAGCGATAGGGGGGGAGGAAGTGGATGCGTGATGTCAGCGGCTTGATGTAGGAAGCCAGCTCCTTCATCGGGGCGGTCTTGGCCACGCCAACCTCTGCGGCGAGGTCGGACACCGACGGGGTATAGCCCATCCATACGATATCCTCCACGTCGATGTCATCACCGAAGAGCATCTCCGTGTCGTTGTCGATGTCGATCACACCCACCAGTCCGTCGCGATGCTGCCCGAAGTAATAGAGAAACGACGAGTCCTGACGCATCGGCGCGTATGTGTTGGCAGGATAGTTAGCTGGCGACTCATTGTTGCCAAAGAGAATGATAACGCCGTTGCCTACGAGTTTTTTCAGGTCAGAACGACGTTTGATATAGGTTTCTTTCTTAAACATTTTAAGTTATTCGTTTTTTTTTCGATAAAACTCTGCAAAGATACACATTATTATTTAATTTGCATCACCTTTTTTGCAAAAAATTGCTATAAAAACTCATTTTAGGTATTTTTCTTAATTCTTAATACCTTATTCTTAATTTATTATTGTAACTTTGCACCGTTTTTTAAAGAAAAAGAATATGAAGAAGTTATTATTTGTGGCAATTGCTTTGGTAGCATTCTTGGTTTCGTGTGATAAGAAACTTAATTTGGCAGGTAGTGAATTTTCGAATCCCAACCTGATTGCCGATGGAGCAGATAACATGTTGGTGGATGCAAAACACCAACTGGATGATATGTGCGACAGTCTTCGCCAGACAACTATAGCTCAGGCAGAAGAAGAAGTTCAGCGTAAGTTGACCGAAGAAGAACTGGCAGAAATTGACAGTCAGCTGCAAGTGACCTTCGATGAAGGTTACAATGAAATGCGCCACTCGATTGACAGTTTGGTTCAGTATGTGAAGGTGTCTTGTGTTCTCACGTTCAGGGATAATCAGCACATGGCGCTGAGACTGAAAACCGAGTCAGAAGTCGATAACAGCGACCTGCGTTATGAAGGCACCTATCAGGTTTACAACGGTTATGTTATCCTGAAATACGACAAATATAGAGATTCACTGGTGATAAGCCCTGATGGCAATCAGCTGGTTGGTATTTTGGAGGATGATACCTACCAATCGACACTGACCAGGACCAAATAATCAAGCAATAATAATAGACATAACAATACAATGGGAAAAGTAATTTTGACTGGTGATCGCCCCACCGGCAAACTTCATCTCGGACACTATGTAGGTTCCCTGCGCCGCCGTGTCCAGCTTCAGAATGCAGGCGATTACGATCGTATGTTCGTGTTCATGGCCGATGTACAGGCCCTCACCGATAATGCCGACAACCCCGAGAAGATTCGTCAGAACATCATCGAGGTGGCGCTCGACTATCTCGCAGCAGGTCTCGATCCGGAGAAGTGCGTGCTCTTCATCCAGAGCCAGATACCTGAGCTCGCAGAGCTCACCACCTATCTGATGAACCTCATCACGGTGAGCCGTGTGCAGCGTAACCCCACGGTGAAGACCGAGATCAAGATGCGTAACTTCGAGGCCAACATCCCCCTCGGCTTCTTCTGCTATCCTGTGTCACAGGCAGCCGACATCACCCTCTTCAAGGCAACCACCGTTCCCGCCGGAGAGGATCAGGAGCCGATGCTTGAGGTCACCCGTGAGCTGGCACGCCGCTTCAATCAAATCTACGCCCCCGTGCTCGTAGAGCCCAACATCCTCCTGCCCGAGAACCTCACGGCGCGCCGCCTGCCAGGCACCGATGGTAAGGAGAAGATGTCGAAGTCGCTCGGCAACTGCATCTACCTCTCCGATTCAGCCGACGAGGTATGGCAGAAGGTACGTTCGATGTACACCGACCCCGAGCATATCAACCTCAACGATCCCGGTCATGTAGAGGGCAATGCCGTGTTCACCTATCTCGATGCCTTCTCCTGCGACGACGACTTCAAGGAGTTCTGGCCCGAGTATCAGAACCTCGACGAGCTGAAGGATCACTACCGTCGTGGCGGTCTGGGTGACATGAAGTGCAAGAAGTTCCTCAACCAGGTGCTCAATAAGTTCCTCGAGCCCATGCGCCTCCGTCGTGCCGAGTTCGAGAAGGATATCCCCGAGATCTACAACATCCTAAAGAAAGGTACTGCGCAGGCGCGCGAGGTAGGTGCCCAGACGATGGATGAGGTGCGCAAGGCTATGCAGATCGACTACTTCAACGATGCCGAGCTCATCCGCCAGCAAGCTGAGCGCTTCGCCAAAATTAAATAAAATATAAGGAATCATTATGGGAATTATTGGATCAATTATTATTGGATGTCTGGCAGGTTTCTGTGCTGGCAAGTTGATGAAAGGTGGTGGCATGGGATTCATTATGAATCTGGTGCTGGGTTTGTTTGGAGGTGTCCTCGGTGGCTGGTTGTTTGATCAGCTGGGCATAGAGTGGGGAGGCGTCTTAGGTCAATTAGGTACCGCCATTGTCGGTGCAGTAGCCATCCTCTGGATCGCTTCGCTTATCAAGAAATAGAAATAATCCCCGCCCACCGGCGGGGATTTTCTTTTCCCTGTCACCTCGAAAGGGTACGGGTTCTTGCCTTGCAAGCGACCAGTGTTCGAGCGGGCGTTTTAGCAGGAATGCGTAGTCATGTCACCTCGAGCGGAGTCGAGAGGTCTCACGAGATCTCTCCATGCGCTTTGCTTAGTCGAGATGACAATGAGGTAGGGTAGCCTCGCATGAGGTTTATAACACATAGCGATATTTGCCCACATCTTCCTTGTTAAACTTCAGTAGTCTTTCTACTGCCTTTACTTTTAAAGCCATAATGTTTTTTTCTATTTTTAATGGTGTAAATGTTTTTCCTCTTTCTTAAAACCATTTCTTTGATCCTATATTTTGTGGTCTGGCTGAAGAGTTTTTTCTGGTAGGCCTACAAAAAATATCTCTTTGGCTTAGCCGCAAATATTGTAGCGTTTTACTACGATGCAGAAGTAATACATATATTTGAATTCATCCAACTTTTATCATACTTTTTTCATATAAATTGAAAGAATAACAAAAAAATAGGAGAGCTTTTGACTCTCCTTCTTAATGATATTAGAAATATTAAGGCTGGGGATAAACACCGCCTAATTTGTATATGCTATGAGTCGAGGTTGAAGCGTGTGAAGCGCTCTGAACGCTCGTCTGAATGTCGTTACTAGCTAAGGTGTCCTGATTACTCTTTGACATTGAAGCGATAGAAAAAAATGCTGCGATAAATGCACTTACCAGTGTCGTCTCTATCAATAAAACCTTCTTAATCATAACCTTAATATTTTAATTGTTATACTTATTTTCTTTTCTTGTCTCTGTTGTCGTTGTTTCCTTTCGACATTGCAAAGGTATGATGAAAAAGAGGCGATTCCAAGAAATAAATAGATTTTTGTTTGAAGTAGATGCGACAGGATAACCAATTCGCGACAGAGTAGGGGGGAGAAGTTTGATCGTGTCGTAAAAACGCATCAATGTCACCTCGAGCGCAGTCGAGAGGTCTCAGGAGATTTCTCGACTACGCTCGAAATGACAAGGGGATTTTTATTAAAAAAAAACTGAAGGTTAGCGAACCTCCAGATTGTCGTGTTTTGCCAGCCAAGCGCTGAACACGGTACCAGCTACGAGCATTGCGCTCATTTCCATTAAAGTAATCATAATCAATCTCCTTTATCCTTTTAAATTATCCTTTAAACAATCTTATTACCTTATTATCTTATTACCTTTTGCTGGTGCAAAGGTAGCACATTTCAACCGATCTCACAAACATTTTTCCACATTGTGCACGATAACAGCTTATATTTTGATACAGGTCAACTCATATTTTTGCATTTTTGCTTGGATGTTAACAAAACAAACACTATCTTTGCAAATTAGAAACAATCTAATTAGTTATATACCTAAACGAAATTATTTTTTTAAAACTACTTATTTATGAAGAAACTTAATTTTCGGATGCTGGTCGCCATCCTTACCTGCGGCCTCCTGACAACGGCGTGCGGCGTTGTAGAAAATCCCATTGAGCGTGAGTACAATAAAAATTTGGTTGATGATTTCTGGGAAATGGAAGGCAATGAGGGCGACTCCGCCGTTGTTGCAGCCCTGGAGAGCATCGAGAACGTAGTAGACTTGAAACCGTTTATAAGCGTAAATATCGGTCAGGCCTACTATTTCAACTACATCCAACCGGTGGATCATAGCGATCCTTCCAAGGGTACCTTCAAGCAGCAGGTGGTGGTCAGCTTTGTTGCTAAGGATGCTCACACCATCCTCCACACCCAGGGCTATTCGCTTGTTGGAGATTGGGATAAAAACCACAATCGCATGGACAGTATCAGAGCGCCACATTTCCTCTGGGCACTCTCAACAGATTATGGTGCCAAGGGCTTCGACCTGAACTGTGTGCAGGTGGAGTATCGCTATCACGGCTTCTCACTGCCTCAGGGCGACAATGATCGCTTCAACTACCTCTCTGCCTGGCAGCAGTCGCAAGACCTGCATGCCATCGTGACCGACCTGAAGAAGGCCCTGTTTACCGGTGATGGCAAATGGCTCAGCACAGGTGTCAGTAAGAATGGTGTGACCACAGCACAGTATGCCTTCTACGATGAGATGTATGGCTGGAACGATATCGACGTGTATGTGCCTTTCGTGGCTCCAATCACCCCACAGGAATGGGATCTCCGTGTGGGTACATATATGCTCACTGAATCGTCGAAAGATGTGCAGGCCGACCTGAAGAAGGCTTACGAGAAGCTGGTGAACGATCAGGAGATTGCCGAAGCTACCACTGCTGCCTATATCACGAAATATGAACAGAGGAATAGTACTAAGGTTCCTTCCGATTCTATGTTCCTTTATACACTCGGTGGAGTTATGGATAACCTCTTTAAGGTACAGTCATACGGCGACATTGCCACCTGGAAGAAGTTTATCCCTAATGAGAAATCCAAGACGGAGGACTATGTAACGTTCTTCATGTTGGACGACGATGATGCTCGCATCTACCGTAAGACCTTAGGAGCCCGTGGTCCACGTGGCCCGTTGGCTTGGCGTAGGGATCCGTTCCAAGTCCAGATCGGCATCGATCAGGGTAATATGTCAGATGACTATACCTGGTACCTCGAAGGCAAGCTGCTCTCGGATTCAGATAAGGCATACTTTAAGAATATCATGGAGGAAGCCAAGAAATCCAAGACGATCGATCTGCAGGTTGAGCTGCTGAAGAATCTGGAGACCACGAATAAGAAGCTGATCTTCGTCTATGGTGAGAATGATCCTTGGACAGGTGCAGCCATTCCTGATCCCACGAATCCCAACGTGAAGAAGTATCTTGTTCCTAACGGCACGCACACCGACAACTTCGAGGAATATGGCTGGTATCCGGGTGGTGCTGAGGTGGCTAAGCAGATCACAGAGGATGTCGTGAAGATATTGACTGGAGAAAACGAAAGTGAAAGCGAATAAAAAGAATAATCCCCGCCAACCAGCGGGGATTTTCTTTTATTCTTTATCGAGGAGGTCGGGACGGAGGCGGCGGGTGCGCTCCAGCGCCTGATTAAGCTCCCACTCACGGATCTTGGCTTCGTTGCCACTGAGCAGGATATCGGGCACCTTCCAACCTTTATAGTCAGCCGGACGGGTGTAGATGGGTGCGGCAAGGATATCATCCTGGAAGCAGTCGGAGAGGGCACTCTGCTCATCGCCGATGACACCTGGCACCACGCGTACCACGGCATCGGCTATCATGGCTGCTACGAGCTCGCCACCAGTGAGTACGAAGTCGCCGATGGAGATCTCACGGGTGATGAGATGATCGCGGATGCGCTGGTCGATACCTTTGTAATGGCCTGCCAGGATGATGAGATTGCCTTTGAGGGAGAGCTCGTTGGCGATATGCTGGTCGAAGCGCTCTCCATCGGGCGAGGTGAAGATCACTTCGTCGTAGTCGCGCTCGGCCTTCAGGGCTGTGATGCAACGGTCGATGGGCTCGCACTGCATCACCATACCTGCACTGCCGCCATATGGGTAGTCATCCACGCGGCGCCACTTGTCGAGGGTGTAGTCGCGCAGGTTATGCAGACGGATCTCTGCCAGTCCTTTCTTCTCAGCCCGTGCTAGTATCGACTCGTGGACAAAGCCTTCGAGCATCTCGGGCAATACGGTGATGATGTCTATTCTCATTCGTAAAATGCTTTAATTCTTTCTATCATTTCCTCGCCCTTGCGACGGCCGATGTCGTACACGCGGCGCATCTCGTCGGCATCGTGGCTGATGTGGCCGATGGGCAGCTTCTCGTCGGGGCGGATCACGAGGCAGCGTCCTTCACGCTCGGCCTGACGTACGTATTCGAGCTGGCGATTGTACATGAGGTGGCGCGTGTCGAGGGCCTCGATCATCTTGGGATAGCGGCGAAGGGCAATGCGCATGAGGGGCATCAGGGAGTTATGCGCCTTGACATAGCCCTCTGGCTGCGTGAGGATGACCACATTGCGCGAATAGCCTATCGACTCGAAATAGGCGAGGGGGATGGAGTCGGCTACACCGCCGTCGAGCACTTTCTGACCTTCGAGCTCCACCACCTTTGAGGCGAGGGGCATGGAGGCAGAGGCACGGATCCAGTCGTAGGTGAGGGGTGAGCTCTTGTCGAGTTGCTTATAGACAGCCTTACCCGTGAGGACATCGGTGCAGACGGCGATGAAGGTCATGGGGTTGGCATCGAATGCCGCATCGTCGAAGATGTCGTACTGGGTGGGGATGACGTGATAGCCGAACTCGGCATTATAGAGATCGCCCGACTTGAGCCAGGACTGCCAGCTGCAGTAACGCTTGTCGCGTGCAAAACGGGTGTTGTAGCGGATGGCGCGACCTGGCTGGCGCGACTTGTAGTTACAGCCAAAGGCTGCACCTGCAGAGACGCCAATGAGGCCGTCGGGCTCCACACCTGCCTCCATCATCACATCGATGATGCCTGCCGTGAAGAGTCCGCGCATAGCGCCGCCTTCGAGTACTAATCCCTTTTTCATGCCTGCAAAGGTACGAATAACTGAGTGAAAAACCAAATTTATGGTAAAATATCATTGAATATTTGGCTATTTCAGGGAATCTCCGTACTTTTGCATGAGAATGAGAAAAATAGGACTATTGCTTGTGATGTTGCTGCTGGCATCGGTAAACCTCCCGGCTCAGAAGGAGGTGGATACGGATGCCAAGTGCATCTCGTTGATGAAGGTACCGCTGGAGGGGCCCGACTCGGTGTTTGTGCCTGCCTTGGAGGCAGTGGGCTTCGTGGAGCAGCATCCTGAAGAGAAAGAGCCCGACACCTATTATTTCACTGGCGACTTCTATGGCATCAAGTCAAGTCTGGAGGTGTGTGTGGATGAGAAGACGAAGCTGCTGTCGGATGTGACAGTGACTTGTGGGCCTTATCGCACCCATGACCTCTTCGACCGCAACCGCAAGTACCTGATCGGCAAGCTGCAAAGGGAGTGGGGCGACTTCAGTGCCAAGGGCGACGGCTCGCTGTATCTGCTGAACGACTACGGTTATATCCAGCAGTCGATGTTGTTTGACGCTGAGGGTACCAAGGCCATCCGCTATTTCTATCTGAACTCGTCACCTTATTATAAAGATGCCGCCAACATGGGTCTGAAAGGGCAGGTGCAGGAGGTGATCACCCAGAATCCGGTGATGGAGGAGGAGATGCTGCATTTCGAGATGACAGGGCAGCTGGCGCAGGAGGATCTGGTGGACAGGCAATATAACAAGCACGGCTATCTGGTGAGTGCCTCGATGCTGGAGAAGGATGGGGGAAAAAGTGAGCTGACGTTTGAGTATGACGATGACGACTGCCTGGTGAAGCGCACCCTCGTGAATGCCGCAACGGGTATCCGCTCGGTGACAGACTACCGCTATAACACGGATTTCGAGATTGTCCAACAGAGCTATAAGGCATTCAACAAAGATAATGAATGCGTGATATCCTATACGATGAAAAACGACCTGTCGGAGCGTGATGATACGGGAAACTGGACTGTGAACAAGGCACAGCTCACCTATTGGGAGAAAGACCAGCGCACACAGATTATCACTGTGAATCAGACACGCGTGATCAGCTATTGGGACGAATAAGTTCCAGGAACTCGTCTTCTGACATGATCTTGATACCGAGTTTTTCGGCTTTCTGAAGTTTTGAGGGGCCCATGTTCTCGCCAGCCAGGATGAAGGAGGTTTTGCTGGAGATGCTGCCTACGTTCTTACCACCGTTTTGCTCGATGATGGTTTTGTACTCATCACGGCTGTGATGGGCAAAGACACCACTGATGACGATGCTCTGACCTGCGAGCTTGTCGGAGATGCTGGCCGTCTGTTCTTCAGACAGCTGCATCTGCAGACCATAGTTGCGCAGACGGTTCACGATCTCCAGGTTCGTGGGGTTATGGAAGTAACTGATGATGCTCTTCGCCATCACCTCGCCGATACCTTCGATCTCCTGCAGTTCCTCAAGACCGGCATTCATCAGGGCATCGATGTTCTTGAAATGTCGCGCCAGGAGCTTGGCGGAGGTCTCGCCTACGAAACGGATGCCGAGGGCAAACACCACGCGCTCGAAAGGCACCTCCTTTGACTTCTGGATGCCGTTGACGATGCGCTGGGCCGACTTGGTGCGGGAACCATCGCCATTGATCTGCTGTACGTCAATATCATAGAGGTCGGCTACGTTCTTGATCAGTCCCTGACGGTAATAGTCGTCGATGGTCTCCGGACCCAGTGAATCGATGTTCATCGCCTTGCGGGCTATGAAGTGCTCGATGCGCCCTTTGATCTGTGGCGGACAGCCCGTGTCGTTAGGACAGTACCAGGCAGCCTCGCCCTCATAGCGCACCAGGGGCGTGCCGCATTCCGGACAGCGCTTGATGAACTGTACGGGCATGGCGATGATGGGGCGCTGGTCGATATCGACACCTACAATCTTAGGGATGATCTCGCCACCTTTCTCCACAAACACATAGTCGCCGATGTGGAGGTCGAAGGAGCGGATGAAGTCTTCATTGTTAAGGGTGGCACGCTTCACAGTGGTGCCGGCAAGTTGTACAGGATCCATGTTGGCAACGGGTGTGACGGCTCCTGTGCGACCTACCTGATAGGTGACCTCGTTGAGACGGGTACACACACGCTCTGCCTTAAACTTATAGGCAATGGCCCAGCGCGGACTCTTGGCGGTAAAGCCGAGTGAGCGCTGCTGGCGCAGGGAGTTCACCTTCAGCACGATACCATCCGTAGCCACAGGCAGATGCTTGCGTGCCTGATCCCAGTAGTTGATGAAGTCGTAGATCTGTTGCAAGGTCTTCACCTTCTTCATACCCTCAGAGATCTTAAAGCCCCACGAACGGGCAATCTCCAAGTTCTCGAAATGTCCGTCGGCAGGCAGTTCCTCACCTAAGAGATAATAGAGGTAGGCATCCAGCTGGCGCGAGGCCACCAGACTCGACTTCTGACTTTTCAGTGTGCCGCTGGCGGCATTGCGGGGATTAGCAAAGAGCGGCTCTTCCGCCTCTTCACGCTCCTTATTCAACTTCTCGAACACCGTCCAGGGCATCAGGATCTCACCACGTATCTCGAACTCTCGCGGGTAGGAGGGGGTAGCAAAGAGATCGTCGGCAGGGGCAGGGTCTGCCAGAACCATTGGGATGCTTCGGATGGTTTTTACGTTTGCCGTCACATCATCGCCATGCACACCGTCACCACGCGTCACGGCTTGCGTCAGCTTTCCGTCCACATAGGTCAACGAGATCGAGAGACCATCATATTTCATCTCGCAGCACACCTCAAAGTCCTCACCAGCCAGACCTTTCTTCACGCTCTCATACCAGTCGGCCACATCCTGTTCGTTATAGGTGTTGGCGAGCGAGAGCATCGGGTATTTATGTTCCACCTGACGGAACTCCGCATTCAGGTCGCTACCCACACGCTGGGTTGGCGAGTTGGGGTCGGCCATCTCCGGATGCCTGGCTTCGAGATCCTGCAACTCGTGCATGAGGAAATCGAAGTCCTGATCGCCGATGGTGGGCTGGTTCAGCACATAATATCTGTAATTATGTTCGTGAAGCTCTTTACGGAGCTGCGTGATGCGTTTGATCTCGTCCATTTGTTTGTCGTTTTGACTGCAAAGATACTGCTTTTTTAGATAAAAAGAACATAAGTACATAATTTTATGCTTAGTTTTTTTGTTCTTATGTTCTTATGTCTGAATTAATTCGTATTTTTGCAGTCATTATGTGGATGATGCTTCAGATTATACCGATCATGTGGCGTGCCGTGCGTCCGAGCCGGGTGGCGGATATGCCTGCGGTGGTGAATACCTTCTGGCTTCGCAAGGGCTTCGAGGGGCTCACCTTCTTTGGTACGATCCTTACACCCACACAGACATTGGCTGATGAATTCAACACGGGTTTCAATGCCCTGAAGAACCACGAGATGATTCATCTGCGCCAGGCCCAGTCGTGTGGCGATTCGTGGCTACGCTTCTACCTATTATATATATGGTATTGGTTGAGGGCCCTGCCTACCAGTCGGAAGATGAAACATGGGGCCTATCTGCTGAATCCCTTCGAGATGGAGGCCTATCGCCACATGAACGACCTGAACTACCTGGAACGTTGCGAGGACGGGGCCCAGGAGTGGCGCCGCTATGCCAAGATGCCGCTGAAGGAACGCCTGAGACTTTTCCGTCCAGACCGTTCCTCTCAAAGTAAGCTTCTTTCGATCATCCTGCTTCTGCTGTTTATGACGCTGAATGTTCAGGCTCAGGATGATGATGAGGATATCGCCCATTCGCTCAATCTGACAGAGGTGGTGGTGCTGGCTGATGGTATGACTTTCGAGGAGTATCTGCTGAAACAGGTGCTGGCTCATGCCAAACCGCTGAAGGAACGTACGAAGACGCTGAGATACACGGTGACGTGCCAGCTGGAGAAGGATATGGACTTGAGTAAGTTTCCGCACCGTAGAACCATCACCCTTGCAGCCCGTCTGGCAGGCTATGGTCCTATTGTGTCGGCTCTCAGAGAACATAAGCATTTCGGCATCACGGTGGCTGAGGATGTGCTCTTCCAGAATGGAAAGATCAAGGCCTCGAATGCAAGGATGGTGGAGATGAAGCAGAAGCTGACTGACAAGCAGATTGCCTCATTCCTGAAACATGATGGTTTCCTGAGCACTAACATCTATGACAAGTTCTACAAGATGGTGCGTGACAAGGTGAAGGACCTGCAGAAGATGCGCAAGAAGAAAAGGGACGATGTAGATTTCAGATATATTGGCAGCTATACTTCTGGCAACAGGACGTTCTACATCGTGAAGCTGGATAATGTGAGGGTTCATATTGCCGACAGGTGTTGGCAGATATCACGCATCAGCTATCATGAGGGGCAGAACGACATGCAGTATGAGTTCAAGGAAGTAAAGCCCGACCTCTTCCTGCTCTCTCACGGCAAGGCGAAACTCTATATCGACAAGGAAAAATGGCCTCAGGGGTTCATCTCCATGAAACTGGATTATGACTACAAATAAGAAAAAGGACTTTGGATGATCTGCTCCAAAGTCCTTTCTTTATGGGGATAGCCGCTATCAGTTGGCAGCTTCGAACTCTTCGAGGAATCGGGTGTCGTTCTCCGAGAACATACGGAGGTCGGAGACACGATACTTCAGGTTGGTGATACGCTCTACACCCATACCGAAGGCATAGCCGCTGTACTCCTTAGAATCGATGCCGCAGAGCTCCAGCACGTTGGGATCTACCATTCCGCAACCGAGGATCTCTACCCAGCCTGTGTGCTTACAGAAGCCGCAGCCCTCACCGCCACAGATGAAGCATGAGATATCCATCTCTGCACTGGGCTCCGTGAAGGGGAAGTAAGAGGGGCGCAGACGGATCTTCGTGTCGGGACCGAACATCTCCTGGGCAAAGCTGAGCAGCACCTGCTTCAGGTCGGTGAAGCTCACGTTCTTGTCGATATAGAGTCCTTCTACCTGATGGAAGAAGCAGTGGGCACGGGCTGTAATGGCCTCATTACGATACACACGACCTGGACAGATGACGCGGATGGGACTGGTGAGCTTGCCGTCCTCGGTGTGCATCTGCTCCATGATGCGGGCCTGCACGCTGGAGGTGTGGGAACGCAACAGGATGTTTTTCGTGACATCGTTGGGATGCTGAGATACGAAGAAGGTGTCCTGCATGTCGCGGGCAGGGTGATCGGCAGCGAAGTTCATCTTGGTGAAGATGTGATTATCATCCTCCACCTCAGGACCATCTGCCAGCACGAAGCCCATGCGTGAGAAAATATCAATGATCTCGTTGGTGACAATGCTCAGGGGATGGCGTGTACCAAGCTCTACAGGGTAGGGGGTACGTGTCAGGTCGATGGCCTCGTCGCCACTCTCCTGCGTGTCGCACGCCTCGCGGAGCTGGTTGATACGCTCGGTGGCGAGTGTCTTCAGTTCGTTGATCTTCATGCCAACCGTCTTCTTCTGGTCGGTAGCTACATTACGGAAGTCGTTCATCAGGGCTGTGATCTCACCTTTCTTGCTGAGATATTTCAGTCGGAGCTGTTCTACTTCCTCTGCGTTTTTTGCGCTTAAATTCTGAACTTCTTTCAGGAGTTCGTCTATCTTATCAAGTATCATAAAACCTTTAAAATTGCAATTTTGCGTGCAAAGGTACTTATTTTTTGGGACAAAAGCACAAAAGAAACAAAAAAAAATCCATTCTTGTGTACTTATGTCTAGAAATATTTGTAATTTTGCAGAAATTTGAGAGGTCAAAAGTAAAATTGCTTATTCAATAACATTGATGAAAAGGTGTGTTATAGCGATTTTCGCCGTTGTACTGTTGATGTTTTCCTGTACGGGGAATAAATCTGGTCAGGCTGATGAGATGCCAGCAGATTCTGTTGCTGACTCTATTGACTCGACTGATGTTGACAGTTTGGAGATGCTGATAGCCGAGACGCCCATGCCTCGGGCTGCAGATGCCATGTTCGACGATTTCATTTTTAATTTTGTTGCCAACAAGAAGTTGCAGAAAGAGCGTGTGGTATTCCCGCTTCGTACGCGAGAGGGTGAGAAGACGACCTTCACGGAGAAGAACCAGTGGAAGATGGAGCATCTCTTTATGCGTCAGGGCTATTACACCCTGTTGTTCTCTGACAACGAGCAGATGAGTCACCAGAAGGATACGGCTGTGAGTGAAGCCATCGTCGAGAAGATCCAGCTGAAGAAAAACCGCGTGATGAGCTATTACTTCGTGCGTATCAAAGGAGCTTGGATGATGAAAGAGGTGGTGGTGACGCCGCTGTCGGAGAATCCCAATGCCTCGTTCCTTGAATTCTATAAACGTTTTGTCACAGACTCTGCGTTTCAGGTGAAGAGCCTCAATAAGATGGTAACCTTTGTAGGTCCTGATCCAGATGATGACTTCTCGATGATGGAGGGTGTGATTACACCTGATACGTGGGGTGCCTTTGCACCAGCACTGCCTTCGAAGGTGCTCTACAATATCGTGTATGGCAAGCCGAAACCAGCAGATAAAGAGATGATCTTCCTGATGCGTGGCGTTGCCAACGGTCTGGAACTGGAGTTGCGTTTCAAGAAGGTAGGTAATCGCTGGCTGCTCATGAAAATGGTGACATAATGAAAGATCTGAAGAACTATAGTCTGAAAGCCCATAACACATTTGGCATTGACGCCAAGTGTAGCCGTTTCCTGGAGTTCGAGAATGAGCTGGAAGCCGCAGAGGTGGCTCAGATCCTCAGGAAATCGACCTTACCTTATATTATAATAGGTGGCGGTAGCAACCTGTTGCTGACAAAGGATTTCGAGGGTATCGTGGTGCGTTCAGGCATCAAGGGTTACACCTTCGACAGTGACTGCATGGAATGCGGTAGCGGCGAGGTGTGGGACGATATGGTGGCTGTGAGTATCCAGGCTGGCTATTACGGTATGGAGAACCTGTCGCTGATTCCTGGTGATGTGGGTGCCAGTGCTGTTCAGAATATTGGTGCCTACGGCGTAGAGGCGAAAGATCTGATCGTTAACGTCTGGGCGATAGAGATTGCGACAGGAAAAGCCTGTATGTGGCGCAATGAGGAATGCGGATACAGCTATCGTCAGAGCCGTTTCAAACACGACTGGAAGAATCAATACCTGATCATCCGTGTGTCGTATCGTCTCTCAAGAACCTTCACGCCGCATCTCGACTATGGTAATATCCGTGCTGAGTTGGAGAAGAAGGGAATCAAAGAGCCCTCTGCCCAGCAGTTGCGTGATGTCATCATCGACATCCGTAATGCCAAGTTGCCTGATCCGAAGGTGATGGGCAATGCCGGCAGTTTCTTTATGAACCCCATCGTGAGCCGTGAGAAGTACGAGGTGCTGGCTGCCACCTACGAGAATATGCCCCATTATCCTGTGGATGAGGCTCACGAGAAGATTCCTGCGGGCTGGATGATCGACCAGTGTGGCTGGAAAGGTAAGAAGATGGGGCGTGCCGGTGTGCACGACAAGCAGGCCTTGGTGCTGGTGAACTGCGGTGGTGCTACAGGCGAAGATATTGTGTCGCTTTGTCGGCAGATACAGCACGATGTGAAAGCGAAGTTTGGAATAGACATTTATCCGGAGGTGAATATTATATGAAGCTGACATTCTTAGGAACAGGAACCTCGTGTGGCGTGCCTGTTATTGGTTGCCAGTGTGAGGTGTGTCAGAGCAAGGACCCGCGTGACAACCGTACACGCTGTTCGGTTCTGGTAGAGACGGAATCCACGAGACTGCTGATCGACTGTGGTCCTGATTTCCGTCAGCAGATCCTGCCGCAGCCGTTCCGTAAGATTGATGGTATCCTGATTACCCACAGCCATTATGACCATGTGGGGGGAATGGATGATATCCGTCCTTATTGTCAGTTTGGCGAGATGAATGTCTATGCCGATCCCATTGCCCGCAAGGGGATGCTGGAGATGCTGCCGTATTGCTTTGCAGAGCATCGTTATCCTGGTGTGCCTGCCATCGGCCTGCACGAGATCCATCCGCATGAGTTGTTGCATATCGGTGATCTGGATATCATGCCGTTTGAGGTGATGCATGGCAAACTGCCCATCTTAGGCTATCGGATAGGTCCGCTGGTGTATATCACGGATATGAAGACCATCAACGAGTCGGAGTATGCCTACCTGGAGGGAACGGAGCTGCTGGTGGTGAATGCCCTGCGCTTTATCAAGCCCCATCACTCACATCAGTTGGTGGATGATGCCATCGCCTTTGCACGAAGGGTAGGAGCCAAGCGTACCTTGCTTATACACGTCTGTCATGATGTGGGACTGCATGAAGAAGTGAACCGTAAACTTCCTGCCGATATCCAACTGGCATACGACGGACAGGAGGTTATACTATAAAAAAAGGGAGCATCGTTTGCTCCCTTATTTCTTTCTCTTTCTCTTTCTGCTGCTACTGCCAAACAGGAACCTGTAGCTTTTCATCAGCTTCCGGATCAGCATGAAGGTGTCGAAGGCAATAATACCATTGCTTACCAGACTCGTGATATAATCAGCCTTGGTGCTGTTCTCCCGCTTCACAAAGATCTGATTCCACAGGGTGGAGATCTGCGAATTGTCCTGTCGCAGTTCATTGAGCACCTGGTCTTTACGACGCTGAATCTCATCGAGTGAACGGTAATCTAAGATATCTTTTGGAGCGGGTTTCATAGGGAAATAGTACTATTGATTATTTTTCAAGAAACACATCAGCGAGAAAGCGAACGAGTTGCTTCTCAATCCATGCCTTACGTTTACTGAAAATAACGAAGAACACTATCAGATGGAAGGCGGTGATAATCAGGAACGCCCATCCCATGCCGATAAAGTTTGAGAGCCAGAAGGCGAGGGCAAACGACACGAACAGTGACAGCGCGATGGCAAGGAAACAGAATACGATTGCCAAGGCGGCACCCGTAATCAGGCGTACCACCTTGTCAATCACATCAAGTTTGACGTATTCTGCCTGTAGCCCCAGATAGTGCTTAAGGATCTCTATCAGCTGGGCAAAGGACTCAACGTTCTTGTCGCTTGAAAGCATCGCTTATTCCTCCTCAGTAGCGTCCTCGATGTCGTCAACGAGATCACCCACCTCCTTGCGGCTGAGCTTGATGTTGTGCTTTCTCAGGAATTCCTCCACAGCATCAGTGATCTTCACACGTGTGTCCTCTCCCTTCTCAGGAGCCATCAAAATGCCAAGGGCTGCGCCGGCGATAGCACCGCCAAGAAATGCGCCAATGTAACCTAAACTTTTCATAATCTGAAGTTATATTAAAAATATGAATAATTAGTTCTCATCTGCAAATATACGCATTTTTTCGATAATGGTGCAAAAATAAGCCAAAAAAATTATTAAAAAGTTGTGTTTTTCCCGTTTTAACAAACTTTATGTCGTATTTTTGCATGGTTTTCCCTGATAATTTGTAATTTCGCACTCAAATTATAAATGAGTCACATTTAATTATTGAATAACAAAATGAAGAAAACAACTCTTTTGTGCGTAGGAATCTGCGCAGCGCTGGCTTTTACAAGCTGTAAGTCAAGTGAAAGTGCCTATAAGAAGGCATATGAGAAAGCAAAACAGTATGACACCTCTGCTACACAGCAGGCACCTCAGGCTGCTCCGCAGACTACTGAGGAAGTGGCTGTAGTGGCTCCCGTAGAGGCAAAGCCTGCCAACGAGACCCGTGTAGTGGATAATCTCGATAATGTATCTGTTCGCCAGGAGAGTGTTACACTCGTCAGCGGCACTGGTCTGAAGGACTTCAGCGTGGTTGTTGGTTCATTCGGCCTGGTCTCTAATGCAGAGGGTCTGCAGCAGCGCCTGAAGGCTGCCGGCTATGACGCTCAGATCGTGAAGAACGAGGATAAGAACATGTATCGTGTAGTAGCATCTACCTTCGCAGGTAAGGCTGACGCTGTGAACAGCCGCGACCAGCTGCGTGCTACCTATCCTGATGCATGGTTGCTCTATAACGTACGATAAGTCTTCCGTCTTGGCGAGGATATTATCCATCGATTACGGTAAGAAACGTACAGGACTGGCAGTCACCGACCCTCTACAGATCATTGCTGGAGGGTTGGCGACTGTTTCTACATCAGAGCTGTTCGACTGGCTGAAGGCCTATCTGGCCAAGGAGCAGGTGGAGCGCATCGTGATAGGAGAACCCCGTCAGCCTAACGGTGAGCCGAGTGAGAACCTGCAGCGTGTGCAGCAGTTTGTGAACCGTTGGCGCAAGGCAGTGCCAGAAGTTCCTATCGAGTATTACGACGAGAGGTTTACCTCTGTGCTAGCCCATCAGGCCATGTTGACAGGTGGTCTGAAGAAAAAGGCGCGTCAGGACAAGGCGCTGGTGGACGAAATTTCTGCTACCATCATTCTCGAAGATTATTTAAGAAGTAAGAAATGATATTACCTATTTATATATATGGTCAGCCCGTGCTTCGCAAGGAGGCTGAAGACATTACCCCTGACTATCCCCAGCTGAAGGATCTCATCGCAGACATGTGGGAGACGCTGGCTGAATCGGATGGTATCGGACTGGCTGCACCTCAGATTGGTAAGCCGATCCGTCTGTCGGTGATTGATCTGGATGTGATCTCCGACGATCTGCCTGAGTATAAGGGGTTCCGTCAGGTGTTTATCAATCCCCATATCCTTGAATACGACGAGGAGCATACCGACACCTCGGAAGAGGGGTGCCTGTCGTTGCCTGCCATCCATGAGAAGGTGGTAAGGCCCACACGTATCCATGTGGAGTGGGATGATGAGAATTTCCAGCACCACGATGAGTGGGTAGAAGGTTATCTGGCCCGTGTGATGCAGCATGAGTTCGATCATCTTGACGGAAAGATGTTCGTAGATCGCATCTCACCCCTCCGTAAGCAGTTGATCAAGAGTAAGCTGCGTGCGCTGTTGCAGGGCAGATACCGTTGTGGATATAAGACCAAACCTGTTAAGAGATAGAAAATGCGCCGCATTTTTTATCTCTTAATCTTCTTGCCGCTGGTTGGTTTTGCACAGTTCAATATCGATCGTCTGGTGATGGTGGGGCGCTCTGCTCTCTACTATGAAGACTATGTGCTCTCCATCCAGTATTTCAATCAGGCCATCAGTCAGAAGCCTTGGCTCTTTGAACCCTGGTTCTTCCGAGGAGTGGCTAAATACTATCTTGATGACTTCCGTGGGGCAGAGAACGACTGTACGGAAGCTATTGAGCGTAATCCTTATGTGACGAATGCCTACGAGTTGCGAGGACTCTGCCGCATTAACCTGAAGAAATATGCCGAAGCTGTAAAGGACTATGATCGTGCCCTTCGCTATGATCCTGACAATCAGGGCCTCTGGCACAATCGCATCCTCTGTCTGATTCAGGACAAGAACTATGATCTTGCCCTGGCACAGATTGACACGATGATTACCCACTGGTCGAAATATGCCCGTGCCTATGCGATGCAGGCCGAGGTGTATCTGCTTCAGAAGGATACGACAAAGGCTGTGGCTTCGCTCGACAAGAGTCTGGAGCTGGATCCCTATGATGGTGGCATCTGGGCAGAGCGCGCCATCATCAGTCTGGCTCGTGAGGACTGGAAGGAGGGTGAGGGCTTCCTTGATAAGAGCATCCATCTGATGCCTAAACAGCCTGTGAACTATATCAACCGTGCCTTGGCACGTTATAACCAGAATAACCTGCGAGGGGCGATGGCTGATTATGATACGGCTCTCGACCTGGATCCCAATAACTTCTTAGGTCACTATAACCGAGGTCTGTTGCGTGCCCAGGTGGGCGACGATAACCGAGGTATCGAGGACTTTGACTTCGTGCTGAAGTTGGAGCCCAACAACCTGATGGCCCTCTTCAACCGTGCTTTGCTGTTGGAGCAGACGGGTAACCTGCGAGCTGCCATCCGCGACTATTCAAAGGTGATCGAGGAATATCCTAATTTCTGGTTCGGACTCCAGCATCGTGCCTCCTGCTATCGCAGACTGGGTAACACCAAACAGGCAGAGCTCGATGAGTTCCGTATCCTCAAGGCACAGATGGATAAGCGTTATGGACATCAGCCTCGACTCTCGAAGAAGCAGATGCGTAAGCGCAGTGATGAGGATCTGGAGAAATACAACCAGCTCGTTGTGGCTGATGAACAGGAGGTGGAGCATGAATATAAGAGTGAGTATCGCGGACGTGTGCAGAACCGTAAGACAGAGCTGTCGTTCCTGCCGATGTTCGGACTCTCGTTCCGTCGTCCTGTGAGCGATATCAAGAGAGAGATCCCTTATGAGGAGAGTGTCGAGGCGTTTAATAGTCAAACCAGGTCACGTACCATCTATATCTCCTGCGACCAGTCGAAGTTGGGTGAGGAACGTATGAAGCAGACCTTTACCTATATCGACTCGCTCAGTACGGCTATCGATGCCTCTAAGAGCACTGCCAGTGTGAAGCCGCTGCTCTTCCTGAGAGCCATCGCCTACAGCTCTATCCAGAATTTCGATAATGCCATCGACGACCTGGGTATCTATCTGCAGATCGACTCCACCTCTTCGCTGGCTTATTGGCAACGGGCTGTCTGTCAGGCCAAGGTGAATGAGTTCAATGCCTCTCAGGGCACGAATATCGAGTTGCAGATGGCTAATGTGCTGGGCGACCTTTCTGATGCCATCACCCATGCCCCGAAGAATGCCTACCTCTATTATAATCGTGGTACGCTCTATGCCCTACGTAATGACAATATGAGGGCTCTCGACGACTATACCAAAGCTATCGAGCTCGAAAAGGATCTGGCAGAGGCCTATTACAACCGAGGCTTGCTGTTCATCCGCTTGAAGAAGCAGGATGAAGCCATTGCCGATCTCAGTAAGGCGGGCGAATTAGGACTCTATCAGGCCTATAGCATCATCAAGCGACAAAGAGAATAGCTTCGGCCTGATCAAGTAGTGACATAGAAATAAAGATAGTGCGATGAACATAGGAACGTTGTTATATTACATCCTGCGGATTGTGAAGCCCTACCGATGGTTGTTGGTAGTGACGCTGGTGCTGACCCTGGTGGGGTCGCTACTGGCGCAGGTCAACGCCATTGTTCTCGATCGTGCTGTCGATGCCATTAATATTCTAGATCAGCAGCCGACCCTGTTGTGGTCCAGCGCCTTACGTGTCCTTCTCATCGTTAGTGCCGTACTGTTGGGCAAAGAGGTACTGGCTACCGTGGTAAACTTCTTCCGTCGTTATTATGGTGAGCGGATGCGCATTCTGGTGAGTCGCGACCTGACCTTACAGGTGGTACACCGTATGCAGACATTCCACATGGCTTTCTTCACCACCTCGGGTAACGAGGCAGGTCGTCTGCAGTCGCGTATCGACAAGGGCGTATTGAGTACGAGCCGTGCCGTCAACAGTTTCTTTATCGACATCCTGCCGTTGCTGACGAGTGCCGTGTTGGCGCTTATCCTGATGTTCTTGGCTAATGTCTATGTGGGTCTGGTGGCGCTGGCCATTGTCCCTGTCTATTTCTACGTCACCTACATCCAGGCAGAGCGTATGCGGGCAGGACGCCGTAACATATTCAGCGGACAGCAGGCCGTTAGCCAGAATATTCTGAATATCATCGAAAGCATTGGTGTCATCAAGTCGTTCAATCGCGAAGTGGTAGAAGACCAGCGCATGGAAGGTGTACAGGATTCTGTCACCCATCTGCAGCTGTCAACACGTAAGCAGAGCTATTTCTATACGGGACTGAAAGGTTTTCTGGAACAGATAGGCACTGTGCTCGTCATTATCCTGACGGCTTACCTGGTACTTATCGACTATCCGGGCATGACCATCGGTAAGATTATGTACCACGTCATGCTGTTTGCCAACGTCAGTGCCCCCATCCGTCAGCTGCATCGCATCTATGACGACCTGAACGATGCTTTGATCTATTCCGAAGGACTTTTTGACCTGTTGGAAGGCGAAGAACATGTGGAGGACACAGGTGATTACCGTCCTGACGAGGTAAAGGGCTGCTTCGAGCTGCAGCATGTTGATTTCGCCTATCCCAATGGTGTGAAAGCCCTGCACGACGTGTCGATGCGTATCGAGCCAGGTAAGATAACGGCTCTAGTAGGTATGAGTGGAGCAGGTAAGAGCACTGTTGTGAACTTGCTCGACAAGTTCTACCATGCTGACAGTGGCACTATCTTGCTCGATGGAAAACCGATAGAGCAGTGGGACACTCGCTGGCTGCGCGAACATGTGGGACTGGTGATGCAGAAGAACCATATCTTCGATGGCACCATCGAGGAGAATATCAGATACGGCAATCCGCAGGCCACTCACGACGATGTGGTGAATGCGGCCCGTAAGGCCTTCCTCTACGATCAGGTGATGCAGTTGCCTAACGGTTTCGAGAGCAGCGCCCTGCGCCTGAGTGGTGGTCAGCAGCAGCGTGTGGCTATTGCCCGTATGTTTATCAAGAACCCCACCGTTATTATCCTCGACGAGCCTACAGCCAGTCTGGATGCCATTGCCACAGAGCAGATCAAGGCCAGCATCGATGCCATCAAGCAGGGTAGGACGGTGATTATCATCTCGCACAACATCGGACAGATTGTTGATGCTGATATGATTTACGTATTGGATCAGGGCCGGGTGGTTGAGAGTGGAAAACCTGATGATGTCTATCGTCAAGGCGGACGTTACAAGGAGATCTTCGATGCCAGTGCTCGTAGTATGAATGCCGACAAAATTGCAGATGTATTAGAACATTAAAGTAGCTGAAGATGAGAAAGAAGATATATATAGCAGTGCTTGGTTGCTTGGCGATCTGTCTGATGGCGGCATGTATGGAGGATAAGATCCCTTCCTCTTCAAAGGCGTTTATCGAGCAGTACTTCCCTAAGATGTCTGTCGTCCTTGTGGAGATGGATGATGACGATGAGGGCGGAAAGGAGTATAGTGTGTATCTCAACGACGGCACAAAGATCGAGTTTGATATGCAGGGAGAATGGAAAAGGATAGGGCGCAATAAGACAGGCGTTCCCTCCACACTCGTCCCACCTGCCATCTGGAAATATGCCACGACGCATTATCCTGAGGATGTCATCACCAAATTGAGTAAGAAGCCCTATGGTTATAAGATCGAACTGTCGAACGATGAAGATATGCGTTTTACCCCCCAGGGCCAGTTCATCGAAAAAATAGATTAATCTCGGAAAAACTCAAATAAAATTGGTTTTTCGCTCGATTATTCAAAATTTTGCACTAACTTTGCAGCCGTTTTAAACTCAAACATATATTGTAGATATGATTAACATTACTTTCCCAGACGGATCTGTTCGCTCGTATGAGCAGGGCGTGACTGGTTTTCAGATTGCAGAGAGTATCTCTCCGGCTCTCGCACGCAGCGTGATCGCTTGTGGTGTAAACGGTGAGACAGTGGAGTTGAATCGTCCCATTCAGCCCACCTGTTGGCAGAGGCACTGCAGGAATTGTATCCTGGCATCCAGTTCGGTTTCGGACCTGCTGTCGAGAATGGTTTCTTCTATGATGTGCTGCTGAAGGATGGCGAGAGCATCAAGGAGAGCGATTTCCCCAAGATTGAAGCAAAGATGAAGGAACTGGCTTCTAAGAAAGAGCCCGTTGTTCGTCGTGAGGTTCCTAAGGCAGAGGCTCTGAAGGAGTTTGGTGCCGATGGTCAGACCTACAAGTGCGAGCACATTGAGCAGGATCTTGAAGACGGTTCTATCACCACTTATACACAGGGTAACTTCACCGATCTGTGTCGTGGTCCGCACCTCGTGGATACGGGTGAGATCAAGGCTGTGAAGCTCACAAGTGTTGCTGGTGCCTTCTGGCGTGGCGATGCCAACCGTGAGCAGATGCAGCGCCTCTATGGTATCTCGTTCCCCAAGAAGAAGATGCTCGACGAGTATCTCGAGATGCTGGAGGAGGCTAAGAAGCGCGACCACCGTAAGATTGGTAAGGAGATGGAACTCTTCATGTTCTCAGATAAGGTAGGTAAGGGTCTGCCCATCTGGTTGCCGAAGGGTACTGAGCTCCGTCTGCGCCTGCAGGATCACTTGCGTAAGGTTCAGAAGCGCTTTGGATATCAGGAAGTTATCACACCGCATATTGGTTCAAAGAATCTCTATGTTACCTCTGGTCACTATGCTCATTATGGCAAGGATTCGTTCCAGCCCATCCACACCCCTGAGGAGGATGAGGAGTATATGCTGAAGCCCATGAACTGTCCTCACCACTGCGAGATCTTCGCTTGGAAGCCCCGTTCATATCGTGACCTGCCTCTGCGTATCGCTGAGTTTGGTACCGTCTATCGTTATGAGCAGAGTGGTGAGTTGCACGGACTGACCCGTGTACGTTCGTTCACACAGGACGATGCCCACCTGTTCTGCCGTCCAGACCAGGTGAAGCAGGAGTTCCTGAACGTGATGGATATCATCGGCATCGTCCTGACAGCCTTCGGATTCAACTTCGAGGCTCAGATCTCGCTGCGTGACCCTAACGACCACGAGAAATATGTAGGTACCGACGAGGACTGGGCACTGGCTGAGAAGGCCATCGTTGAGGCTTGTCAGGAGAAGGGCCTGCCTGCAAAGGTAGAATACGGCGAGGCTGCTTTCTATGGTCCTAAGCTCGACTTCATGATTAAGGACGCCATCGGACGTCGCTGGCAGCTGGGTACCATCCAGGTGGACTACAACCTGCCGAAGCGCTTCCAGCTGGAATACACTGATGAGGACAACACGAAGAAGACCCCTGTGATGATCCACCGTGCACCGTTCGGCTCTCTCGAGCGTTTCTGCGCTGTGCTGATCGAGCACACCTCAGGTCACTTCCCCCTCTGGCTCACGCCTGATCAGGTGGCTATCCTGCCGCTGTCAGAGAAGTACAACGACTACGCTCAGGAGGTTGCCAAGAAGTTCGATCTGGGTGGTGTTCGTGCTACCATCGACCTGCGCAACGAGAAACTGGGTCGTAAGATTCGCGACAACGAGCTGAAGCGTATCCCTTACATGGTGATTGTAGGTGAGAAGGAGCAGCAGGATGGCACTGTAGCCGTTCGTCCTCAGGGCGGTGGCGAGCAGAGTGTGAAGACCATCCAGGAGTTCATCGACGAGGTGAATGCCCGTGTTGCTGAAATGACAAAAGACTTTTAATCGATGATAGCTGATAGTTTATAGTTGATAGATGATTTACTGGTGGAAAAGTTAAATTTTCATAAAAGTACAATCGTCTATTAACTATAATCTATAAACTATAAACTAAAATTTGTAATTTTGCACCCGATTTTCTAAAAAACAGTTGATGAAGAATGACAAAATGAAGAGTCAGTACCGTATCAACGAACAGATACGTGTACGTGAAGTCCGCATCGTAGGCGACGAAGGTTCATCCGTAGTTCCTACGCGTGACGCTTTGAATATGGCCCGTGAGCAAGGGGTTGATCTCGTAGAGATTTCGCCAAATGCTAATCCGCCAGTATGTCGTCTCATCGACTACTCCAAGTTCCTCTACCAGCAGAAGAAGCGCCAGAAGGAG
>CACZTJ010000009.1 GCA_902784065.1 uncultured Prevotellaceae bacterium | reverse complement strand
TACTGCGGCTTCGGTGGGCTGAAATGTGTGCTGAATCCTGTGGAGAACAAGGCCGTCTGGCCGAAAAACGACCTTCCTTTGTACGATCTGACCGCCGAACTCCACAGGGTGATACGCGAAAACAGCGGCGAAGACGAGTATAAACTCTATGTCGCCAGTATGAAGCAGTCCGTCCTCACGGCATTCTATACGCCGAAGGATATTCCCGACGCCATAGCTACGGTGATGGCCGAACTGAATCTGAAGCCTGAGAAGATACTGGAACCGTCGGCGGGCATGGGTGTATTCATCGACTCGATGAAACTCGTCAACCCTGATGCCCGGATAACGGCATTCGAGAAAGACAGGCTGACGGGACTGCTGCTGTCGAAACTCCACGCCAACGAGGCTATGGACATCCATGTGGAGGGCTTTGAACGGATTGAGCCTGGCAAGTTGGGGACATTCGACCTCGCCATCTCCAACATCCCCTTCGGCGAGACCAAGGTATTCGACCCCATCTACAGCAACAACAAGTCGGTGATGAAGCGTACCATCTCCAAGTCGCTGCACGGCTATTTCATGCAGAAAGGACTGGATGCAGTGCGTGACGGTGGAGTGGTGGCGTTTATCACAACCCGCAACTACCTCGACAGTCAGAACGTGTACCGTCTGAACCTGCTCTTTGAAAAGGCTGATTTGGTGACAGCCCTTCGTCTGCCTGATAATCTATTCAAGGAGAATGCCAACACGGAGGCTGGCAGCGACCTGATCATCATTCAGAAGAATGAGCAGAAGCAAGGGCTGAGTGAGGATGAGCAGCTTATCAATCTGACATACTCTGCCGAGGGTGAGCATATCATCCATAACAGCTACTTTGAGCGTCATCCTGAGAATGTTCTGGCCACGACTACACTCAGAGGTACTGACCAGTACGGCAAGCCCGCACTGGAATACCAGCATTCAGGGGGAGTGCCAGGCATTGCCCGCGACCTCCGTGAGCGATTGATGGACGAACTGCCGAAGCATCTTAACTTCACGATGTTTACGGGGATTGAAAGTCCTGTCGTTGCTAAGCAAGCCACTGAAGAGATAACAGATGCAATGAAAGTAGATGCAGAGCCTGTTATTGAGGAACAGAAACAAGCGGAAGAGCAGAAGCCTGTGGAAACGGAGCAGAATCCTTTAGAGGCAGAACAACAGCCCACAATGGAGGATGAGCCAGCAAAGACGGCAAAGATTGTGACGATGCCAGAGCCAGCCAAGCAGGAAGAAAAGCCTGTACCTGAGCATACGCCCGATAACAACCCGCAACTGTCACTCTTTGACCTGTGGGGCATGACCGTGCAGGAACAGCCGAAGCCAAAGGCTGAACCTAAGAAGTCAAAGAAGGAACGGAAGAAAGAGCGTCAGGCCAGGGAACTGCAGGAGAAGAAGGCCGCAATGGAGAAGAAAAGCCATATCGAGCAGCAGTTGGCCGTCTATGACTCTCTGGATTGGGAAGAGAACCCGCCCATAAACGGCTTCTATGAGATGATGATGGACTTGACTCCTGAAAAGCGCCGTGAACTATTGGAGTTGGGACAGCAGAAGATTGAATCCAATGCCGATGCCAAAGCCCAGCAGCAAGCACAGACAGAAAAACCGTCTGAGCCAAAACGGCGTCGTACCACCAAGACAAAAGTGGTTCAGCCGCATCCATTCGATAGTGAAATGAAACCGTTCTACCGTAACGGCTCAATGGTGGAGGATAAGGACGGAAACATTGGACATTTGGAGAACGTCACTTCTTCAGATGCCACTTTCGTACCCCTGATTGTCTCACAGGAGCAGACCGACCGCATCCGTCAGTATATCGCCGTGCGTGATGTCTATGAACAGTTGTATGCCTACGAGCAGGATAACCAGGAGGCGAACAGTGAACTTCGTGAGAAATTGAATGGCTACTACGAGGCTTTCACCGCTTTATACGGCAACCTAAACGACAGGAAGAACGTGCGGATGATTCTGATGGATGCAGCAGGAAGAAACATGCTGGCACTGGAACGAGGCGAGAACGGCAGGTTTGTGAAGGCTGACATCTTCGACCATCCCGTTGCATTCTCCTTGCAGGAGGTAAGTCACGTTGAGACCTCACAGGAGACTGTTGCTGCCTCGCTCAACAAGTATGGCCGTCTGAATCTGGAGTATATGGCAAGGCTGACGGACAAGTCGGAGGATGACATCGTAAAGGACTTGGATGGACAGATATTCTACAATCCCCTGACGGACTTCTACGAAATCCGCGACAAGTTCATTGCCGGAAACGTCGTGGAGAAGGTAAGGGACATCGAAAGGCTGATAGAGGCTAACGGTGGTGAGGTGGATGACAGGACGATGCAGTCGCTGAATGCCCTGAAGGATGCAGTGCCTACGCCCATTCCTTTCGAGGATCTGGACTTCAACTTCGGTGAGCGATGGATTCCCGCCAATGTCTATTCCACCTTCATGACAGACTTCTATGATACGAAGGTTGACATTGTGTATTCACCGCAGATAGACCAGTTCGACGCCAGTTGTTCACAGAAGAACGCGAAGATATGGAGCGAGTTCTGCGTCAGGGGTGAGTATCGCAGTTATGACGGTATAGCCCTGCTGCGTCATGCCCTGCACAACACGATACCGAAAATCATGAAGTCAAACGGTACGGATGATGACGGCAACGACATCAAGATTCCTGATGCACAGGCCATCCAGTTGGCAAACTCGAAGATTGATGAAATCCGCAATGGCTTCACTGAGTGGCTGGAAGGTCAGAGCCGTGAGTTTAAGGACAGACTGGCACAGATGTATAACGAGAAGTTCAACTGCTTTGTCCGCCCGAAATACGACGGCAGTCATCAGACTTTTCCTGACCTTGACATGAAAGGGCTGGAGTTACGTTATGGAATCAGTAGTGTCTATCCCTCGCAGAAGGATTGTGTGTGGATGATCAAGCAGAACGGTGGAGGCATTTGCGACCACCAGGTCGGTACAGGCAAGACCCTCATCATGTGTATAGCAGCACACGAAATGAAGCGTCTCGGCATGGCGAAGAAGCCGATGATTATAGGTCTGAAAGCTAATGTCGCTGAGATAGCGGCAACATATCAGACTGCCTATCCCAATGCCCGCATCCTGTATGCCAGCGAAAAAGACTTCTCGACGGAGAACAGGGTAAAGTTCTTCCATTCCATCAAGAACAATGACTTTGATTGTGTGATTATGTCGCACGACCAGTTTGGCAAAATACCGCAGTCGCCGGAGATGCAGGAGAAGATCCTGATGGCTGAGTTGCAGAGTGTGGAGGACAATCTTGAGACGCTGAGAATGAGCGGCAAGGATATTTCGGGCATGATGCTGAAGGGTTTGGAGAAGCGCAAGGCCAATCTGGAGGCAAAGCTCGTTGAGATTTCCAGCAAGATTAACAGCCGCACTGATGACTTCATCGACTTCAAGCAGATGGGCATCGACCACCTGTTTATCGACGAAAGCCACCAGTTCAAAAATCTGATGTTCAACACCCGTCATGACCGTGTTGCAGGTCTTGGTAATAGTCAGGGAAGCCAGAAAGCACTCAACCTGCTTTTCGCCATCCGTACGATGCAGGAGGGGGACGGGACGAAGCCGCGCCGTGACCTCTGTGCCACCTTCCTGTCGGGTACGACTATCAGTAACTCACTGACAGAGCTTTATCTGTTGTTCAAGTACCTGCGTCCTAAGGAAATGGAGAAGCAGAACATCCCTTGCTTCGATGCCTGGGCCGCTATCTTCGCCAAGAAATCGACGGACTTTGAGTTTTCGGTGACGAACAACATCATCCAGAAAGAGCGTTTCAGATACTTCATCAAAGTGCCGGAACTGGCAACGTTCTACAACGAAATCACGGATTACCGCACCGCTGAAGACGTAGGAGTGGACAGACCGAAGATGAACGAGATACTATATAACATCCCACCGACGCCTGACCAGGAGGTGTTTATCAAGAAACTGATGGAGTTTGCGGAATCTGGCGACGCTACTATTCTCGGTCGTCTGCCATTGAGCGAGACGGAGGAAAAGGCGAAAATGCTAATTGCTACGGACTACGCCCGTAAGATGGCACTCGACATGCGCATGATAAATCCGACGCTTTATGATGACGATGCAGGTAACAAGGCCAGCGTATGTGCCATGAAGATTGCCGAATACTATAAAAGGTTCGACGAGCAGAAAGGTACGCAGTTTGTATTCTCTGACCTCGGCACCTATCAAGCAGGCGGTGGATGGAATGTCTATTCAGAGATTAAGCGTAAACTAGTTGAGGACTATGGTATCCCTGCCGATGAAATTCGCTTCATTCAGGAGTGTAAGAACGAGAAAGCACGTAAGGCTGTGATTGAGGCCATGAACGAGGGACGTGTACGTGTGCTCTTTGGTTCGACCTCTATGCTTGGTACAGGTGTCAATGCCCAGAAAAGGGCTGTCGCGATCCATCATCTTGACATACCCTGGAGGCCCAGCGACCTCGAACAACGTAATGGCCGGGCCGTGAGAAAGGGCAATGAGGTTGCCAAGAAGTACAATAACAACACGGTGGACAGCATCATCTATGCCGTTGAAAAAACGCTGGATGCCTACAAGTTCAACCTATTGCACTGCAAGCAGACGTTCATCTCACAGTTGAAGTCCGGCGCTATGGGCGCACGAACCATCGACGAGGGAGCAATGGACGAGGCCAACGGCATGAACTTCTCGGAGTACATGGCCATCCTGTCGGGCAACACCGACTTGCTTGACAAGGCAAAACTGGAGAAGAAGATTGCCTCTCTGGAAAGTGAACGAAAAAGTTTCATGAACGCAAGGCGCAGTGTTGAGTTTGACATTGAGGATGCACAGAAAGAAGTGCAGAAAGCCAAAGAGGTGCTGGATAAGTTGGCAGTTGACAAGCAGCAGTTGGATGCCAATATGAAGCATGATGCCCTCGGAAACATCGTTATGGAGGTGAAGATTGAGGGTAAGGTCTATACTGATTTGGAAGAACTTGGTGCCAGGGTGCAGCACATTGCCGAGACGATGGACACGAAAGGGCAGACGAAGGAGATTGGCGAAATCTACGGTTTTCCCATCAAGGTACGTACCGAGGAAGTGGAGAAAGGCGGTTTGCCATTCCGTGAGAACAACTTCGGAGTATATGGCAACATTGTCTATCGTCACAACAACGGAGCTACAAGTTTCTTCCGTGCCCTTGAAAAGATTCCTTCTTTGGTGGATAAGTACCAGAAGGATGTGGACTGGTATCAGAAGAAGATAGACCAGCTGACTCCGACAGCCAACAAAGAGTGGCGCAAGGAACCTGAACTTCGGGAGTTAAAGAACGAACTCGCAGCCCTCGACCGCAAGATCCAGATGGAACTTGCCCCAAAGGAAGAGAAGCCAGAGACGCCCGAAGAGAAAAGGGAACGTGAGGATGGTCATAAAGTCTCTATGCATCCGTCACACGACGATGAAGACGAACCGAAGAAGGTCAAAGGCATGAAAATGTAGCCTCAAACTATTCATTTTACCCCAAAACAGGCCAAAATGACCTTGTTTTGGGGTAATTTTTTGCACAAAAATGCCATTTTGTGCGTACACAGTGTTAAATTATTGCTCAGAATTTATTACCTTTGCACCCCGATTTCCGCCAATGGCGGGCAAAAAGTTAGTATAAAGAACTGTTTTCAGGGCAACGAGCCCCATAGATATTTTTTGAGAAGTATGACAAGAACGAAGTTTGACCTTCTGGCAACGAATGTCATCAATGTTATATTGTTTGTAACTATCTTCTGTTTCGGATTCATCCGCTGGCAGAAGTTGGAAGAAGTTATAGTTGAGTCGAATCATAGTCAGGAGCGTTTCAAGAACATCCACAGTGCGCTGATTAACACGGTAGAACTGACCAACCTCGGCGAACAGGTGTATGGATGGGCGGACGATGATGTCAGCCAGTATAAGGAAAAACTGGCAGAGGCAGGCGTGATACTCGACAAGTTAGGCGGTTTCTATCCCACGGCAAAGACGGATTCGATGAAGTACGTCCTCAACGAGAAGGGACGGCTGTTACTGCGCATCCATGAGACCACGGTGAAAAGGAGCGAGAACGAAAACAGGCTGACGAAGGACAGGCGCGTCACCGTGAAGGACACTGAGACCACGATCATGCACCGCACAGGGCACATCTTCAGGAGCAGCAGCGAGGAAGTGACATCGAAGACCAAGGATCGAACGGTGCTTGTTCCTTCGGTCAATCAGGCCGTAATGACGGAACAGGCATTCTACGGTATGGAACTTTGCGCACTGAACGACAGCCTTGCCAGTGTCAACCGTTGGCTGGACGTGAACATGAGGCAGATTCTCAACGCAGATGTCAAAACCGCCGAACGGGAGCAGGAGCAACTACAGGCCAAGGCCAGTAATATAGGACACACCACGTTTATGTGGGGAATGACACTGTTGCTGATTGCTTTCTTCCTGAACATCGGCAATTCGTACCGTCGTGCAAGGACAATGAAGAAGTTGGAAAAGGAATGGAAGAAAAATAAGGGACTGGTAGAGAATCGCCGGAATATGATGTACTCCATCGTCCATGACCTTCGCACTCCGCTGGGCATCATCATCGGATATAATGACATGGAGAAACGTGCTCCACAGAAGAACGACAAGTATATCGGTGAGATTTCAAGAGCAACGGCTCAGTTGAAAAGCATGATTGACCATCTACTGGACTACTTCCGTTTGGAAAGCGACAGGATTGAACTGGATTGCAGGAACTTCAACCTGATGGACTTGCAGCATGAGTTGATAAATGCATTCAAAATGAGGGCCGAGGACAAGCGGATAGACTTCGTTACGCCTGAACTACAGGATAAGATTCTGTATGGCGACTCTGAGAAAATCCGCCACATCGTCACCAATCTGCTTGACAACGCTTTCAAGTTCACGAAGGAGGGAAAGGTGTGCTTCAGTATGATGTGTCTTAATGACGGTAACCTGCTCATTGAGGTGAAGGACACGGGCATTGGCATCAAGCCGAAAGACCAGGAGAAGATATACGAGGCTTTCACGAAGATGCCCAATGCCGAGGCAAAAGGCTTGGACGGGCTTGGCATTGGCTTGTCGATAGTGAAACTGCTTGTGGATTTGATGAAAGGCAAGATTACATTTAGTTCTCAGGAGAAAGGATCCCATTTTGAGGTAGTGATTCCTATTTCGGAGGCTGTCACAGAAGACACTCCACAAACAACCGAGACCAAGAAGGCTGTTGAGAAGGACAAATGTATCTTGGTGATAGACGACAATGACCATTGGCTAGAAATGACGAAGACCATGCTGGAGGACAACGGCATTGCCTGTGATACCTGCAACGATTCCGCTCAGGTGTTTACGATGATGAGAAATAAGGAGTATTCACTGGTCATCACGGACATGAAGATGCCTGGCCTGAACGGACTGGAACTGCTTAGACTGATGAGGAAGTCGAGGGTTGGCAATAGTCAGAGTGTGCCAGTGGTCGTTTCCACATCATCAGGCGAAGAGACGAGGGAGGAACTGATTGCCGAGGGCTTTGACGAATGTCTGTTCAAGGACTTCAACACCGAGGAACTGGTGAAATTGGTGAACAGGTGGATTCAGGAGAATACGGGAACTGTCAGCCCGGACTATACCAGGCTGAGGAAAACGACTGCCGACAGTCTGATTGAGGACACGGAGGAATCGATGGCCAATATCCATCAGTTTGCCAAGGAGCGTAATCTGGAGAAAGTCGGCTGGTGGGCGCATCATCTGCGGGGCAGTTGGGTGCTTTATCGTGTCGGGGTGTTGCTCGATCCCATTATAGAACTGGCCATTAAGAAAGACGAAAGCAACTGGCAGCGCATAGACGAATGTATCAGTGAGGCCGACAAAATGGCTGAAATGCTCATAACCAAGGCAAAGGAACTAAAGGCAGAGTAGAAGGATGAGCAAGGTTATTGTAGTTGATGATAACCGGAACTACCTCGAAACCGTATGCCAGGAGTTGCAGGGAATGGGCATTGAGACCATAGCCTGTGAGAACGGCAACAAGGCACGATGGCAGATAAGGCGGGCCAGCAGGTACGATGTACTGTTGGTTGACCTCCTGCTTGGTGACGACAGCGGAACGGAAATCCTTCGATGGATGAGGAACGAGGGCTATCCCCAGCCGTTCTATCTGATGACGGGTGTGCCGAGCATGGATAATGCCATCGAGACAATGAATCTGGGTGCTGCCTGTTATATCAGGAAAGAGGATATAGAAGAGCAGTTCTACTCGAAGGTGAAGGACATCATTGAGGAGCAGAATCTGAGGGAGAAGCGGAATGAGCGGTTTGTATTCCGACGTGAGAGCGATGCCTTCAAACGGCTGTATGAGGAAATCAAGGCATACGCAAAGGCTGACATCCGAGTTGTTATCACGGGTGAGAGGGGAACGGGACGGAGCCATTTGGCTGAGGACTGGATTTCGTTTGCAGGATTGAGGTATGCGCCATACGCTGAGGTTCATTGTGGCTCGCTGAGTTCAGCAAGTATGGCAGCAGAAGAGTTGTTCGGTCATCAGAAGGGAGCCTTTTCGAGTGCCATGAGGTCAACGGACGGCAAACTGGAGTTAGCCAATGGCGGTGTTCTTTTCTTGGAGAATGTGGATATGATGCCGATTGACGTGCAGGAGATGTTGATTCCAGTGCTGAAGAGCGGAAAGTATTGCAGAATCGGCTCAAATCGTGAGCGTCATGTGTCGTTCAAGTTGGTTGCCACCTCAACGGATTCGCTTGACGATGCACTAATCAGCGGAAAGATGCTTCAGGAATTCTATGACTGTTGCTGTGAGTGTACCGTAGAGGTTCCGTCTCTGAGAAGTACCATCGACGATATAGTGCCATTGGCAAAGTTCTTCGCCGGACAGTTCGGTTCTGGAGAATACAAATTCTCGAAGGAGGTAAAGGAGTTACTGAGGAGCTACGGTTGGCCTGGCAATGTGAGAGAGTTGAGGAAAATCGTAAAGGTGGCTGTTGCCAAATGTCAGGACGGGGTGATTCTTCCCGAGCATCTGACAATCAGGCAATCTTTGGGCCAGTCAGAAGGCATAGCAACAAGACTGCTTCATGATCCGTTAGCGGAGAAAAGCAAGATAGAAGAGGCTTTAAGCGCGACAGGGTACAACAAATCGCATACCGCCGAGATACTTGGAATCGACCGAAAGACGCTCAATAGGAAAATAAAGCAATATGGAATAGAACGTTAGAAGCAGAATCGGCTTGGAAAGTGGGGCATAATTACCCAAATTGGGGAATTTTGCCCCACTTTTTTGTTGCCGTTTCGAGCCAATTTCTTTTTAACATCTTTTGATTTCGCTCTTTTTCAGACAGTTGTAACAAATTTGCCTGAAAAGGTGTTCTTTTCGCTTGCACCCCTGCTTATGTTACAAGTGCGATCGCAAACAAACGCATTAGTAACAAGTAAAAAGAACAAAGAAATGACATACAACATATTGACGGACACGGATTTCTTCCGTGACTTGGAATCGGGCAACACGGCCAGCATCAAGATGGACTACGGTAAGTTCATCGAGCAGACTGTTATCCAGTGCAAGAAAGCGATCAGCAAGGTGGACATGAACATCATGCTTGCCTATACAGAGACGGAACTGATGGGCTACACAGAGGAGAAAGGAGAAACAGGCGCATACGCAAGCAAGGCTTCCCACTTTCTGAAAGAAATGAAGAATATGGCTGAAGAGTTGGCAAAAGCCGGAGCGATGCCCTCACAGATAGAATGGACGGGAACAACCACGGACTTGGTGGAACTAATCTATGCGCTGAAGGAAACGGGATGCGTCAACAACGGTGAGATGCTTATCGGGAAGATGTGCGAGGCTATGTTCCCGCTTTTCGGGAAGAAGCCTATCAAGGATTGCGCCCGTCTGTACGTGGGCATCAAGGAGCGAGAGGATGACATCAGCCGTACCTACTTCATCGACAAGATGCGTCGGAAACTCAACACGAAAATCAAGGAGGACATCAAGAAGTCGCTCAGCAGATGAAATCAATGTTACTATTTTCATATTTAGCAAGAAGCCCTGGACGATGTGAATCGCTCAGGGCTTCAAACCTTTTAGAAATAGACTATCATTGCTCGTTCCTTGCGCTTAGTGGTTCTGTCACATATCCAATGGCGGAACTCATGCGCCAGTCCTGTGTCAACGTAGTACGATACGGCAATGATGCACTCCAGATTGTACAACTCGTCCTTGTAACCACTTTCCAAGAGGTCGTACTTGCTCAGCAGGTCAAGATTGACGGTCAGTTGCCTACGCATCCTGTTGATGATGCCACGCACCTTCATGATAGTCACGCCGAACAATTCTGCTATCTCGCCCGCAGTCATCCAAATGTCGTAACCAGTCACCTCGAACTTCTCGTTCTCGAATACTACTTTGTCTCTCTTCATCATATCTCTGTCCTCCACCTTATTTATATTACCATTTCTATGCTTGGCACGAATTGCTCGATCTTAGCGAGTTTGGAGGCCAAGGTGTCAATCTCACAGCCAAGTTTTTCCTGTGTGATCTTTGCATAAATCTGAGTGCTTTCAATGCTCTTATGGCCCAAGACAGATGACACCACTTCCAACGGCATACCGTTCGACAGGCAAACAACCGTAGCCATCGTGTGGCGCCCCTGGTGCCAAGTTACCTGCTTCTGTATGCCGCACATTTTCGCAATGGTTTTCAGTATGCCATTGCAGGAATAATATGGTGGCACGTCAAATACGCGTCCATCGTCGCACAGCCCTCTGTACTTCTTGTAAATGGCCAGCGGGATGGGCAGCAGCTTCACGTTCTCAGCTACACCCGTCTTCTGACGACGTGTGTGAATCCACAGGCTGTCGTCAACGGGATTCTTGACAATGTTCTCTTCGCGAAGGTTCTCCAAATCAATGTATGCCAGGCCCGTGAAAGCGCAGAAGATAAACAGATCCCGGATAAAGGTACGCTTGGCGTTCAGACGGGGGAGGTTCATCATCGTCTGCAGTTCGTCCTTAGTCAGAAAACCCTTCTCTGTCTCTTCCTCACGAATCTGGTAGTCGCTGAAGGGATAGTGCATTACCCAGCCGTTCTGGTGGGCACGGTGCATCAGCATCATGATGGCACAGACATACTTCTTGACGGAATTATGCTTGAGGTGTTCCTGGGTTTTGAGATAAACCTCAAAGTCACTGATGAACGACGGGAGTATTTCCTTCAGTGTCATGTCTGACACATGATACTGGTATTGCATGAAGTTCCCCACATGCTTATAGATAGTTTTGTATCTGACAAGGGTAGTCTTAGAGTTCAAACCGCCCTCGACTTTCTTTTCATACTCTTCGTTCCATTGAGCAAAGAGCGTCATCAGCGTATGCTGACGGTACTCCAAGCCGAGGAAAGCGTTCTTCACCTTCTCTGCAGTCACATAGTCATCGCGCAGTTTGATTTCCTGATAATGCTTCACGATGGATGCACGTATCTTCTCCAACTCACGGTTTACGTCACGGGCAGCGATAGTCTTGCCTTTGGCGTGACCACCTTTTGACTCCCAGATTTTAGGGTCACAAGACACCTTGCAGCTGAACTGCGACATGGTTCCATCCACTGTGATACGTCCCATGATGGGGTTCGTACCGTCCTTCTTCAACTTCTCCTTCTTCTGGTAGAAGATCACTGAAAATGTACTTCTCATTGCTCTAATTTCTTTAATTGTTCAACGTTCTAAATTTTGCGTTGCAAAATTAGCCAATTTGAAGTCTTGTTGTTCCTCGCAAATCGCAGACGAATAATGAAGAACTCCCGAAAAGAGTTAAAAATTTGCATCTGTCAGATTCTCAGTGCATTCCTGTGTCGAACGTTACCGTTTTTCCTCGATTTGCCACTTTCCAGAAAAGGGGTACGAATTAGAGACTCAACTCGTTCTATTATCAGTACCTATCTTGCCTCTATCTGTACCTATCCGCTTCTCAGCGTTTCCTTAACTCCTTGATTCTCAACTCAAATTCCCCATCTCTCCAATTTTTGTTTTCTTATTATGTTTCCAGGGTGGAAACATATTGTTTCATAAGCAGAAACAAAGTGTTTTAAAGTCATAAACACTTATGAAACAAAGTCGTCTTTCCATCGAAAATGATAGCTGAATGAGTCGAAGAAACGTCAAGAACGACCAGAAGTTCATAAGTTATGTATAGACGATAATCAGATTTAAGCTTCTATACATTCATTAATACGATGATAAACAGATAGATATAAAGAAAATGCAGGAATGTATAGACAAATACAAAAGTATGAATGAAAATAGTTTAAATAAAATTTGGTAATCACAAAATATATACTTCCCCAACCATGGTAGGCATTCCATAATCTGTCATGATCAAGCCTACATAATCTAGGTGTTACATATAGGTACAAGAACTATAGTATACAGGTATGACTACATAGGTATGCTTACACCTATATAAGTTTTAATGTTTAACCGAGTCAACTAATCTTGGAGTTTAGATATAATGACAGTCAACCTAAATCAGAAAACGTCACTTTAAACTCTTCTTTTGTCATGATACAATAACAGTTGTAGTTATGTGCACTATTGCGCTTGCAAAGGTACCGCTCGGCTCTGCCGCTTGGCTAGTCCAAGAACTTAACCACAACTGCTACAACGTGTATTTCTACGAATGCTTAATACTTGGTACAATAAAAACAAAACAGCAGTTGCAACATATAGTTACAACTGCTGTTTCTGTTTTGTCATCTCGACCAACGTGGAGAGATTCCAGGAGACCTCTCGACTACGCATTCCCGCTTACGCGCCTACCCGTAGCCTTTCGAGGTGACAAAGTATGGTGAGGCTCGAAATGACATTGAGGTTGAGGATCGAAATTACCGCTTCAAGAAATAATACTGACCTTGATACGGACCAAAAGGTATGTGGGTTGTGATATAATCCTTAATCAGTTTGATACCATCTTCAGTAGGCAGGTAGAAATTGGCATCTTTTTTACCCTCCTTGCATGAAACAAAATCTGCCAAAGATACCTTTGCATTCGATTGATGGATAGCTTCAAGAAAAATATCTTCTTTTTGGCTATCCGTCATATTCAACAGCTCATCAAAGTTCTTTCTCTCAAAGGCTTCTAATTTTCCACCGTAGCCTGCATTATAAATATTCACGCCTCGTGGTTCAAAGAATTCCTTACATTTTTCAAATTTCTCCAGCATTTCCCCAACCATAGGGTTGTGGTACTTTCTTCCTGCATTGAAATAGCGAGGATCAAAGTGATTCGGATCATCTCCCTGTGCTTGCCAGTTTCGTGAATTTCCCTTTTTGATCTTTTGGTCACCAAAAGTCATATCAACACCTAACAGATATATTTCACTAAAGCCCATCCACGCAGCTATTTGAATTCCTGCATTCACAACAGTTTTGTTGATGCCACATGCTGGCAGATGATCTGAGAATTCCGGCTTATCAACGTGCAGCCACAAGACATTATCTCTCTGTTTGATGACCTTTTTAACATTGAGATTTGACGGATGCAAATCCGGAAAAAAAGAATAATCTACTTCTTCTGTGGTTTTATTGATTTCCTCACCCATATCCCTCAGTAGCAAGTCATCTGTTACAGCATAGAAATTAGGCTTCCAGTTTACACGCTCATACATCAGAGGAAAGCGGTTGAAGCACATTGTGTATTCATTCTTCAGCAGATAAAGTGGCATCTGGTTCAGACTCGGTCCATTGCCGAGTATAAAAATACGTTTACCTGCATACCTCCCCTTGATACCAGCGAAACGCCTATCATTTTCCTCATCCTTTGGAGCTGTCAGACGCATCGCTTTAAATACCCCATAATTCCAAGAGCGAAGCATCAGCACCTTGAAACCATATTGCGTAAAGGTCTTATATATCTGATTAATATATCCGTTCATTGCCAATACTATGTAACTAGCTTATTTATCTTTCAAGACGCTCATGCCCTTAGCAGCCGTATCGCCCATAAACAGGAAATCTGTACCATAAGCAATAAAGCGATAGCCCTCGTCTATTTTTTCTTGAATTTTGGCAGGATCGGCATTCACCACGTGGAAGCCCATAGGGAATTGATGAGCCTTGCAGATGTCAATGTACTTTGCAAGTGCTTCCTTGACTACTGGCTTTTCAAACTCACCTGGCATACCCATAGAACCAGAGAGATCATAAGGACCGATAATAGTTCCATCAATACCATCTACACTGATAATCTCCTCCAGATTCTTGATACCATCGATATGTTCTATCTGAGCAATCACGACCAGATCCTCTGCAACCCACTTTTTGTAGGTCTCAAAACCTGTCCCATATTGCTGAGCACGAGCCAGACCCACACCGCGTTTCCCTATAGGAGGATATTTGGCATAGTCAACTGCCTGAAGGGCATCTGCCTTGGAACAGATCATCGGCACGATAATTCCATCAGCTCCAGCATCCAGTACATGCTTGATGACCACCTCTTCATTCTTACTTACGCGAACAAAGGCAGCAACACCCTTTGACTGAATAGTCGTGATGAGCGTCTGCACCATTGAGATATCGATAGGATTGTGTTCGATATCTATCACTAACCAATCAAAACCGGCATTGGCAAGAATCTCTGCTACATTGGGATGGCCAATTGTAATCCATGAACCAAGAGTCAGTTCCCCTGCCTTGATTCGCTTTCTTAATGTATTATTTAGCATATTATTTATATTTAGTATTCAGCAATAACAGTTACAGCCGTACCATTACCGTCTTCCACCATCAATGGTGCAACTACTACCCGCTTAATAATTGTAGGCGCATCCTTCAGTGACATATCTTCAATAGCCCATATTTCTTTACTACCATTCTCTGGAGCAAGAAAAGCTTTATGAGCAAGCCTACCCTCTGCCCTGTGTTTCCAAGAAGTTACAGAAATAAAATCAAAACCCACACAGCGAAGGTTAGGGAAACGTTCACGAAGGTAATCAGCCAGTTCAGGAGCTAAGCCAGGATTATCATTCCAATAGGCATCCTGACCACGTAGAGACTCATAACCCGTACGAATCAACAATAACTCTATACCTGAATCGATGTCAGTACTGTCAAAGTCATTTGGACCTATCAGGCAGGCATTCGTTTTTGGCAAGTCTATTACCTGACATTTCTCAAACACATAGTCGCCAATAGGATAATCTATGGTACGTTTACCGTCAATTGAGAAATGTCTGGGCACATCAACATGAGTACCTATATGATTATTTGACAGAACAAGGCATGAGGAGTTTGCTGTCTCCCCTGCCTTGATAGATGAATTCACTCGTATAATCACCTTGTCGCGATTTCCATACGAAGGCGTATCCTGCTTCAGAATATGCGACAACAGAACGAAGTTGCTCATTTCTTACGGTTTAACAGGAACTCACACCAATAGAAGTCCTCCATATAGTCAATATCCGCAGCTTCCAGTGAATCAATCGGATACATCATCGGATTACTTCCCAGACGGTTCTTCACCTTCTCGTTGGTCTCGCGAGAGAATAAGTAGAAACAGCTATTCTCCTCATAGATAGGTTCCAGATCCTGAGTACGAATCAGATGCTTTGGATCATGATTGATACCGCGACCGTCTGGCCAATAAAATCTCGACTTGATTTCTGTTACAGAGAACAACGCATCATGCTCATTTTGATTAAAGAATGCCTCAATAGCCTTTTCGTATGTCTCTGGTTCCACACAGGGATTAGTGCTGTGAGTTTGAAGGAAGAAATCACAGCTGCTATGCTGTATGTCGTATTCTATCAGAGGCTGGATTGATACCATGTCACCTTTCAGGAAGTCAGGGCGTTCCAGCAGTTTTACCTTGGGGAAACACTTCACGACTTCTGCAATCTCCTCATCGTCAGTGTCAACAATGATTTCTTCTATATACTTGCAGTCATTCAGCTTTTCCAACACCCAATGGCAGGCTGGTTTGCCAGCTAAAGGACGGATGTTTTTATGGGGCACACGCTCTGAATGTCCCTTCATCGGAACCAGAGCCGCAATCTTTGGAATGTTCATTTCTTTTCGATATTTACTTTTACTACTATTTTCTTGATTTTCTCACATTGTCCCACATAGTATTGGCAGGCATGACCGTCTTGGGGGAACATAATACTAAAGTTACCATTTCCAATGATAATCTCACCACCATAAGGCGTCGGGTTCTCATAAAAAGTAGCGTCTGTCTGCTCATTATATGGCGTCTTTACATCCATACCTTTGATAGGCGACCACTTGATACGCTCATGACCGTGAACCACATATTGGATGTCGAGGTTTTTCTGATGAGCTTCATAGCCCAACTTGAACTCCTCTACCGTCATGTATTCCATTACGTTAGCCACTAGTCGCTCATTGATGCGATACGAACCCAGTGGAATGTCGGGATCAACCTGAGCCAGATATTTCAATCCTTCATATATATCTGGAGACAAATTCTTATAAGTCTCCAGATTCTCTAATTTGTCAAGTATCATAATCAGATGGCAACTTTAATGGTAATTTTCTTGATGACTTCACTCTTACCTACCAAGTGCTGGGGCGAATGTCCGTCCTGTGGGAACATGATACCAAAGTATCCATTACCAATAGTAATCTCTGTTCCGACCACAGGGTCAGGATTCTTATAAAAAGTTCTGTCTTTAACCTCATCGTAGGGAATGTTCACCTCCATGTTGTCAATGGGTGACCATTTTACACGCTCCAGGCCTACTATCGGAAACTGGATGTCAATACCATGCGAATGAGCCTCATAGCCACGCTCAAAGCATTCCACTGTCGGATAGCTACTCACAATAGCCTTCACCCTTTCGTTGATGGGATAGGTACCCAATTCAATATCAGACTTTGCCTCTGCTAAAAACTTCAGACCGGCATAGATATCAGGGGATATTCTCTTATAAGTCTCAATATTCTTAATATTATCGTAAATCATAATGATTAGAATTTTAGTTCATTCTCAAAGTATTCGACCATCCATGAACGGAATGTTTCGTCACTATCCATGACGTTCTTGAATATCTGTCCATAACCCTTATTCAGGATCAGACCAAGTTTCTTGCCGACATTCTTTTTGTCCTTACTCAGGGCATTGATAAAGATGTCAACATCCAACTCGTTAATTTCAAATCCTGGCCAGAAATTTATAACAATCTCACGAACCTCATCACGTACCTGCTCTGGAATCAGACCAAGTTTAACAGAAACAAAGTTTGCCATATCCATACCATAGCTTACTGCGACTCCATGGGGTACACGGAAGTGAGTCAGAGCTTCTATCGCATGACCGAAGCTGTGACCATAGTTAAATACCTGTCGTGGACCACGGTCAAACTCATCACGTTCGATATAGCCTTTCTTAATCTGAAGACTACGCTCAATCAGGCTGGAAAGCACCTGTTTGTCTGTGAAGGCTGCCTTAAAATTAGCTTTATAGAATCTAAAGTCCTCTTCGCCAGATACTACAAAGTAGTGAAGCATCTCACCGAGACCGGACTTCATTTCACCCTCTGTCAAAGTGTCGATAAAATGAGGATTGATAAAAATCTTGTTGGGAGGATAGAAGCCGCCCACTTGATTCTTGTACTCCCCAAAGTTGATACTGGTCTTACTGCCGATACAGCTATCACACTGAGCCAACAGTGTTGTAGGGAAGAAGAACCAGTTCGTGCCACGATACATGATACTGGATATAAAAGCCGTTACATCCTGAGTGATACCACCACCAATAGCAATCAAGCGATGATTCTTACGGAATCCATCTTTGATCAACTGGGCAATAATCGGCTCTACTCCCTGGTAGCTCTTCTGCTGCTCTGTCGCATCAATATCAATATGCTTACATGTATCAAGCACAGGATTCAGGCTCTCACCATAGAGTGATTTGATCTTATTGTCGATGATGACCCAGTCACCATCTTGCAGTGTCTCACGCAACTTGGCTGCCGTATCCTCTATAAATTCCACTTCATAATCGTGGACAATTGATTTAATACTAAAGTTATTCATTTGTATATCCTCCATCTACTACTAAGTTCTGTCCTGTCATATAGCTATTCTGCTCGCTGCAAAGAAATGCCACCACGTTGGCCTGTTCCTGAGGATCAGCCAATCTGCGTGCTGCTACCTTATTTCCTAACTCAACCAACTGCTCAGGGGTATTCGTTTTCTTAGTGAGCTCCGTCATCGTAAACCCAGGGCTTACACTGTTCACCATGATATTGTCTGCAGCCAGTTCTATGGAAAGAGCCTTTGTCAGTCCGTGGATGGCATTCTTCGAAATGCCGTAAGATGATCGTCCCGGTCTGTTGATGACACTCCAAATGGATGCAATATTCACGATACGTCCATATTTCTGAGCCCTCATCTTCGGCACTACTACATTCAGGATCTGACGTGGACCAAAAACATTCACCTGCTGCACTTTCATAAATTCCTCAAAGGGTACTTCACAGAAATCCCTTACGATATTGATTCCTGCATTATTCACACAGATATCGATCTGAGGAATCTTTTCCAGCTCTTGCAAAAACTTGTTCAGGGAGTCTTCATTGCTTAGGTTTACACAGAGATAGTGCTTTCGCTCTATACCCTGTGCCTTAACCTCCTGATTAAGGGCGTCTATCTCCTTCTGCTTGGTACCAGTCAGATAGACCTCAGCCCCTGACTGCCACAGGGTATCGGCAATGGCTTTGCCGATACCTCTTGTGGCACCAGTCACTAAGGCTGTCTTACCCGTGAAATCAATAATCATACTTCAATCCTTCTGATATCCGTAGTTTTCTTCCAGTTTCAGGAACTCCTCATCACGTCCCAGATAATTCACCATCAGATGGTTGTACATCATGTGGAGATCCTCTATGGGGCCGTAGTCACCAATGGGGTTGGGAGTATAGAGCGACAGATCGCACACATCCTTCAGTGGTCCTCCAAGGAATCCAACATATGCAATCGTCGTTGCACCGCAGGTTTTGGCATATTGAGCAGCACGAACCAAGTTCATAGAGTTACCACTGGCCGAGATACAAATCAGCACATCACCATCATGGATATTGCCCTTCAACTGATCCTTGAACACATCCAGAAAGTCCGTATCATTACCAATGGCCGTCATCATTGGCGCATGGTCGGTGATACTAACAATACTCGGATGGAACTTGCTGAAGTGGCGAATGAAATAGCGAAAATCTACCTGCATGTGCGAGGCGGTGGCTGCTGATCCACCATTACCACACACATACACCGTATGCCGTTGCTTCCACGCATCAATCATGACGGTCAGCACTTTCGACACATCGTCTATATTGACCTGGTCAAACAGGTCGTTCAGTTTCTGGCGGTACTCCGCCCAATACTGTTTAAGATTATCTGTCCTTTCCATTTTTACCTTTTTACTTTACTATTAGAAATCTTTCTGGGCATAAATCTTATCAATCACAGTCATTAAGCGCAGAGCATCCTCAGAATTGCCAATTTTGATGGGTGTGTCATCATGGATGGCATCGAAGAATTGACGCATCTCGTAACGCCAGCTGTTATTGCTCAGGAACTCGGCGCGTACCTCATCAACCCAAGTAGCTGCAGGTGCAGCAGAACGGTTTTTGGCAACTGTCAGGATTTCCTTGCCGTACGACATAGAAGAGGTAATCAGACCATTCAGCACCATATAGCCTTTCTCCATAAACACCTCAAGAGAGAACAGATGACGCCACTGGGTCATTGTAGAGTGCAAGCTGGCACAAGTGCCCGTCTCTGAGTTTTTCAAGATGACGAAGGCATTGTCCTCTACATCCATCTTCCAATACAGATTACTAACCTCTGCCTTTACCGAGTCAAAGTCACCTGCCAAATAAAGGAACAGGTCGAGCATGTGGATCCCCTGATCAAGCAGGATACCACCACCAGCCAGTTCCTTCTTGGCTCGCCACTGACTGAAATAGTCAGGTGTCACACTCTTACCATAGCGACCACGCATCCAGAGGATATCGCCATACTCTTTGCTATCCACAATCTGCTTCATGCGGATGATACTGTCGTGATGACGATGATTAAAGCCATACATCAGTTTCTTACCACCAGATGCAGCTTCAGCCTCACGGATTTCTCTCATGTCCTGAGCAGTGAAGCAGGGTGGTTTTTCGCAGAACACATGTTTTCCTGCATTCAGCGCCTTAATGGTCAGGGGCTTGTTCAGGAAATTGGGGGTACAGATGATGATGGCATCAATATCGGGATTGTTGATGATATCATCATGTGAGAGATTCGGGAGATCAGTATTGACCTCACTGGGTTCAGAGATAGCGACTACCTCAGCACAACCTGTCTCATTAATAGCATTATGGCGAATCTGTCCCTGTTTGCCATAGCCGATAATTCCAACTTTTGTCTTCATATTCATTCTCAATTTATATTATTTCAGAGCATCAATTAAGTTTTGGCATGCATCCACCTCCATCTTCAGCTTGCCCTCCTTGGCGTATGAGCCGAGGTGCGGAGTCAGAATTACATTATCCAAATCACAAAGAGAGCCATCGTATGGTTCCTTGGTATAGACATCCACGGCAGCACCGGCCAGTTTCCCAGATTTCAATGCTTCACACAGTGCATCTTCACTGACAACACCGCCGCGGGCAATGTTAATCAGGAAGCTGCCATCCTTCATCATTGCCAGTTCTTTCTCTCCGACAACAGCACTCTTATCCTTGTTACCAGGAATGTGCAATGTCACGATGTCGGCATTCTTTAGCACGTTCTCAAACGACATCAGTGTAACGCCATTCTCTTTGGCCCACTGCTCATTTGCATATGGGTCAAAGCCGATAACAGGATTCTTGAGGCCACGGAACAACTCAGCAACTAATCGACCAATACGTCCAAGACCGATGATACCAATCTTCTTATCGAGGAACAGATTGCCAATCTGCTTCTTCCACTTGTGCTGATGCATAGCGGCATCTGCCTGCGGAATACGGCGCAACAGACTCAATGTCATGGCTAATGTCAACTCTGCGACACCCCGTGTCGGGCCTTCAGGTGTATTTACCACCTTGATACCCTTCTGCTTGGCATAGTCTAAGTCCACAGAATCCATACCCACACCTACACGGCTGATACACTTCAGCTGTGGCAGTGCATCCATCACTCGGGATGTCAGCGGCTCTACGCCCGCCACGATACCCACACACTCCTTGGCCAGTTCAATCACCTCATCCTCCGTCAGTTTCCTGCCGTAGGGGTTGTTGATAATCTCATAGCCATTCTCGCACAGCAAGTCAAATGGCTCACTGCCGCATTGCCCCATCGACGATGGGGATGTCAATACTTTTTTCATATTATTACAATTTGATAAGTTTTCTGTTTACGAAATAAATCTTGTCTTGATAAGGTCCCAAAGGCAGATAATCCAAGACTTTCTTTTTTACGATGGCTGTTGCCATTTCCATAGGAGCAACAACTACATCCAAGTCTTCTTCCCAAACATCTTCACTTAGCACCGCTTTCTCTATAAGCCATTCTCTTGACTCCAATCCTTTGCTTCTGACCAAGTCATCAAACAACCCATCTATTTTCACCTGCGAATATCCTAATGCTTCATAAAAGTCCAGCTTGGGAAAACTTTGAACCATTGAGTTATAACCAGCATTTACAATCTTAACTCCAGATTTCTTATACTCTTCTGCTACAAGATCAAGATTTTTAAACATTCTTTCTGTAACAAAAGCAGTGGGTTGGTGATATGTTTGACCTTTACCGAAGTATCGTGGATCAAAATGATTGGGGTCGTCATCCTTAGTCGATTTAATATCTTGTACAACTCCACTTTCAAATTTGACATTGTTTACAACATCTGCTGTTTGATGGACAACATAGTTCATGTCATTTCCAACGACATATACCTCTGAAAAACCAAGATGTTTTAGAACCTGATAAGCACCGAATGTTACAGAATTACCTATTTTGAAAAAAGGTAGGTTATTTGAGAACTTCATCGGTTCTTGAAATAAATACATAAGATTATCTCTCTTGGGTAAAATATCTCTTACACTAACTTTCTCAACTTTCAAGATGTCCGGGACAAATGCCAATTTACTTTTCTCTGCAAATTCTGCTATCAAATCTGTGTTATCCAATATGACTTTATTATCAATTATCATGTAAAATGAAGGTTGATAATTTAATCTTTCCAACATGAGTTTGAATCGATTAAAGACAATGGTGTATTCATCTTTTAACAGATATAATGGGGTCATGTTCAGACTCGGTCCGTTAGCAATCAGAAATACCCTTTTACCCTTATAACTGTTACGCAATTTCTTCCAACGAGCCAATTCTTTCCACCCGTAGACAGAGGAGAAACGTTTTCCATTGCAATAAAACTGTTCTCCAAGTCGTTTAATTAAAGTATGATTTGAGTCCATATAATATTTATTGTTTATGAGCTTGATTTCTAAGTTTCCTAGTCATAAATGCTGGCCAGCAATAAAGAAGAACATAGAATATTATTCTTCTAAATGGTGACATATACTTTGTCATCTCTTTTACCCTTTTCTTGTATTCTTTCCGAAATTGGGCAGCAACTAAAGCAACCTTTAAAAATATCTTAAAAGTAAAATACTTATTCTTCCATGCATCATACGCCCCTTCTGTCAGACCAGAACTCTCCATAGATTTCAACATATTCGGGGCTCCAACTGCTCTATAAAGAGGCCATCTGTTTAGCCATACCCTTGTTAAAGGCATCCTTTGGATGGCAAGTGGGAAACTACAATATATGCAGTCCATCCCCTTGATTCCATTAAAGATAATGGGAAGAAATTCATAGCCATAGTCCTTTTTAGAATGATATGGTAATCCCTTTTCCCAAGCCTCTCTATAAAAAGCGAATGTAGTTATTAGCCCACAATTAAATGCATACTTTATTAAGAAATCGTGAAGATCCATTTTCTTGCATGGAGAATCATAGATATCATAATTTACTCGTAATGTTGACATATATTCCGTATGATCATAGCCTATCATATTATTAAAGTGGAAGATTCCTACATTTTCATACTCCTTCAACACCTTCAATATGTAATCTATAGTATATAGGCATGGTATGTCATCATCACCCCAAATTATCACATACTCACCAGTCGTCTTACCAATAGACCTACTAAAACTATCACATATTTCAACAAAATTCTCAAAAAAGTAGTAGTTGATATATTTTATGCTCTGTTGGAGATTCTTAACAAACTCATCCGTGTCATCGGTAGATGCATTATTACATATAACAAGTTCTACATCTTGTAAATGTCGTTCAATCTGAGGCAACAAATGAGATAGTGTAATTTTAAGATAATTACACCTGTTGAAAGTAGGAATAAGTATACTTAATTTCTTCATCTTTCTATTCTGACTTTGGTCAGTTCGTTTTATAGTTCCATTACGCTTGCTTTAGCCATTCAACCATCTTGTGTATTCCCTCTTCTGCAGTCACGGCCGGAGACCATCCTATTACCTCCTGAGCCTTCTTTATATCAGCAACAAATACCTTTTGATCACTCTCACGCCAAGGTAATTGTTTGTATTCCATCTTTATATCAAGTTGGTTCTCAAGCATTGCAAATAGTTCGAGCAATGACAAACTGTTCTCAATACCACCGCCAATATTGAACACTTGACCATAAGCCTCCTTGCAATCCTTGGTCTTGAAATAAAGATTCACAACATCATCATTAAACAACACATCGCGGACTTGTTTGCCAGTACCGGAAATAGTAAATGGCTCACGTTTGGGATTGGCTTTGATATCAAGAGCCTGCTGACAGAACCATCCAATCCAACCCTGATCGAAAGTAGCGTGTTGGTTAATGCCAAACATAGAAGAGTGGCGGAACACTACGGTCTTTAAACCAAAAATTCGGTGAAAGTCCAACATATACTGGTCTGCGGAGCCTTTAGAGCAACCATAAGGTGAGTGGAAGTCCAATGTAATGCTCTCAGGGAAGCCATTGGGATACTCTTCACAGACATAGCGGGTTGCCTCCTCACGGAAATGCAGATATTCAAAGTCTCCATAAACCTTGTTCGTGGATGAGAACAGGATTACAGAATCAGGTGAATACTTTCTCACAGCATCCAACAGGTTGAACATACCTAACGCATTCACCTCAAAATCCATACGGGGGTTTGCGATAGAAGTAGTCATAGCAACCTGTCCAGAAAGGTGGAAAACATAATCAGGTTTTATCTCCTTGATAACGGTCTCTACATCATTCGCATTACGAATATCATAAGGATAGTACTTAAAATCGCCTTTGGAACGCAACCACTGCAGGTTGTCTGCACTACCATGACGATAAAGATTATCAAACACAAAGAGTTCTTCTCCTCTACGAAGCACTTCTGCTGCCAGGTTGCTTCCTATAAAACCGCAACCTCCTGTTACTAAGTATTTCATTTTATATCAGTTTTTCTATTTGATTCAACATATCAAACTTCACTGGCTGTCCTATGATGGTTTCCAGCTTGCTCACAGAGCAACGAAGATCCATCATCTCATTTTCACGGTAAGGAATAGCCCCGTAATTCACTTTTGACTTTGAGTCAATCACTTTTCTGCAATGCTCAATGATGCTCTTCAGTGAGAGGCTCTCACCACTACTGACATTCACAATCTGACCAACTGCCTTTGTGTGATTTTTCAACAACTCACCTATTGCCCATGCAAAATCATCTGCATAGATAAAATCGCGTTTTTGTTCACAGGGAGTCACGTTAAGTGGAGCGTTCTGTTTTAGGCAATCAATAACGTATGGGATAAACTTTTTTCCACCTTGTAATGGTCCAAATAGATTACCTGGGCGCACAACCATAATGGGAAAAATATAGTTCCTATGAAGCATCATTGCAGTATTGGTAGTTAGTTGCTTCACCAAAGCATAAGGTGAATTAGGCTCTTCACGCATGGTTTCCTCAAAAGGAGAACCATCATTACCATACTCCTCAGAACTGCCAAACTGAATAAAGAGCTTCAGTTTTGATTTTTCTTTGAAACGCTCATAGAGGTTCAAAAGCACCTTCAGATTAGAGGCAATCATACTATCAAAAAGGGAGAGGTCTCTCTCTGCAGTTACAATGGATGCCAAGTTTACAATATAATCCGGTGCATCGACATCCGCAGGAATCCTATCCTTGTCAAGTTCAATCAGTGATGTTTTTACATCGGCATAGCCAGTAAAATAAGCTTCATCAATGAATTTGTCATAAACAGAGATTGCATATTTATCATGCAGACACCTAACCAGATTCTTGCCAATAAAACCGCTGCCCCCTATTAAGAATAATCTTTCTTTCATACGTTTACGAAATGCTTAATTTCCTCAACAGTCAAATCATATACATCTATCTGTTTATACTTTTTGTACCAATCTGCCACCAAGGCCATGGTCTGTTTCATATTCAGAGTCGGATGCCAACCAAGACGTGTCTTGACCTTAGTAATATCCAACATCAGCAGATTAGCTTCATGCACGGCATTTGGATCAGAAGTATCTACTAATTCTCCACGCCCAAAGTTATTAACCAATTCTGTAGCCACTTCCCAGACGGTAGAGATGGAATCTGAATCCGGACCAAAGTTCCAACCCTCACAATACTCTGTTGGATCCTCCCACATTTTTTGTGCAAGCAGCATATAACCGCCCAGGGGTTCGAGCACATGTTCCCACGGACGTACTGCCTTTGGCGAGCGAATCTCAATAGGTTTATCGGTTTCTAAGGCACGGATGCAATCGGGGATAATACGGTCCTTTGCCCAGTCACCACCACCGATCACATTGCCGGCGCGTACGCTTGCAAGGCTCACATGGTGCTTCTTGCCATAATCTTCAGGGTTAAAGAAACTCCTACGCCAACTCTGGATGGCTATCTCACAAGCACCTTTACTACTGCTATAGGGATCGTAACCACCAAACGGGTCATCCTCCTTGTAGCCTCGCAACTGTTCCTTGTTATCATAGCACTTATCAGTAGTAATCATCACACCAACCTTGACGCTATCAGTTGCACGGATGGCCTCCATAATGTTAATGGTACCCATCACATTGGTCTGGTAGGTGTCAACAGGGATTTCGTAACTGAGGCGTACCAGCGGCTGTGCAGCAAGATGGAACACAATTTCTGGCTGGTACTGGGCGAAAATTAATTTCATCCTCTGACCGTCACGAATGTCAGCACGGATGTCTGCCTCGATTTTCTTACCTATTTCAGAAAGAACAAAGTTGTCTTTCTCAGAGTAAGGTTCAAGACCAACTCCTACCACCTCTGCACCTAATTCGTGAAGCCAGATGCTGAGCCAACTTCCCTTGAAACCAGTATGCCCGGTTACAAGGACTCGCTTACCTTTATAAAAGTTATTGAAAATATCAATCATGTTATTTGGTTCTTGTTCCAACAAAAGCCTTGATGGTGTCAATCATATATTGCAACTTCTCTTGTGTCATACCAGGATAGAGGCCCAACCAGAAAGAATCACGCATGATAGAGTCGGTTACAGGAAGGGCACCGCCAACTACACGATAGTCCTTGCCTTCCACGTATTGCTCAAAGGCTGGATGACGGAGTAAGTTTCCAGCAAAGAGGTTACGGGTTTGCACTTTATGATCCTCCAAATACTTGGTCAGTTCATTACGGGTATAACTTGCATCCTCCTTCACTGTGATGAAGAAACCAAACCAACTGGGATTCGAGTTCTTCTGAGGCTCTGGCAACAGAAGGCCTTTCACATCCTTCAGACCGTTATACATCGTATCGAAATTCTCACGACGGCGCTTAACGATATAATCAAGTTTCTCCAACTGAGCACAACCAATAGCGGCTTGCAAGTCTGTTGCCTTCAGGTTATAGCCAAGGTGAGAGTAAACATATTTATGATCATAGCCCTGAGGCAGCTGACCGAACTGACCAGTAAAACGGCATCCGCAGGTATTATCTACACCACCGATACACCAGCAGTCACGCCCCCAATCACGATAGCTCTTTACGTACTTATCCAACTCACGGTTGTTGGTATAGACAGCACCGCCCTCACCCATGGTCATGTGATGAGGAGGATAGAACGAACTGGTACCGATATCACCAATCGTACCTGTCTTTTTCCACTCGCCATCAATATAATATTCAGATCCCAGCGCATCGCAGTTATCCTCAACCAACCACAAGTTATGTTTCTTACAGAAGTCAACTACTGCTTGGATATTAAAAGGATTACCCAGAGAGTGAGCCACCATCACAGCTTTGGTCTTAGGACTATAGGCTGCTTCCAACTGCGTGGTATCGATGTTACTCTCTTCAATGCTCATATCCACGAACACAGGCACAGCACCATACTGAACGATACAAGCCACTGTTGTTGGGAATCCTGCAGACACAGTAACCACCTCATCTCCACGCTTAATCTGGCGATCACCCAATTCTGGGGCAGTCAGTGCAGAGAATGCCAACAAGTTGGCTGATGAACCAGAATTGCATAGTGAGCAGTATTTTACGTCCAACCACTTAGCAAGTCTTGTTTCAAACTTATGCGCCCATGGTCCAGCTGTCAGCCAGAAATCCAAGGATGCATCTACCAGGTTTACCATCTCTTCATCATCGAAGTAGCGGCCACCATAATTCACACGGCTCTTGCCAGCCTCAAATGCTGGCTGAGGAGCATGTACTTCACGATAATACTCACGAGTAAGTTTGAGAATTTGTTTCTTTAATTCTTCTTTTCTTGACATATTATTACTATTTATATATTATGCATCTGAATTATTAATTATGCATCTGAACTTATTTGGCATAATCTGGAACATTAGGGACAGAGCGCTCCCAGCGTTTCCATGGAGCCTTATTTTCTGCCAAAAGTTTCTCCAGCATTGACTTCTCCCTAATGTTATCCATACACTGCCAGAAACCTTCATGAACATAAGACATCAATTCGCCTCTCTTGGCTAATTCTACTAATGCGGTCTTTTCTAATACACACTGATCACCATCCAACATGTCAAATACCTCAGGTTGAAATACCATATATCCGGCATTGATAGGAGCACCATCATTGGCGTTCTTCTCTCTGAACGCCTTAACCACATTATCATCAATGTCCAGAACTCCTTTGTCCTGAGCCATCTTAACAGCTGTCAGCGTCGCCAACTTCCCATGTTGTTTATGAAAAGTAACAAGTTTATCAATCTCCACATCGCAGACGCCATCACCATATGTCATCATGAAAGGCTCGTTGCCTATATATTTCTTAATGCGCTTTATACGCCCACCTGTCATCGTATTATAGCCAGTATCAACAACCGTCACCTTCCATGGCTCCATACATGTCTGATGAACTATCATTTCATTTTTCCCTTGCGTATAGTCAAATGTCATATCAGAGTTATGTAGAAAGTAGTTAGCAAACCACTCCTTTATATATTCTTGTTTATAACCAGCGCAAATAATAAATTCATTATATCCAAAATAAGCATATTCTTTCATAATATGCCATAGAATTGGCATTCCACCTATCTCAATCATCGGTTTGGGCTTAAATTGGCTTTCCTCACTGATGCGTGATCCAAAACCACCTGCTAACAATACAACTTTCATCTTAACAATAATAAAAATTCTACTTACTATAATTATAAATAAACAAACACCCAAAAGAATATACAAGAAATATAGCGTATGGAATCATATTTGCTTTAAGTTCAAATTGAATAATTGGGCTTTCAATAACTTTATAAGAAAAATACCCTGCAAACCAAATATAGAACCCTATATAACCGCATAAGTATGACTCGTATACTGTATAACACCATGTTGCCAACGAATAATAATACCCCCACTTTTAATTATGGATGGATCTGGCCAATCTCTGTCAATAACAGGGTTCTTGAAAACACCATGCAATTTACAAAAATCAGAAGGAGAATTATTCCGAGATGCCAAGGAGAAACTATCTACAACAACTTTATTTTTTAAATCATAAACCCTGCAAACACCAGGCCTATTTAACAAATAGGCTCTGTTTTTCCATATTGCCATACCTTGCGCAGTCATCTTCTTGTAGTCGCCTTTAAGCTGTCCTTTTATCTTGTACGACGGCTGGGCTTGAATTAATACCATTACAAGGCTGGCAAAAATAACAAATAGAATTCGCATATTAAATATGGGGAATTAACAGTTTACCGTCTTATTTTATATGCTTACACTACATGAAGAATACAGCATATCACATTTTTCTAACTAAAAGGATGTTTGATTTTATGGATTATCTTATAAGTCCTTGGGTAATCTTGTGAAAAAACCCTTCTAAATATATTAGTTAGTAACTCCTTTTCTGATCCTGTCATGATAACACAATCGTCTAAAAAAGCTAATGTCGGGTTCTTTAACATATAAGATATCTCTTCTGATATTTTTCCATTTTCTTTTATTGAAGAATAATAATTCTTTTGTCCGAAGAGGTATGGGCTTTTACTTCTCGATGCATAATAATGTAATATTTTGGCATCTTGCATATATTTTAACCCGTTTTCTATAAATTGGCAATTCCAAACAGCATTCATTTCCTTGATGACATATCCCATTGATTCATCAGCTTTTGCTAGAGACGATTGATCTTTAAAAAGTCCTTTTTTATAGTTCTTGGACCAATAATAATACCACTTTTCATAGAAACAATGGGTCATAGGGGTATCCTTAACATACATGACTCCACTATTAAAATATGGTTTGTCTTCTCTCACTTCCCATTCACCAATTTTTGCCCACTCATATATTCTTTTCTTTACCTTATGTTGACCTATGTTTACATGTGCATCAGGAACGGCAGTAATCTCAAAGTCAAAATTATCTATCTCATCCAAGTTTGAATGTATAATAGTATCTGTATCTATAAATAAGAAATCACCCTCAATGAATTTTCTGAGATTAGTTTTAAGATAACGAGACTTCTGCATCTGAGTATATTCATTTGGGACATCGATACTCACAATATCTGATACGTATCTTCGTATTTCAGACCTTTTCCCAGCCAATGATTGGGCAGTTCCATCATCAACAACAATTAAAACCGTTGATTGTGGATTATGCAATTTCAGAGAATAAACAGAGCACAACATCTGCTCGTAATAGGAATCTCTTTCATTACTCACAAGAACATATACACACTTCGTTTTCATACTGACATCAACAAAACAATTATACTAATATTTAATGAATTACACTTTTAAAGCAATACAACTCTTCCTGTTAGGCAAAGAGGTCGCAAATAGAAAAATAAACAACCATGAATACCAGAAAGGATAGGCACGTTGTATGAATGTTAAAATATAGAGAATAAACAAACCCAATGCAAACCTTTTATCTCTAGCTGTTCTATAAAAAAAGAAATAGAAAAAAAAGACTAAAACAGCCCCAATAATGCCTTTCTGAAGTATATAAATCTTATAACCTGCTCCATGAATATCATCTGAAAATCTTAACTGTTTATATTTCTGTTGACTCATACCCCAAATAGCATTACCATTTTTGATCGATCTATCAAATAGTAAATCTGTATATTCTGAAGTCCTATTGTTTCCAACAATACCTTTCTCATCATCTATTTCAAGTCTTTCTAATATAAATTCATTCAGATAATTATTACCACCATTATAATATAAACCACATAATATAATAATCCCCAAAATGAAACAAGACAGCATCAGATTTTTAAATACAACATAATACGAGGAGTGAAGCATCTTGACAATAGCATATCCGATAGGAATTAAAAGGTATCCTACAAGTGATAAGGTAAACAAGCAGCAAATCAATATAGCAATTACTGCAGGCTTTTTGAATTGATACTTATTTGCATATAGTGTAAAAGCTCCAATTGTAGCAGTATGGCCAGGCTCCAAAAAAACAGAATGAAATCGAAAAGGATAAGTAAATCCTTTTGTACAAAACCAATAATTAGTATATATGTGATTAAAACCATTATCTGCAATTATTGTTCCATGATTTGGAAGTGCCCCTACGAACGTAGATAGCCAAGCTATCAAAGATATGACCAAAACTATTGCATAAAAATTAGTCCACCAAGACAAAATGCGTTCCTTTTCTTTATCCGTAGCTAAAAGTGCAAATAAGAAAACCAAGTAAACACCTCTATATCCAATATAGAAATTCCACAGAACTACTAATACATAAAAAATAGTAACATATTTATATTTACTATTACACCTTCGTTTTATATTGCCATTATAAATATAATAAAATAACAGAATTAAGGTGGCTATTATGTTAACAATGAACCCGCTTATTGACCATAAGAACCATGGCCGTAGCGAATAAAACATTAAAAAAATAAGTGTCACTGCTAAGAGCCAAAATGATGGAGAAACTGAAGATGAAACAGAAGAAATACTTTCCTTAATATATTTATGCATAAGGTAATATTGATAATCTACAATATACTTATTGAGGAAATACATTATATATTTGGTCCTTTATCCTTTCGACATCATTAATGTCAATTTGATATGAGTCATGAATGTATGACATCGTAGGCCATTCAGATCGATTATCCATGTTAATTGGAGAATCCTTTAGACCATATGAGGAGTAATAATCATCAAATTTAAAGCCATCGCTTCTAATCCTTTCGCCAAAGGGGAATAATGATATATGCATATTAGGGATATGAAAACTATCAGAAATAATAAGACCATGTAAACTGCTGGATAAAATCAACTCGCATGATGCTATTTTTTTCACTACTTCTATGGGGGGCTCACCCAAATCAATAATAGTAGAATCGGGATAGAATTTGCTTATCTCACCAAGCAAAGGATAATCTTTTTCTCGAAAATGAGGGATAATGCCTAACCTATACTTTTTTGTAGGAGCCGCGCCAATCCATCTATCAGCAAGAAGGCCCCCATCTCCTAATGGAATATCCAAATCACTGCCAATTATCTTCTCCATGCGTACTTTGGATAAATTACCCCTCAAGGATAATATATGGTAATTGGTAAATCTAATTTCATTATCATCTCCTGAATTATAACTTGCGAAACCAGTACCCCAAACATAAATAGGATGTGAGTTGAAATGACTCTCAATCTTTTGTTTTAAATGTGTTATTTTATTATCAGAATATAAGAGGAACTTTAAACAACTACCAATTGCCAATATATTAAAATTACTAGAATTGGCTCTTGTCACAGAAATACCAAATAAGGATTCCAACATATCTTTATTTAACAAATCTCCCATGTTAGGAATTAACGGATAATAAATGTTATATTTCATAAATTTTGATAATAGAATATTATTTTTTGATTAATCCACAAATATATCTCGTAACCTTAGAATGTACATAAAATCTTTCATTCTTTGTACACCCAACATATAGAATGGAAATAAAAGAAGACAAAACACTTAAAAAAGTAATCAAGATAAAAGACCACATTGTAGATTTGTTAATTGTCAACGAAACGACACAAGGGACTGTAGCTGCCACACAGGTCACAGCCACAATATTAACAATAACCTTAACCATAAAATCCATAACATTAAGATGAATATTGGTCTTTAACATGATAAGGCGTGCAAAAAGGCAACTTATTGAAAAGAAAATTGCAACATAAAGGATGGTCTCTGGAACTCCTCCCAATTTCAGTATAACATAACTAACAGGTAAATTCATCATCTGTAAGCCCCCCACTATTAACTGATAATTCCTCACTTTTCCTGTAGCTAATTGTGCCGTCACAAGGGTATATGAAACAGATTCTATCAATGCAAATACTAGTGTTAATTGAACAAACAAAACCGTATGATCAGGAACATTTTTTAGCCACAAATGTAACAAATACTCTGTATTGGTCAAAATTGGCATACAAAGAATCAATAACATATAATAGGAAATTCTGCTCCCTTGGTACACCAGACTCATCATATATTCCATATCCCCTTTAGCATATGATTTCGTAATTTGGGGTCTTAATGCCATAAAGAAGTTTTGAACAAATCCATTTACTGCATGGAATACTTGATTGGCGATAGCTCGGGCAGCATTCACAACAGGACCATCAAAAAGGTTAATTAAAACATTTCCTCCTTGATTTCTTAATATAACAGCAGAAGATCCTATCATGTTCCAACTAGCGAAACCAAATATTTCCTTCATCAGCGTTTTATCATATATAAGATGGAAATGACATTCTTCAAAATGCCTCTTACAATATATATAAAACATAAATCTGCTTGATGTTTTTATCAACAAAATGAGAAAACCATATAAAATAAGGCGATCGATTGGGGATATCATGACAAAATAACAAATAATCAACATACCTATCCCCTCAAAAATACTAATGTATGCAAAAGCACTCATTTTTTCATGGGCTATAATTGCTGCATTATGAGGTACTGTTATCAGATTAAAGCAGAATGTTATGACAGAAAACTGAAACACCCAATTCGCAGCTTCTAGCCTATCTGGAGCTATAACCATTTTATTATTGACAAACCATATACCAATTATCTCTGATAACAATACTATAACTAGTGCTAACAGGAAATGAATTATCAGCGTTGTAGAAAAAACACGAGCTAATTTTTTTTTATTTCCTTTTCCCATCTCGAAAGTTAAAAAACGGCTTGCAGCACTTGACAATGACTGACTCAACACGGCAAATAAAGCCACAAAGCCACCTATGACATTGTATATGCCAAAATCCTCTACCCCTAATGCTTGTAATATAACTCGAGAGGTATATAGATTGATTGCCATCAGAAAGAGCATTCGTACATATAGTACAAGTGTGTTCTTAGCTATGCGTTTATTGTTTACTGTTGATTCAGACATAAATGATTATTACAGATATTAATTTCCACTCTCGTGAGGATCTGCTTGCGTTTATCGGTTTATATCTATTTTTCGCCAATCCTTGTGTATACAAAACCTAGTTCTTTTAACTCCTGACGGTCATAAATATTACGGCCATCGACAATCACGTTACCAGCCATTACTTTCTTAATAACGTTCCAAGAGGGCATACGGAATTGCCGCCACTCTGTCATCAGAGCGAAGACATCGGCGCCATCGGCTACATCGTACATGTTCTTACAATAGGTAACAACATCGCCTATACGTCGCTTGCACTCGTCCATCGCAATGGGATCGAAGACACGGACGTTTGCACCATCCTTCAACAGTTTGTCAATCACTACTAATGCAGGAGCTTCGCGCATATCATCGGTATCAGGTTTGAAGGCAAGGCCGATGATGGCAATTGTTTTGCCCTTGACTGGGCCAGCCATATTAATAATCTTGTCATAGACAATACTCTTCTGTTTCTCGTTGACACGTTCTACGGCCTCGATGACTTCCATGTGGTAATCGTTATCCATACCAGTATGAACCAGAGCTTTTACATCCTTGGGGAAGCAAGATCCACCATAGCCACAACCGGCATAGAGGAACTTCGAACCAATACGGGTATCGGTACCAATGCCTTTGCGTACGCTATCCACATTAGCGCCGACTCTTTCGCAGAGATTGGCAATGTCATTCATAAACGAGATTCGAGTGGCCAACATCGCATTGGCTGCGTACTTAGTCATCTCAGCTGAGGGAATATCCATGAAGATGACACGGAAATTCTGGAGCATTAAAGGTCGATAAAGACGAGTCATAACTTCCTTGGCCTTCTCACTTTCCGTTCCTACCACTACACGATCAGGGCTCATAAAGTCCTTAATAGCGGCACCCTCCTTCAGAAATTCAGGGTTGCTGGCCACATCGAAGGGGATATCTACACCTCGTTTATCCAACTCTGTCTGGATTGCAGCTTTCACTTTCTTTGCTGTACCAACAGGGACTGTGGATTTGGTAACAAGGATGGTGTATTTATTGATGTGCTGACCAAATTGTTTGGCGACAGCCAAAACGTATTTAAGGTCGGCAGAACCGTCCTCATCGGGAGGGGTTCCTACGGCAGAGAAGACAACCTCTACATCATCAAGAACCTCGGTGAGGTCTGTGGTGAAACTCAAACGACCAAAACCCACATTACGTTTCACCAGTTCTTCAAGACCAGGTTCGTAAATGGGCATGATGCCATCCTTCAACTTCTGAATCTTCTGTGCATCGACATCGACACACGTTACATGTGCTCCCATTTCTGCGAAGCATGTTCCACTTACCAGTCCTACATAGCCTGTTCCTACAATTGCTATATTCATATTATTACTTATTCAATAGTTATTTTGTCTATAAAGTAGGAGAAATGAACCAAAAGCAACTCCGTAAAACGTCCAAGCATATACCTGTCGTCATCATCAGACCGCTCTTCACAAGAATCCCAATAACAGAACCTTGCCATCAGTTTGTTGTGTCCTGGCTCTTGCTACCTTTGCCGTTGGCATCTACTTTCTCGGATATTCTATTGAATATCTCTTGCTTTAACCTCGCTACGCTCGGGGTATGTATAATGTAGTTCATAATTCTATTTTTGGTTAATCCGGGGGGGATTAACCAATCTTTTTACAACACTAATGTATTGAAGTAATTCAAAAACTCTTTTAAATTATTAAATGAGACTTCCTGAGACTGTGAAGGAATAACCTTGGCTCGTACCTGAGTACGACTCACTGCATCCAACATGGCCTTGATATCAGAAGGGACATTATTTAGCTCCACACGGAAAGTATTGGCCTCGGGAGTTTTCAAGAAGAGGTTATAAAACTCGTCTATGAAACTGCGGGTAGCAAACTTCACACCTTGAAAATCCATTTCCACGGCATCTGCACCGCTATTCTCGATAAGTGCTTTTAAATCCTGTGCTCTCATCCTGGACTTTAAGTCTGGAGTTAGAATGGCAGCAATATCTATTTTCTTCATGTTATTCAATGAACAGCCTTTTCTAGCAAGTGGTCATTAAGATTTTAGGCATTTCGCTTGTATCGCGTCGGGAATCTCGCTCATACTCGAATATTTATATTACTGATGCAAGAATACTAAACTTTAACCCACAAACTATTGTCTGATATTGATGATATCTTCGTGCTTTCTGTGATAATAAAGAAATTATGGCACAAATAATCCTGCAGATTAATAGCCATTTTTTCACGCCATCCACGACTAATTTTATTTACTGCATTCTTGTTATCATTGGCGGAGTAGAGATCAATAGTAAAATGCCAATAGTTAAGCATTGTTGGATCATGATTGACATGTGACTCACCTACAACCCGCAAGGTAATATCGTTAGTTTTATTTGTTTCATTTTCACCATCTGTTTCTTGCTTGGCCTTTGTCTCGGCCTTCAATTCTTCCCAAGATTGACGAATGATTTCAATTTTCCTTTCTTCTGCCACAGGTAATGCCTCATTCATAAAACGGTCATAATCGGTCTTACATACAAAAGTACGCGGATAAGGCAACGGCATTAGATGGACGGCACGTAATAGCCAACCTACCACAATCATTTCTGGAATATATCTATAATTGGTTTCGTCCATCAATGATTCTTCTATTAAATTACCATTCCATTTCGCTTCGCCTTTTTCCTGCGGAAGAAAATGAAAGTATTGTGCTATAAAGCAGGTTCCAAAAAGACTGCATGATAAGTTAGCCATACGCTTTAAGGGCAAAAAATCTCGTCGAATGGAATCCATTCCCTCTCCCAATGATTTATCGATACACTTTTCTTCAGTTCCTTCAAGCATATGACCTAAGACGGCATCTTTGTTGCTTTTGATGATGTCATCAGACAGGATAGGATTTTTCCAGCCTACCTGTGGTAGAACTGCGCGAGGATACGGTGGTATGGCCATCTTTATTCTATGCCTGTTCAGAAATTCTTGATTCTATGGCGCGAATATAATTAGCCAGCATTTCTATACTAGCACGATCCGATACCAATAAATCGCGACGGTGATAAACATTAAACATCACTAGGCGATCATCAAGAGTATCTAATGGCTTTGATATTGACATCAGTATGTCACCTGGCATACGGTATGCAACATTTAGCACCATGCTCTCAGTATCACAATCCATCGACACACGCTCTGCATTGATATTACCTACTCCATCAGTGACAAAATGCATTACTGGCTCCAATGCTGTAGCTTGGGGCTGGCGTTCCACCAAACTATCATATGCCTGCATTGTCTTAAACATGAGAGAGTTCTGAGTTTCAGCCATGATAGACACTGGCACGACGTCACCAGAAATTGTACTTTTAGCAGGCACTGTGACAACCTGCTCAGTTTGTTTGGACTCTCTCTGCACATGATAATGTTCAATTGGTGCTGCACCACAGACAGTTGCAGTAAACAAGAATGTTATCATCACTCCTGTACGCAACTTACGCATAAAAGACTCACGACTAATAAGTGTTTGAACAGTATATGTTGTCTTATTCATTGTTTCTTTATATTCATGTGATTAATGATTTCTCTACGAACACACCAATGGAATGCCTGAAAAAGAATCTCATTATATCTGTTGATAAGAGTTGGATAATCCCCAATTGAAATTATCTCTGAATTACGTTTTCGTTCTACTGTCGTGACAAGTGTCAAATGATCATCCTTAATACTTGTATCAGCTTTCTTGAAACCAAAAACAACATTAAAAATGGTAGCACTTTCCTCGTCTGTCTCCGACCAGTTCTTTTCAAAACTGTTAAGTTCCTTGAAAGATGTATTTTGTGGTATTTTATCCATGAGTTCACTACTGAAAACCTCACTCATTACATCCTTAATTTTATAGTTTGCATTGTCACTCTTAAAAGAAAACTCGCTGTATTTGCGCTCAATCAAACCCGTAATCTGAGTAACTCCTAAAGCTTGCATATAATCTTGCAAAAGCAACCAATAGGGCATTGCGCGTTCAAATGTACTATAGAACGGTGTCGTCAATTTTGCTTCAGCATAGTTTAATGTGAAACGAAACTCCACGTCACGCTCATTAGAAAAAATGTTGATATTCTTATTGGAGAGAAAAATATCAACATCAATATTTGCCCCATTAAACTGACTGAAGAAAGATTGAAGTTGTTCCTTATTCACTGCGTTTGCTTCCACTGTGGGATATCCCACTGCCACACGAACATCCCTCAGGAATGTCCGATTGTATTCGCAATGTGGTACTGTTTTGAACGGGTAAGACATATACTTCACTTATTATATGTTACTTATTTTGATACCAGCAAACATTAAGCCAATATGTATTATTATAACGAGCGTATAACTTTTTTTATTGCTTTATAGAATGCTTTTAATATTTTTTACACTATAGCTTTAGCACTTTAATTATCCTGCCTCTATGCAATAGTGGCTGATACTGCTTTTGGTTTCTAAATGTGCATGAAATGCTCTTTTAGAAAAGGGGGAGTGGGTGGGCGATAAGAATTATTTCAGGACGTTGACAATAAGGGAGGCAACGGAGATGAGGATACTCGTGGCACTCACCCATAACGTGGTTATACTACCGACACGGGAGTTCTGGGCCTTGATCTTGTTGGGCTCTACATAGACAATGTCATTCTGCTGCAAATAATAATAAGGTGAGTTCACGATGTTGGCATTGGTGAGGTCGAGGGTGTGGATCTCTTTCTTGCCAGTGGCGTCCTCACGAATAAGCTTTACCTTGTCGCGCACACCATAAATGGTCAGGTCACCGGCCTGGGCCAAGGCCTCGAGGATGGTAATCTTCTCACGGGCTACCTGGAAGCTACCCGGGCGAGCCACTTCACCCAACACTGATACGGAGTAACTGGACATGCGGACAGTAACTACCGGATTCTCCGTCTCGGCCATATAGGGACGGATCTTGTCGAGAATCAGATTCTCACACTCTGACTTGGTAAGGCCACCAACCTTCAGACGGCCCACTACGGGGAAATTGATATAACCTTCGTTATCGACCAGATAGGGCATCAAGGTACCACCAGTAGTACTTAATGTCCGACCCTGGGTATATGCATTCTGCAACAACAGGTTAAAGGGTAATGCTGCCTCGGGGTTCACCGTGTTGACAGTGATGGTGAGTTGGTCTTTGGGCATGATTTTGGCATCGTACAAGAAGCGGGAGTTATCATAGGCGATGCTGTCGCTATTTTGTATATAGGCTACACTTTTGGAGCTTCCACAGGAAGCCAATGCTAAAAGCAGCAGAGCTGCAATAATAAAAGAAAAGAATTTTTTCATATCATTAATTAATTATTAATTTCTTTTTTTGCAGGGTAAACCCTGCTGGTATGTTCATTCTCTGGCGCAGAGAATGAACCAAGAGACATCCACCCTCACCAAGGCCTCTCCCTATATGGAGAGGATGCAACACGAAAAGTTCTTGCGTCTCTGCGGTAGCAAGCGAGTAGAACTCGAGCGGCAGAGACCGTCAACTCTTCTCGGTTTTAGTAACGCGGGACACGCGTTATGTTTTCTATTATATTTATTAGAAGGGCCAGAATTTGCGTTTTGGTGGAGGTGGCAAGGTGGAGCCTAAAGAGGCGGGAGTTGATTCCCGGAAATCCTCCCAGGTTTTGTGGTGGGTGATCATGTCGTAGATGGTGCCCCAGTCGGGGAGGCCGCCGATGTTGCGGTCATCGATGAAATAGTCGGCCTTGAGTTTGCGAGAGAAATGCTGGTTGTGGCGGGGATCCTCCTCGGGGTAGTCTCGGTTGACGGCCCAGAACTCCACGCCGCGCTCACGGCACCACTGGACGGCCTCCTCCAACAGCTCACCCTCACGGACACTCCAGAGGATGAGCTGATGGTGATCGCGGATGAGCATCTTTAAGGTCTCGATGGCGAAGGGTTTCTCCTCGCCAATCTTGGGATAACGGTGCTCGACAATCGTACCGTCAAAATCGACCGCTATTATCATTTCTTGATGGAGTTATCTTCTTTTTGGCCGTAGTGGGAGGAGGCGTAGTTGCCGTAGGTACCATAGTTGCCATAACCATATTTACCATAGTGGCCGTACTTGCCGTAACCGTATTTACCATAGCCATACTTACCGTATTTGCCATAGCGGCCATAGCCATAGTAATAGCCGTTCTTTTTCTTCGACATATCCACGGCATTGAGGATGACGCAGACATTCTGGAGCTTGCCCTCAGATACCAGCTGGTTGAGCATTCCCACATTCGACTTCGGCGTGTAGTCCTCACGGGTGACGTAGCAGACTACATCGGCAAACTTAGCAATCTGGAACGTATCAGTCACCAGTCCTACAGGGGCGGTATCCAGAATGACATAATCGTACTCCTTTTGCAGCAGTGCAATAACATCGCCCATGGTGTGGCGTGCCAGCAGCTCTGCAGGGTTCGGTGGAATAGGTCCGGCCAACAACAGATCAAGGTTGGCATTGATGCCTGAAGGACTGATCTGCTCATGAACATCGGTTGCTGTGAGGTGGTCCTTCACCAGAATGTTGGTAATACCCTTCTTCGTATCCTTCAGGTTGAAGAGCACACCCAGGGCCGGCTTACGGATATCGAGACCGCAGATGATGACCTTCTTGCCCAGGAGTGCAAAACTCATCGCCACATTGGCTGCATTGAAGGTTTTACCCTCACCAGAGGTGGAAGAAGTAAAGAGGATGGTCTTCTGACCTTCGGTGAGCATGAACTGGATATTCGTACGCAGGCCACGGAAAATCTCATCGATCTGATCGTTGCGGTTCTCATGAACCACAATACCACCGGTGGTCTTGGCACTCTCATTAGCCACTGCCACATCGGCCACAATCGGCAGCGTGGTGAGCTTCGCCAGTTCATCATGACCTTCCAGGCGATAGCTGAACAGGCGGATGAGGAAGAGGATGGCATAAGGGATGGCCATGCCAACGACCATGGCTGCCAAAAGAATGATGGCACTCTTGGGGCTGACCTTACCGCCATACTGCGGTGTCTCAATGATCTTACCCTTATCGGCCGTGGCTGCCAGTGAGATGCTGTTCTCCTCGCGCTTCTGCAACAGGAGCAGATACAGACCTGACTTCACCTCCTGCTGACGACCAATCTGCGTGAGCACACGCTCCTGCTCAGGCGAGCTGGACACGCGGTTCTCATACATGCTGTACTGGCGCTCGATGCCCTGGCGCAAAATATCTGCGGCACGACGGGCCTGCAAGAGGGCTGTACGGATGGATGAGCGCATCTCACTGAGCGTTCCCGTGAGGGTCTGCACCTGAGGTGCCTGCTCACTGACGCTCTTTAACAAGCGGTTGCGATCGAGCACAATCTGGTTGAAATCTTTGATCAAAGCCATAGAAGCCTGGTCGGTGAGACCAACATTTGAAGGGATGATCTCGTATTTATTAGCGGGGTTATCCACAAACTCACGGAGGTAGTCGATCAGCTGGATCTGGGCATTGGCCTCAGAGAGCTTAGCTGAGAACTGGCTGATCTGATTGACGGTCTGTGTGGCATCGAGCCTCAACTCCGTCACACGGTTTCGCTTCTTAAAGCTCTCGATGTCGCCTTCGGTGGTGCCGAGCTCGGCATCGATCTTCTCCAGACGACCGTTGATGAATTCCTCGGTCTTCAGGGCCACCTCGTTCTTATCGGCATTAGCCTGATCATTATAGGCTTCCACCAGTGCATCAAGGTAATCGATGGCGCGACGCACATGATTATCCTTCAGGGTCATCTCCGCAATAGAGGTCTGCTTAGAGGTGGGCGCCACCTCCAGATTCTTCACATATGTGGCTGCTACTGCCAATGGGGGAACAATGGTGATTTTCAGATTACGTCCATTCTCGAAAGCCTCCTGTGCCTCTTTCTTGGCTGATGCATTCATCGTGAAAGTGAGGGTACCGAATTCAGTCTTGATAGCTGACGGCAGTGTCTTGAGCGTCTGGCTGAACTCGCCTATCTCATCTTTATCTTCCATCAAGACACCTTCTACCTGATAGCCCGCATCGGTCTTCTTAACGGTCAGTTGAATCTTGTGTACTACATCGAGGAACTCTTCATCAAACCAGTTCAAATGCTCCGGGTCGAGATCAACATTCACCGGCTGATCCTTGTAGATGAGACGGTTTTTGATCAGGCCGCTAAGCTTATAGGTGGTGTAGAGCTTCAGACTCTTTACGGCCTCACGGGCCAAGATGTGGGACTGGAGCACCTCTACCTCGTTCTCAATACCGGCAGAGCTGGAGATGAAACCGAAATCCTGCATGTTGGCCAGCATGTCTGAAACACCACGACGACGGTTATCTTCGTCCTTGATCAGCATCTTACTGGATACCTGATAAACTGGACTGGCATAGCGCAGATAGATGGCTGCCAAGGCAACACAAGCCACCAGCGAAATCAGGAACCACTTCCAGTTCAGGATCAGCATGGTGTAGAGCTCACGGAAATTGAATGATGACTCCTCTTTATCGAGCAGTTCATCAATCTCCTCTAAGGAGATTTTCTTTTCTTCTGACATATTAATTGTACAATTTTTAGTTTCGGCACAAAACAATTCTTCCTAATACATCGACCTAAGTAGTTGTTTGTCAGTGCATTAGCAACAAATGCTTTTAAATCTCAAATACAAAAAGGACGCTATTTGAAATCGATTTCCTTTTTTTTCCGCTGCAAAGGTACAACTAATATTTGAAACTGCCAAATATTTATGCAAGTATTTTCTTTGCTCTGGCTAAAGCCAGTGTGATGTGGGAACAAATGTTTTCTTCGCCCAGGAGGGTATCGAAACCGGACTTATGGAGTACCTGCTGCACCCGGGGATTGACGCCCGACAGCACCACCTGGATGCCCTCGCCCTGAGACATCAGACAGAGGTTGGTGAGGTTGTGGATACCTGTGGAATCGACAAAGGGCACCTTACGCATGCGGATGATGCGCACCTTCGGGCGCTGATGGCCCAGGCTGCTCATGATCTCCTCGAACTTATTACCGGCACCGAAGAAATAAGGGCCATTGATCTCATAGACCTCGACTCCCTCGGGGATGGTGAGGTGCTCGAGATTGCCCATCAGGAAGTCGCTCTCCTCCTCGTCGGGGTTGATCTCATCGCTGATGACACGTACATCGGTGGTCTCTGCCATACGGCGCATGAAGAGCAAGCAGGCACAGATCAGACCTACCTCAATGGCAATGGTGAGGTCGAAGATCACTGTGAGCAGGAAGGTGACCCACAGCACAATGACATCGCTCTTGGGATTCTTCATGATGCTCAGGAACGAGCGCCAGCCACTCATGTTATAGCTCACAATGACCAGCACACCGGCCAGACAGGCCATGGGGATATACTGCGCCAGGGGCATGAGGAACAGGAAGATGAGCAGCAGCACAGCGGCATGGATGATACCGGCCATCGGACTGCGACCGCCATTATTGATGTTGGTCATCGTACGGGCAATGGCACCGGTGGCGGGGATACCGCCAAAGAGGGGACTGGCGAGGTTGGCCATGCCCTGAGCGATCAGCTCGGTATTGGAGTCATGACGGTCGCCAATGACACCATCGGCCACCGTGGCTGAGAGCAACGACTCGATGGCGCCCAGAATGGCAATGGTGATGGCGGGGGATACCAGCCCCTTGATGATGTCCCAGGTGAGCACAGGCACCTGAGCACCGGGTAACTGGTTGGAGATGGCAAAACGGTCGCCAATGGTCTCGACGGTCTCAATGCCCCACTGGTGCTTCAGCAGGAGCACCGCCAGGGTCATCACGATGATGGCTATCAAGCTCCCTGGGAGCTTACCAAGGGCTGTGCGCTGGGTAAACCTCGGCCATACAGCGATGATGACCACACTGAGGATACCGACCCCAGCGCTCCAGGGATCAATCGTGGGGAAGGCTGAGACATAGGCAATCCACTTCTCGATGAAATCAGAGGGCACCGTGGCCATGGTCAGTCCGAAGAGGTCCTTAATCTGTGTGGTGAAGATGGTCAGGGCAATACCCGACGTGAAGCCCACCACAATGGGATAGGGAATATATTTGATGATGGTACCCAGATGGAGGATACCGAACATGATGAGGAACACACCCGCCATCAGCGTGGCAATGGTGAGACCCTCGAAGCCATATTGTTGGATAATACCGTAAATAATGATGATAAACGCGCCTGTGGGGCCACCGATCTGTACCTTCGAACCGCCGAAGACAGAGACAATGAGACCAGACACAATGGCGGTGATGATACCTTTCTCGGGCGTCACACCAGAGGCGATACCAAAGGCAATAGCCAAAGGCAAAGCCACAATACCGACGATAATACCTGCCAACAGGTCGGTCATGAACTGCTGACGATCATAATGCTTCACCGTGGTGAAGAGCTTCGGACGGAATGATAATGTTGTCATGGGTGCAAAAGTACAAAAAAAATTAAAAAAACACTTAAAATCATCTCTTTTTGAATAGAATGCAGTACTTTTGTTGCGATTTATCAAGTTTACCTAACCAAATTTTAGATTTATATGAAAAAAGTATTATTTGCAGTGATGGCAATGATGACCATCGGTTTTGCGTCTTGCGGAAACAAGACTCAGGCAAGTGCAGAGACTGAGGACTCTGCCGCAGTAATCAATGTGGAGGATGAGGCAGCTGCCACCATCAACGCCCTGACCGAACAGTTGGAGGCAAAGGATGTCACCAAGTTCCAGGAGGTGCTCGCCACCGTTCAGGAGAAGATCAAGTCGCTGATTGCCAGCAATCCTGATGCAGCCCAGACCTTTGTGGCGCAGGTGCAGGCCTTCCTGAAGGAGAATGCTGAGAAGATCAAGGAATTTGTCGGTGACAATGAGGCAGTGACGGCTGCTGTGGCTTCGCTCACAGAGACGTCTCCTGAGAGCATCGTGAACAGCATTACGAATTCTCTCCAAGAGAACACCCAGGCTGCCGCAGATCGTGTCGTAGAGGACACCAAGGCCGCAGCCAATCAGGCCGTCGAAGACACCAAAGCCGCCGCTGACAAGGCTGTAGAAGACACTAAAGCAGCTGCCAAGGAAAAGGCAAGCAAGAGCATCGACGATGCCGCCAGTAAAGCCAAAAGTGCTTTAGGCCTCTAAAGCACTTTTGCTTTAAGATACAATGATCCCCGCTCTCCAGCGGGGATTATTTTGTTACCGCCTTCTGTCATCTCGAGCGCAGTCGAGAGATCTCCTTTTTGCAGGGCAGAGCCCTGCTGGGGATATCCTTTTCTTTCATCACTAAAAGAAAAGAATCAAAAGAAAGGTGCGAAAACGTCCTGAGCTCAGAGGCCGGGTGTCCGATTATCGTAATCATTCAAAGAACTCGCTTCGCTCAAACAGCTTTTCATGTCGATTTGCTTGTCTCGCTTCGCGATACAAGAATCGAAAAAGATTCCGATAATAGTACATCCTATAAATACCTCTTCGTGCGGAATGTTTTCGAATGAAATGAGGAAACTTCCGCACCGTGCGGTAATCGGCTTGCCGCTTCGCTTACGAAGAATGTTTTCGATCGAAGAGAGATGACAATTTTTCGAATGTAATTCTCAAGAACATTCCGCACGAGGAGGCATTTATAGGAAATATGATTTTTTGAAGCAATATTGAGTCTCGGATTGCAGGATGCAATCTGAGGAACGAAATACGAAATGCTGTTTGAGCACAGCGAGTTCATTGAGTGCTTTGAAAAATCATGCTTCCAGCCTCCGAGACAGGACGTTTTTGAGAATTATATTCGCAATCAGCCTCAAGGAAGAAGAGAGAGGCTGACCGGACAATGATCGGAGCCTTGGATATCGGTGTGGATTTCCGCGGCGGATAATTGCGGTCGGAGGCGATTGGAGATGACGAAATAGTCAATACGCCACCCGGCATTCTTTTGCCGGGCCTGGAACCGATACGACCACCACGAATACTTCACTTCCTCCGGATACAAATACCGAAACGTATCCGTAAAACCACTATTTAATAAGGTGGTGAACTGCGCCCGCTCCTCATCGGTGAAACCGGCATTATGACGGTTGGTCTTCGGATTCTTGATGTCTATTTCTTCGTGTGCCACGTTGAGATCGCCACAAAGAATAACAGGCTTCTTAGAGTCGAGACACTGCAGATAGGCCCGGAAATCATTCTCCCACGTCATGCGATAATCCAAACGCTTCAGCCCATCCTGCGAGTTGGGCGTGTAACAGCACACCAGGAAGAAATCTGGCATCTCAAGCGTGACCACACGTCCTTCATGGTCGTGGACATCGATCCCAATGCCATAGGTGACATTCAAAGGCTGATGACGGGTAAAGATGGCGGTGCCGGAATAGCCCTTCTTATCGGCATAACTCCAATAAGACTGGTAACCCTCGAACTGAAGGTCGAGCTGACCTGCCTGCATCTTCGTCTCCTGCAGACAGAAAAAGTCTGCATCCAACGAACGGAAAACCTCACTAAAACCATGAGACTCGCAAGCCCGCAGGCCATTCACATTCCAAGAGACAAACTTCATCAGAACTTCGCCATTTTGATGGCCACCACCGCACACTCATCGCCCTTGTTACCCAGACGACCACCGGCACGATCCTTGGCCTGCTGGAGATTATCCGTGGTGAGCAGACCATAGATCACGGGGATGTTACTGGTGGCATTCAGACGGGCAATACCCTCGGTGACACCTTGACAGATGTAATCGAAATGAGGCGTCTCGCCACGAATCACAGATCCCAGGATGATCACTGCATCGTAACCGTCGTTGAGTGTCATCTGGTGGGCCCCGTAGATCAGCTCAAACGAGCCCGGAACCGTCTTCACGTGGATATTCTCGGGCAGGGCACCATGACGCTCCAAGGTGCTGACACAGCCTTCGAGCAGCGCACCAGTGATCTCGGGATTCCACTCTGACACCACCACGCCAAAGATCATATTTGACGCATCGGGCACCTTCTCAACGTTGTATTCTGAAAGATTCTTGGTAGCCATTACTTATTTGATACGCGCTCAATGTAACCGTCGATGGTCTGATACTGCATCGAGTTAAAGTACTTCTCCTTCACGGTCTGATACAGCTTCAGGGCCTCATCGTTCTTACCCTGGCTCTCCAGAATCTGACCGGCCTGGATCAGGAAGGTGGGAGAAAGTGAGTTGTTGTCGGCCTTCTCGGCAGCCTTCTTCAGCGTAGAAACAGCCTTGTCGAGCTGGTTCAGGTGAGCATAAGCGTTACCCAGGGCTCCCATAGCGGCAGGAGATACCATCGCATCTTCTGACAAGTCGTAAGCCTCGAGGAACTTCACGGCTGCCTCCCACTTACCCAACTGGGCATTGCAGAGACCGGCATAGAGGTTGGCCAGGTTACCGGCAGCTGTGGTGCTGTACTCATCGGCGAGCTTTGCAAAGCCCTTATAACCGGTGCTGTCACCCTCGAGCGCCTGCTGGAAGAGACCCTTCTCGAAATACTGCTGACCCCTGGCAATGGCTGTGGAAGCCTGCTGCTCGCGGGGTTCTGCGATATAAGTCTTGTAAAGAACTGCACCGACAATGATGACAATGAGTGCCACAACGACGGTGATAATAACCTTCTTATACTTCAGGAAGAAGGCCTCACTCTGGTTCATGGTCTGCTCCATCGTGGGAGCAGCCTGCTGTTGATTTGATGTATTTGCCATTATAATTATGTATTAATTTTCGAAAATCGGCTGCAAAGGTACAACATTTTTTGGACATAAGAACATAAGTACATATTTTTTTTAGGTTTCTTTTGGTTTTTTACTCACTTATTCGTATCTTTGTCGCCAATATGATTCTCGAAAAACTGTCATTGATCAATTACAAGAACATCCGAGCTGCCAACCTGGAGCTGTCACCCAAGATCAACTGTCTGATCGGACAGAATGGTGTGGGTAAGACCAACGTGCTGGATGCCATCTATTTCCTCTCGTTCTGTCACTCTGCGGGCAACCCCATCGACTCACAGGTAATCACGCATGGAGAGGGGTTCTTTCTGATTGAGGGAGAATATAATGATGAACTCCATATCTCCTGCGGGATGAAGCGGGGCACCAAGAAGCACTTCAAGCGCAATAAAAAAGAATACAAACGCCTGTCGGAACATATCGGACTGATCCCGCTGGTGATGGTTTCGCCCGCTGACACCTTCCTGATTGAGGGGGGCAGTGAAGAGCGCAGAAGACTCATGGACGTGGTGATCTCACAGTATGACCGCAGCTATATCGAGGCCATGAACCGCTACAACAAAGCCCTGCTACAACGGAACACCCTCCTGAAACAGGAAGAGGAACCTGACCTGGAGGTGCTCAGTCTTTGGGAGGAGCAGATGGCCATCGAGGGAGAGCGTATCTTTGCCTGTCGGGAGGCCTTTGTGAAAGCCCTCACCCCCGTGTTCCAGCGGTATTATGAGACGATCTCAGGGAACAAGGAACAGGTGGAGATGACTTACCTCTCGCACTGTCAGCGAGGACCCCTGCTGGAGGTGATCCAGTGCGACCGCGCCAAAGACCGCATCATGGGCTACTCCCTGCATGGGGTGCACCGCGACGACCTGGTGTTCAGTCTGGGGGGACACCCCCTGAAGCGTGAGGGCAGTCAGGGACAGCATAAGACCTTTGTGATTGCGCTGAAACTGGCACAGTTTGATTTCCTGAAACGCACGAACACCCAGACCACCCCCCTCCTACTCCTCGATGACATCTTCGACAAGCTGGATGCTGACCGCGTGGAACAGATCGTGAAACTGGTGGCCAGCGATGAGTTCGGGCAGATTTTTATTACAGACACCAACCGCGAGCATCTGGACCAAATCCTGAGCAGGACCTCACACGACTACCAGATCTTCCACGTAGAAAACGGCAACATCCATGTTTAGGAAAGAAGTGAAGAGCATCGGCGAGCTGATTCTGAAGAACCTCAGAGCACAGGGTCTGGAGACGCCTCTGCAACAGAAGCGACTGGTGGAGGCATGGCCGGAGGTGATGGGAGAGATGATTGCAGGCTATACACAAGCGGTGTATATCCGGAACCAGACCTTACATGTGAAACTCTCGAACCCGGCCCTGAGAGCAGACCTCTCGATGATGCGGACTGAGATTGTGAAGAAACTGAATACGGCTGTCGGCAGTCAGGTGATCGTGGAGATCCGCTTCAGCTAGACGACCCTATCCACAGACACATCATGGGCATCAACCGGCACTTCGGCTACCTTCTGGAAGTCGAAGCACACCCCAATGGTCTGGCCCTTGAAGGCTGACAGGAAACGATCGTAATAGCCCTTGCCGCGCCCTAAGCGATGGCCCTGGGCATCGAAAGCCAGTCCCGGGATCAGGGCGATATCAATGCGTGACAGGTCTGTAAAGGGCGCCCCAGTGGGTTCCAGGATATGATAGGCCCCCTCGCGGAGATCCTGAGGACCCTGATAACAGCGCAGCTCCATCGTGGCGCCATCAAGCACCTTGGGCAACAGCACCGTCTTGCCCTCAGCCACCAGCGCATCGAGCAAGGCATGGGTATCGACCTCATCGGGCAGGGCATAATAGGCCAGGATGGTCTGAGCCTCTGCCAAGAGGGGGCGCAACCTGGCAATGACAGGAAGCGACAGCTGCGCCAACTGCCGGGGCGTGAACTGTCGCTTCTGTTGGGAGATATACTGTCTCAGTTCGTCTTTACGCATGATTAGGCTCACTGGCTGCAGGCTTCTGGGGGAAGGCATTGCCATTCTTAAAGAGCTTCAAGGTCTCGATAATGGCAGGATCATCCTGGTTGAGGTATTCCGTCCAGGCCTGTTCGTTGAGGATATTATAGATGATCCGGCTGTTCACGAAGCGCTCCAGGAGCTTGCGTGACTTCTGGATCATGAGGTTACGACGCTTGAGCCCGTTCTTATCGGCATAGGCCACGAACTTATCGAGGGTGTTCTGACTCTTCAGGTAGCGCTCCAGCTCCCACACATCCTCCATCTTGCTGAGTTTGGCACGATTCTCGTCGGTATAGGTATAGGCAAACTGCAGGATGAGTCCCGACATCGTGGCCTCCTTATAATAAGAGGTCATATCGAGGGTGTCCTCGGGGATGAAGATATCGGGGGTGATGCCACCACCGCCATAGACCGTACGGCCATTGTTGGTGTGATAAGCCGGACCGGTATGCTTGATGCTGTCTTCGGAGAAGAACTCCCCGTGCTTGTAGCGTTTCATCCAGTCGCCCTCATAGTCCTCACCATCGGCATAAGGCTTCTGGATACAACGGCCTGAAGGGGTATAGTAACGGGCAATGGTGAGTCGGATCATCGAGTGGTCGGAGAACTCCATGGGTTTCTGAACCAACCCCTTACCAAAGGAACGACGACCAATGATCGTACCACGGTCGTTATCCTGGATGGCACCTGCCAGGATCTCGGAGGCAGAGGCTGAGCTCTCATCGACCAGCACCACCAGAGGGATCTGCTGGTAAGAGCCACGACCATCAGCCCTATACTCCTGGCGCGGATAGCGCCGGCCTTCGGTATAGACAATCAGCTGCCCCTTGGCCAGAAACTCATTGGCAATCTGAACGGCTGACTCCAGGTAACCGCCGGTGTTGCCCCTCAGGTCGATGGCCAGACTGGAGAACCCGCGCTGGGCCAGCTGGGCCAGGGCAATAAGCAGCTCCGGATAGGTGTTCTCACCAAAGTTCTTGATCTTGATATAGCCGGTCTCATCGTTGAGCATATAACTGGCCGTGACACTCTTGGTGGGGATCTCTCCACGGGTGACGGTGATATGACGGATCTTATTCTCGCCATAGCGGATGAGACCGATCTTCACCTTCGTGTCCTTGGGACCCTTCAGACGGTGCATCGCCTCGGCATTGGTCACCTTCTTTCCCACGAACACAGAGTCATCGACCTCTACGATCTTATCGCCTGCTAAGATGCCAGCCCGTTCTGCAGGACCATTGCCAATGACATTCTGGACACGGATGGTGTCCTGACGGATGGTGAACTCGATACCGATACCCGAGAAAGAACCCCGAAGGTCATCGTTGGCTATCTCTCCGTCACGGGCAGAGATATAGACAGAGTGGGGATCGAGCTCGGCCAGAATCTGAGGCATGGCCTTCTCCACCAGGTCGTTCATGTTGACGGTATCGACATACTGGTCGTCGATGATATGCAACAGGTTGTTGAGCTTGTTACCACTGGAGTTGATGATGTTCAGGCGATTGCCTGAGAAATGGTTGGCATAGAACGTGCCAAGCAGAATACCGATGACCACTGAGATGGCCATCCATAACGGTGTGAAACGTCTGTATCTATGATTTGACATGGCCAAGCACTTATTTAGTGGAATTGATATCGATGAACACCACCTCAATGCCTGCCCTGCGCAGGAGATCGATACCATCGGTGAGGCGATACTGCTCGCCATAGACCACCCGGGAGATACCGGCCTGGATAATCAGTTTGGCACACTCGATACAGGGGGATGCCGTGATATAGATGGTGGCTCCCTCGCTGTTGTTATTGCTACGGGCCAGTTTGGTGATGGCATTGGCCTCCGCATGGAGCACATAGGGTTTGGTGACGTTGTTCTCGTCCTCACACACATTCTCAAAGCCACTGGGGGTGCCATTATAACCATCGCTGATGATCATCTTGTCCTTGACGACCAGCGCCCCCACCTGACGGCGCTGACAATAGGAGTTTTCAGCCCATACGCGTGCCATCTTCAGATAGCGCATGTCCAGTTTCAGTTGTTTATCGTTTGATTCCATTGCGTTTTAAGAGTGCTTTGATGGTGGGTTCACCACCACGGAAACGTTTATATAATGTCATGGGATTCTCGGTGCCTCCCTTCGAGAGGATGTTTTCGCGGAAGCTCCGGGCTGTGGCCTGATCGAAGATGCCACGACGCTTGAACACACTGAAGGCATCGGCATCGAGCACCTCGGCCCACTTGTAACTGTAATAGCCGGCGGCATAGCCTCCCGACATAATATGGGAGAACTGCACCGTCATACAAGTATCGGGGAGCTGGGGCATGACCATCGCCTTCTGCCAGGCTTTCTTCTCGAAAGCGATGATATCGTCGGTAAATTCGTCCTTCTTCGTGTAATAGGCCATGTCGAGCAATCCGAAGCTCACCTGACGCATACAGGCATAGGCCACATTGAAGTTACGGCTGCGCACAATCCTGCGGATCAGCACATCGGGCAATGGCTCACCGGTCTGGTAATGGAAAGCAAAGGTGCGCAGGAACTCCTTCTCGATGGCGAAGTTCTCCATGAACTGCGAGGGCAGCTCCACGAAGTCCCACCACACACTCGTGCCACTCAGGCTCTCGAAGCGGGTATTGGCAAACATGCCATGCAGGGAGTGACCAAACTCATGGAGGAAGGTCTCCACCTCCCCTAAAGTCAGGAGGGCCGGTTTTTCGTCAGTGGGTTTGGTGAGGTTCATCACCACACTGACATGGGGCCGGTGGTTCACCCCCTCCCGATCGATCCACTGGCCCTGGTATTCGGTCATCCACGCCCCACCCTGTTTGCCTTTGCGGGGATGGAAATCGGCATAGAAGACGGCCAGGAAGGAGCCGTCCTGATCGAACACCTCGTAGGCCTTCACGTCAGGGTGATAGACCGGGATATCGGGATTCTCCTTGAAGGTGATGCCATAGAGGCGATGGGCCAGACCAAAGACACCATCGATGACTTTCGACAGCTCAAAATAGGGGCGCAGCATCTCGGCATCGATATTGTAGCGCTTCAGCTTGAGCTTGTGGGCATAGAAGCCAAAGTCCCAGGGCTGGAGCTCGAAATCGGGGCCCTCCATCTGTCGGGCCAGTTGTTCGATCTCCTTCACCTCCTTCAGGGCGGTGGGCTTATAGGCCTTCACCAGGTCGTTGAGCAGCTTATAGACATGGCGCACACTGCCTGCCATACGGCGCTTCAGCACATAGTCGGCATAGGACTTGTGACCCAACAGCTGGGCCACCTCACGACGCAGGTTGATCAGGCGTTTGCAGATCTCGAGGTTGTTTTCCGTATTGTCATGGATACACTCCGTGTTCTTCGCCATATAGAGCTGACGGCGCAGCTCACGCTGGGTGCTATAAGTCATGAAGGGAGAGTAGCTGGGGAAATCGAGGGTAAACACCCAGCCTTCCTTCTCCTGTTCCCTGGCAGCCAGGGCTGCGGCCTCACGGGCTGTCTCTGGCAGACCGTCGAGCTGGGCCTCATCGGTGATATGGAGCGTGAAGGCCTTATTCTCCTTCAACAGGTTCTGAGAGAACTGCAGACCGAGTATCGAGGCCTCTTCGGTGAGCTGGCGCAGGCGCTCCTTACCGGCGGCATCCAACAGGGCACCACTGCGCACAAAGCCCTCATAACAGTTGTCGAGCAGCATCTTCTCCTCGGGGGTGAGCTTACGGTGATGGCGATACACATAGCTGATGCGCTGAAAGAGTTTCTCATTCAGGCGGATGTCATTGGCATGCTTCGTGAGGATGGGACTCATCTTCTGAGCCAAGGCATCCATCTCATCGTTGGTCTCGGCAGAGAGGAGGTTGAAGAACACCGTGGTGACACGGCCTAACAGGTCATAGTAATGATCGCCGTCTTTCTCATCATCAACATTGATGATGGTATTGTCGAAGGTGGGTTTCTCGGGATTGTTGATCACCTGTTCGATCTGCTCGTCATCCCGACGGATACCCTCGAGCATCGCCTCCTCGTAATCCTCCAGGCGGATACGATCAAAAGGGGCCACCTCATGGGGCGTGTCATAGGGCAGAAAAAACGGGTTTGTTCTCTCAGCTTGCTCGTTCATAAATCAAAATTCTAACACATTCAGCCTGCAAAATTACGACTTCTTTTCCAAACCACCAAAAAAAACAGGAAAAAGTGTCATCTCGACCGTTCCTCTGTCATCTCGAGCGCGCTCGAGCTCTGCTCGCTTGCTACCGGAGGGACGCAAGAATGTTTTCGAATACAACGAGGGAATTTACGCGGCGCACGGCGTGCTACATGTTTTTGCGAATATGATTCTCAAAAACATTCCGCACGAGGAGGTCTTTAGAGGGTGTACTATTATCGGAATCTTCTTCGATTCTTGGATCGCGGAGCGAGACAAGATAATCGACATGAGATGCTGTCTGAGCGGAGCGAGTTCATCGAATGATTACGATAATCGGACAACCGGCCTCCGAGCTCAGGACGTTTTTGAGAATTATATGCGCAAGCAGACTCAAGACAACCCGCCAAAAGGAAGAAGAGATCTCTCCATGCGCTACCTTGACTTCGTCGAACTCTGTCGAGATGACAATACTACGTTCGGGGGGAGATGAGGCGCTCCAGCTGGGGGATGACAATCCTACCCCGATAGAGCTCTATGAGTCCCTCGTACTGCAACTGGTTGAGCACCCGCGACACATTCAGGCGACTGTCGTTCAACTCCAGGGCCAGACGTTCCATCAGGATGAAGAACGTCTTTGATCCTGCCGGATAACTGCAGTGAGCCACCAGAAAACGGATCACCTTCTCACGCAACGTCTGCGGCGGGGTACGCCAGAGCTGTTGGGAGAGCTTCTGCGTCTGCGTCGCAAAATGGTTGACCAGGTTCAGACGGAACACCAGAAAATCCTCCAACAGGCGCAACACTTCCTCCTTATCGATGGTGAGGAGACTGACATCAGACTGAGCCGAGACACTCCTCGTATAACGCTGGTAATAACCGAAGATGGCCTCCTGCTGGATGACATAGGGGGCACTCATATGCTCAAGCACCGAGAAATGACCATCGTCGGAGAAATGCTCCACCTTCACCGAACCGCCAATGACGAAATAGAGCTGGGTGCAGGGATCACCGGCCGTGATGATACGCTTGCCGGCAGACACCTTCGTAAAGCCAAAACGGATATGACCGGCCACGATCTCCAGGTCGTCATGGCTCATGCCCTGAAAGAGAGGGAACTGAAGCAGTTGGTCATATATCTTCAATGTAGGCATAGGCAGTGGTTCTAATTATTGAGCAATACGGTCTTTCAACGATGGTGAACACCAGATGGCAAGTCCGCCATGGCCATCATCATAGATGAGATAGGCCATCAGCTCCGGATGGCGCTGGAGCACCTGCTGCGCCCCATCGAGGCCCATGACCATAAACGAGGTGGCATAGGCATCGGCCACCATACAGCTCTTGGCCAGGACCGTGGCAGAGAGGATATTATGCTGTACGGGATAGCCCGTATGCGGATCAATGGTATGGGCATAACGCTTGTTGCCCTTATAGTAGAAATTACGGTAGTTGCCACTGGTGGCCATCGCCATATCCGTGACATTCAGGGTGGTCTGCAGTTCATGCCCCACACTCAGCGAGTCCTCCGTGGGCTTGGTCACCCCGATGCGCCAGGGCACCCGCTGGGGGTTGACACCCTGAGTAACCACCTCACCGCCAATCTCCACCATGAAGTTCTGGACTCCCCGTTTGCGCAGGAAACGGGCCACCACATCGGTGCCATAGCCCTTGGCAATGGCTGAGCAGTCGAGCATCATCCGGGGATCAGCCTTCCGGATCTTCCCATCGACGAGTGACACCTTCTGATAGCCCACGATCGCCCGGAGACTATCCACCTGACGGGGTGTGGGCATCTCACCATGTTTGAAGCCAAAGCCCCAGGCATTGACCAACGGGGCCACCGTGATATCGAAGGCCCCCTTCGTATCCTCGGAGATGATCATGGCCTGTCGGAACACCTCCAGGAACATCTGGTCGGGCGTGGCAGACTCATTGTTATTGATGGCTGTGATGACAGATTGCTTATTGAATGGTGACAGCGACTGGTCCACCTTCAGCAACTCGGCCTTGATGGAGGCATTCATGTCAGAGTCGCACTGATAGGTCACCGTATAGGTGGTGCCAAAGATAAAATCGGCGGTATGCTGGTAAGGCATGGTCTGCTGCTGTCGGATGATCAGGATCGTTCCGACAATGAGCAACGTGAGGAAAGGCAGTTGCCACAGGAGCCGTTTCTTCCGCGTGGCATCCATATCAGATATCGATGGTGGCATTAAACGTGGCGTCTATCCGACCATTGGAGTTGGCACCGAAGCCCGGGACATACCAGGCATTTCCGTAGTCACCCTCCTTATGAGAGATACGTAGCTTATAACGTACGCTCCAGCCCAGATGGAAGGGGCCCCAGATCTTGGCATCAAGTCCTACCGCCACCTCCGCCCAGTGCATGTTACAGGGGGCATCCTTGATGTCGTAGATGACATCCCACTGCCAGTAGGGATCAACCAGACCAGGTCGGGAGAGATTCGCCTTATAAGAGGTGTAAGCATAGCGCAGACCTACCAGCAGCCGGTAAGGGCCATGTTTCTCCTTGAGCAGGTTACGATCGACACCCACCTTGAAATAAGGGGCCTTCGTGGTGTAATGGTTCTTCGTGACATCATCTTCGCTGTCGGCCCTACCCAGTCCGATCTCCACCAGCGGGAACCACTCATCGTGGAGATTCAGGCGGAACGTTCCTTCATACTGGCCATAGTCAGAGAACATGGCCATGCCTGCACCCACCAGATCGAATGACAGGGAGAAGCCACGGAATACCGGAATGGAGTCTTTCTGGAAAGCGAAAAACTTCTGTGCCGAGGCAGAGGTAGCTGTCAGCATCAGGAACAGGCTAACGACTGCTGTCCGGATAGATGAAGAAATTAATCGTCTGATCCTCATAATTTACATTGGGGTTTTTAAGAACCAAGGAATCAATCGCATGGGTGGTATATCGGACACCCGTCAGCTGATGGAAATAGTCCACCTTACACTCCATGGACTCGAAATGGGGGTAGTCATCCTTCTTGATCCACACGGTATCGGTGACATCATAGTCATCTTTGTAGAAATGGAAAAAGAGCGTATCCTCCGGCTGGGTATAACTGACAGGCAGGTCAAAGGCCTTGAGACCGATGCCACTATTGAGAAGGATGGTGTCAGTACGGTTCTTACGCTTCGTATAGATGGTCAGCGTATCTTGCAACTGGAGCAGCGCCCCTTCGCTGTCATAGACATTATAGTAGCACCTCACCCAGTTTTTGACAGGGCAATCAACGGAGGAGCAAGAGACGATAAACGCCAAGCTCAGGAGGAGCAACACCTTTCTCATAAGGTCTGTTCTATCTGATAATCATTACGACCACTTGACGAACGACTGATCAGATCGCCCAGGAATCCTGTGAGGAAGAGCTGGGTACCAATGATCATCATGGTCAGCGCGATGTAGAAATAAGGCGAATCAGTAACCAGACGCTGCGGGATATGATTTGCCAGGCACCAGAGTTTATCGGCACCAATCCAGAAGGCTGCCACAAAACCGATGAAGAACATGATGGTGCCCAGGAAACCAAACACGTGCATCGGCTTCTTGCCAAACGTAGAGAGGAACCAGAGGGTTAACAGGTCGAGATAGCCATTCACGAAACGGTTGAGTCCCATGAACTTCGAGGCACCGTACTTACGGGCCTGATGCTGAACGACCTTCTCGCCAATCTTATCAAAACCGGCATTCTTGGCCAGATAAGGGATATAACGGTGCATCTCGCCATACACCTCGATATTCTTCACCACCGCCTTGCGATAAGCCTTCAGACCACAATTGAAGTCATGGAGGTTGCGGATGCCACTGATCTTACGGGCGGTAGCATTGAAGAGCTTCGTGGGAAGGGTCTTGGAGATCGGGTCATAACGCTTCTGCTTATAGCCTGACACGAGGTCATAACCCTCCTCCTTGATCATGCGGTAAAGCTCAGGGATCTCATCAGGAGAATCCTGCAGATCGGCATCCATCGTGATCACAACATCACCCTGGGCCTGTTCGAAACCGCAATAGAGGGCCGGACTCTTACCATAGTTACGACGGAACTTGATGCCTTTCACCACCTCGGGCTCCTGCTTGTTCAACTCGGTGATAATCTCCCAGGAACGGTCAGTAGAGCCATCATTGATGAAGATCACCTCGTAAGAGAAGTGGTTCTCCTTCATCACCCGTGCGATCCAGGCATAGAGTTCAGGTATCGACTCGTCCTCGTTATAAAGAGGAATAACAACTGATATATCCATGATTTTTCGTTTATTTGCTTTCTTGGTTTGTATGACTGCGCTGCAGCACCAGACTGATGGGGACACCCAGGATGAATCCCACCACGATGTTCACCGTCAGCATATTCAGCGCATAGTCAATGGGGCGTACCTGCGCCATCTGACTCAGGCTCTCATTCATCATCTCCGTCATGCCATACTGCTTCATGGCCTGTTGCGCCTCGTCGGTGGTGAGTACCTTCGACATCTGACTCAGCAGGAATCCCTGATCCATATACGCCAGATAGAGATAGATCGCGATGGCAAAGAGCACACCCGCATAGAAGAACACAAAGACGGTATAGGCATAACCACGACCAAACGAGATGAGGCCCTCGCGACCATAGTCACGGAACTTACGCAGTCTGCCACCCACGAAGAATGGCGTGTAAAGGATCAACACCGTTGCTGCCAACCCTATCAGTTGGTTGGTCATACCTATGATATATAAGGTAGAGGTAAACACCCAGAGCAGGGCAAGCAACGCACCATCCTGACGGGCAAAAGCCTTGAGTTGAGTATATTCGTTTGAGGTAATCATTTTAACACTTATCTAATCCAAGGTGCAAAATTACGCATTTTCCCGCAGATAACATGGGGTTTGGCTCAAAAAATCGTTAAAATCAGGAAAAATCTTTTTTCGGAATTCTAAATTCTTAAATATTTATTGTACCTTTGCACGCGGTTTTAGAAAAACCTCGTGCGAAATCAGGCTTCGCCTCGGCATAGAACAAGTTCTCTGCACTCGGCTCGCACTGATTTTGCACCGCTTTAAGAACATGAGCGAGTCCTGTACGGCCAGCTCCCTCGGAATCCCCCAGGGTGGGAACGCAGCAAGGGTACTTGGTTGTAGCGGCGCGATACAGCAAGCTCGCTCACCCGCCTCTTTAGCTCAGTTGGCCAGAGCACGTGATTTGTAATCTCGGGGTCGTTGGTTCGAATCCGACAAGAGGCTCAGGAAAAAGACAAGAAGCCCTCGAAGCACATCACGTGCTTCGGGGGCTTTTAAAAACTAAGCATGAATCGTATTTTATTTTTGGTTGATGCTGAGGAGCTGTTGACCATCGCCACGAACTCACCGGGCTCTGCTATCCATGCACCTGTCTGCTCATCATAGAAGCTCAGGGCAGAACGGTCGATGGTAAACGTAACGGTCTGTGTCTCTCCAGGCGACAGACAGACCTTCTTAAAGCCTTTCAGTTCTTTGACTGGTCTTGGCTGAGAACACTTCACATCGCTGATATAGAGTTGCAAGACCTCTGCACCAGCCACGGTGCCAGTGTTCTTGACATCCACAGAGACGGTCAGTTGACCATCACTTGTCATTTCCTTCTTGTCTGCACGGAGATGACTGATCTGGAAGGTGGTATAGCTCAGACCATGACCAAAGGGGAAGAGCGGCTTGATCTGCTGCCTGTCGGTCCAGCGATACCCCACAAAGATATCCTCTTTATATGTCTCATCAATGATCTGATGACCTTCACGCCAAGTGCCAGGGAAACTGCCAGTGGCATGTGCCCCACAATCATCGAGACGCACATACCAGGTGAAAGGCAGTTTGCCTGAGGGGTTCACATCGCCTGCCAGTACACTGGCAATCGCCTCACCTGCCTCTGAACCGATAAACCAGCCCTGCACGATGGCAGGCACCTTGTCGATCCAAGGCATGGCAACGGCATTACCTGAGATATTGACATACACCAGATTGGGATTAACCTTGACCAAAGCCTCTATCAGCTGATCCTGTCCATAGGGCAAGCCATAAGCCTTGCGGTCATGACCCTCGCAATCCTGATAATCGCTCTTGTTCAGACCACCGATGAAAATCACCACATCAGCCTGACGAGCCTTAGCGACTGCCTCAGCTGTGAGTTCCTCTGCACTACGCAGGTCGTACAAGCTACGTCCTACGGTAACACCATTATAACTCTGAACGGTGTCGCCCACATAGCCTCTGGCAAAGTCGATCTCTGCCTCAGCAAAACGCGCCTTGATACCATCGAGGGGCAGGATCTCCCTCTGCACCTTCAGTGAAGAAGAACCACCACCAACAGTCATCATCTTGATGGCGTTCTCACCTACTACCAGAATACGCTTGGCATTCTTGACAGGAAGCAACTGACGGTTGTTCTTTAACAGTACGATACCTTCCTGAGCAATCTTCAGGGCAGCCTCATAATGAGCCTCTGAGCACAGGAACCCATAGGGGTGCTGACGGTTCATCGTGGTGCGGTAGAACAAGCGCAGCACACGACGCACCTTCTCATCCAGTTCCTTGGTGGAATACTTGCCTTCCTGGATCAGCCGCTTGTAAGGCAGTGCCATATAATAACTATCGTATGCATTTGTAGCACCCATCGTCAGACCATCGGTCCATGACCCGAACTCCAGGTCGAGACCATTGCGGATGGCTTCCTCGGTGTTGTGACACCCACCCCAGTCGGAGATGACCACACCATCGAAGCCCCAGTCCTGCTTCAGGATCTTATTGAGCAATGTGGCATTATGACAGTTGTGCTGGTTCTGGTAGAGGTTATAGGAGCCCATGATGGCCCATGTACCGGCCTCCTGGACAGCTGCCTTGAAGGCAGGGAGGTAGATCTCATGCAGAGCACGGTCGCTCACGATGACGTTCACCTGATGACGGTATTCCTCATCGTTGTTCAGGGCATAGTGCTTAACACAGGCGGCTACCCCTTTCGACTGAAGCCCCTGGATATAAGGCACCACCATTCTGGAGGCCAGACAGGGATCCTCGCCCATATACTCGAAGTTACGACCATTGAGCGGGGTGCGGTTGATGTTCACACCAGGACCCAGCATAACCTGCTTGCCACGGTAGAGGGCCTCTTCGCCCAGACTCTCACCATAGAAACGGGAGAGACAGGGATTCCAGGTAGCGGTAAGACAAGTCAGTGCAGGAAAGGCCACACAGGAATCATTGGTCTGACCGGCCTGTACCCATTCATCCCAAAGCACATCAGGTCGTACGCCATGAGGACCATCATCGGTCCAGAGGTCAGGGAATCCCAGACGCTTGACACCTGGGCTGGAGAACTTCGACTGTGCATGAATGACTGCAATCTTCTCATCGAGCGTCATCCGTGCCAAGGCATCATCGATGCGTTGCTCAACAGGTTTCGACTCATCGAGATAGACAGGTGTCTGTGCGAAACTCACAGATAACGGGCAGTGGATCATGGACAATGCTATCCAGAATCCTCTATACATCTTCATGTTCAACATTCTTAATCATTATTTTATTAATGGATGACGATTTTGCGACCATCCTGAATATAAATGCCTTTGCCAGGATTTATGACTCTGCGTCCATGAAGGTCGCAGATATAGTTGCTTTTGTGTTCTGCTGCGATGGGACGGATGCCGCTGGTGTCTTTTTGATAGACACGTACGTAATCTACAAGCATCTCTGCGGGGAGTGCATCCATATCGACGCCTTTTTGTCCACCCCAGTCACCGCCCCAGGCGAGATTCAGGATGATGTAGAAGGGTGCATCATAAGGCCAGTCGTCACGTCCCAGACCACGATTGAAGTATTCCAACTGTTTCCGACCATCGACGTAAGTGGTGATCCTATCTGCCGTCCATTCGATGGCATAGATATGATAACCGTCCTCAGCACCCTCACAGAACATCTCATGAGTGACCTGAGTGCCGTTAGAATGAACATGAGCGTTGGCATGGAGACTTGATGATACATAATCAGGGTTATACCCCACCTCTTCCATAATGTCAATCTCGCCATCGGCAGGCCATGAACGGAAGTTTACAGGCATCATCCAGAAGGCAGGCCATGTGCCCCTGCCTTTAGGCAACTTGATGCGCCCTTCGATGTAGCCATAGGTCCACCCCCGCTTTACTTTGGCATACACACGCCCAGAGAACACCTTGCCGTCTTCCTCCAGGCAACGGATGACAAGGGCATCGTCCTTTACCTCCGTCACGAGGCTGCCATTGGGCGTTTCGTGGTTCACGTAGTACTGCAACTCGTTGTTCACCCAGCCCTTGCCTTTCATCTCGTGCGTCCAGTCACTGCTGTTCAGCGTCGTACCATTGTCAAATTCATCGTTCCACACCAGTTCATAGCCTTTGGGCACGAATCCTGAAGGGGCGTGGGTGGTGGCCACCAGACTACTTGTCTGAGCGGCCACCTGAAACACGACTGTGAGAAATGATGAAGTAAGCAAATACCTAAACATACTTATTGCTCTGAAACGTACATATCAAGGATCTTAACATTTGTACCAGCAGGTGTGCCAGCGAAGTCAAGACAGAGACGGAATTTCCCGTCGAAGCCGGGACAACCGGTGAAGACAATCGCGGTTGGGACATCGGCTGCTATCACATGACGATCAGCAGAAAGGAACTGATTATCGTCGGCATCGTTCTGAGGCTTCACGGTAAGACCTGGAATGTTGTTGTCAGCGATAACCACAATGGAGAAGTTATAATTCTTACTTGCACTCAAAGTCACGTTATCGAACGGGATATGTACCTGACCTTGCCACTGGTCGCCACCCATACCTTCAGGAATCGTGACTGAGAAATAAGCTGCGTTGTCACCCTCGTAAGCAGGATCGGCGATCTGGCTCCATCCGCTATCGGCAAACCAGAATCGGAAATCATTGCCGAAAGCCTGTCCGTTCAATAGGTTCTTGCTGTCCTGATAGTCGAACGGTGCCATATTGGCATCGTCATGTTCGCTGAGGAACACACGACTGACGGTGAATTCCGTTCCGACAGGCGCACCGGCAAAGTCGAGCGC
>CACZTJ010000008.1 GCA_902784065.1 uncultured Prevotellaceae bacterium | reverse complement strand
TACGGGTGTCACTATCAGTGGTACTGCTGATGTCAAGGGCAGTGTCTATGGTGGCGGTGAGATTGGTAATGTGGGTACCTATACAACGTCGGCTGACGGCACGAATACTTATCCAGAGGGTAGTGGTGTTTGCGCTGTGATAGTTTCTGGCGGTACGGTTCGAGGCAACGTGTTCGGAGCTGGTAAGGGTATCGCAGATTCCTTTACGAGCGAGAGGGCTATGGTGAACTCAACAAGCGTCACCATTAGTAACGGTTCCGTGGAGCGTAATGTCTATGGCGGCGGTGAGATTGGCCGCGTGGAGAATAATACTGTAGTGGCCATTAGCGCTGGTGAGATCATTGGCAACGTGTTCGGAGCTGGTCAGGGTGTCGATACACATGGCTATTCAGGTCTGGTACGAGGCAACAGTACGGTCACTATTGAAGGCACTGCCAAGGTTAGACAGAACGTCTATGGCGGCGGTGAGACTGCAACTGTAGGTAAATATTGGGTTACTGGTGTTAATTATGGAGATATTGAGCATCCTTCAGCTGAGGGGTTAGGTTTATCTGATGGCATGCCGTATGCAACGAGAGCCGGTGGTGTATGTACTGTCAACGTCCTGGGTAATGCCCAAGTTGGTCCGGATGCAGGCGCTTCTGAAACTGTAGGACATGTCTTTGGTGCAGGTAAGGGTGTTGAGCCAGGAAGTTATACTTATGAAGATAACGATCATCGTCCATACCGTATGGATAACAATGGTAATCTGGAATACTTTACAACGCCTGCCAAATATTTACAGTTCCTTGAGACATTGGCCTTAGTATCAAATACAGACGTGACCATCGGTGGAAACGCCACTGTCAAGGGTAATGTCTATGGCGGAAGTGAAAGCGGTTATGTGCAGGATCATACAGATGTGAAGATCCAGGGCGGTACGATTGGTACTACCACATACGGTAACGTCTATGGCGGTGGTAAAGGTCTGCCGACATTTGCTGAAGCCGGAAAGGTGAAAGGGGCAACGAGTGTAGCTATCAGTGGCGGTACCACAAATGGTAACGTCTATGGTGGTGGCGAATTAGGTTATGTCCAGCAGAACGTGGCTGTCACAGTGAGTGGCGGTCAGGTTATCAACGATGTCTATGGCGGCGGTGCATTAGCTGATACAAATACCGATAACTGGGATGCAACGAAGAATAGTGGTGCCGGCGGTTGGGCTGATGGAAAGAACGATCCTAGCACTGGTACTACTTACAAAACCACAGTCAACCTGACGGGCGGTCTCGTGGGTAATGCCTATGGTGGTGCGCTGGGCCGGAAGGCTACAGATGCTGTTTCTGCTGTTGCTGCTATGGTCTATGGTGACGTGACGGTAACCGTGAACGGCGCCAAGTTCCATCAAGAGACTGCTGATGAAAAGGAGAAGATTAGTTATACTGATGAGAGTAGCGTAGTACACAATAATGTTCTTATTACCAAATATGGTCGTGTGTTCGGTGCTAATAACGCTAATGGTACACCGAAGGGTGACATCATGGTGAATGTGAAACGAACCGTTCCTGAGAATGGCGGTGGTCATGAGTATGGCCATTATGAGATACACTCGGTGTATGGTGGTGGTAACATGGCAAACTACCTGCCTGCCGACGGTAAAAACACACAGGTCCTGATTGAAGGTTGTGATGAGACCAGTATAGAGTGTGTCTATGGCGGTGGTAACTCGGCTTCTGTACCGCAGACGCTTGTCACCATCAACGGTACGTTTGAGATCGGTATGATTTTCGGTGGCGGTAATGGTGATGACCCGATAAAAGACGCTTCTGGAAATTGGATAGCTAACCCAGGTGCCGATGTCATTCAAAGTAATGGTGTTGATCTCGGTACAGGAACCATCAACGCCAAGGGCGGTACGATCCGCTGGTTGTATGGTGGTAGTAACAAGAAAGGCCGTTGTGGTCATATAACGGAGAATCTCACTGTTGATCCTGCCTTAAACTGTCCGCTGAAGATTACCAACGTTTATGGTGCAGGTAAGAATGCCGACGTAGATAGAGTGTTCATTGTGGCTAAATGTCCTGGCGAGAATGTGGAATATCTCTATGGCGGATCCTATAACGCCCATATTAGAGATGGTGTCACCATGACACTTATTGGCGGTCAGTATAAGAATGTCTTTGGAGGTAACGATAGTGGCGGTAGTATCGGAGGTCCTATCACGATCAATATCCAAGAGACATACGACTGCGACCCCATTATTATAAACAACCTTTATGGCGGTGGTAACAAAGCAGCCTATCCTGGTGAAGATGGAACGGGCGGTGCCATCACGATCAATGTCAAGTCATGTACGCATATTGGCAATATATTTGGCGGCGGTATGGGTGATGCAGCCGTTGTTAACGGAACGACCCAGGTGAACCTCAACATGACGAAGGGTGTCTGGGCTACTAGCAAGAGCACTGTTCCATTCACTCTTTCCAGGGATAAAGCCGATTTTGAAGGCAAGACTGATCCACAGATTATGGCTGCGTTAGAAGCAGAAATGCCTAATATCGACTTTACCAGTGCAACACTTGACAAAACAAATTATAGAATAAATGGTTGTAAAGTCAAGGATGAAATCGGTACCATTGGCAATGTATATGGAGGTGGTGACGAAGCTGCTGTATTAAGTACGTCGGCGGTGAACATCAGTTCTGCTACAAGTATAGACCTCATGAGTCATAACTCTTCTGGTGTGCCCGTGGATACGGATGGAAATGCCATCTTTGATAATGACGGTAAACTTTTGGAGGGTAAAACCTATAACGATATTGCTTATACCCCTACTTCTGTTCTCGGTGCCCACATCACTGGCGATGTCTTTGGTGGTGGTAACCAAGCTGATGTTACGGGTAATACTTATGTGAATATATGTTACGACGGTTCTGCAAAGGTTGCTGAAGGCTCTGAGGGCGTGAAGATCGGCGGTAGCGTATATGGCGGTGGTTGCGAGGCTGATGCGAAGAGCAACACCTTCGTGACGATGAGTGACGGTTATGTCTTCAACGGTATCTTTGGCGGTGGTCTTGCCGGTTCGGTAGGTACCGTTACAGATAGAAGTCTCGTAAATTACGACGGAACGACTCATACATCGCATACGGGCTGTGTTGGCGGTAAGCCTACAGCATTTGCTGACAATACCGGTAAATGTACGGTGGTGGTTAACGGCGGTCAGATTGGTCCCGTAGAGGTAGCAACAGAGGGTATGCCTAACCCGCATGGCTGGGTATGGGGCGGCGGCTGTGGTCTGATTGAGGGTCCTGAGGAAGATCCAGATGCAGACTTCAGAACATACGTTAAGGAGACCGATGTGACCATCGGCGGTACGGCCTTCATCATGGAGGGCGTCATTGGCGGTGGTGAGTTCGGACGTGTGCTGGGTAATACCTTGGTGAAGATTCAGGATCATTGCCAGGTTGGTGTGGGTTATGACCAGAAGGAAACCGTGAATGACGTGCTCAAACCCAAGCGCTATGCCGATGCTGACTTCATTGATCCGACGACATCAACAGCCGAGCAGATTGCAGCAAAGGCAGCCATAATGCCAGAATGTGCACACTGGCCTTATCAATCACCGTATCTGTCTTACGACCCGTATTATAATGATCCCAAGTATGCTTCGTTTATTTCTGCTAACCCAGACTTTGGTCCTGCCAGCACGGAGCATCCTTCCGACGGTAAGACGTGGATTGGTGTCGTGTTTGGTGGCGGTTCGGGCTACATGCCGTATGAGAAGGCAGATGGAACAGGCTACGACTGGTGTCGTTCGGCAGGTTTGGTGGAAGGTGATACAGAAGTTCGTATTTCCGGCGGTCATATCCTGACCAATGTCTATGGTGGTAACGAAATTACCGATGTAAAGGGTAAATGTACGGTGACGATGACTGGTGGCACGATTGGTGTGCCGCGTACCCTTGAGCAGATTATCGCGCACCCCGTGACCTGCTACCTCTTTGGTGCCGGTAAGGGTGACGAGCGTTCCCACTTCTACAATATGACAAATGTGGGCAGCGTAGAGGTTAATGTATCGGGTGGTATCATTTATGGCTCCGTCTTTGGTGGCTCTGAGGACGGTCACGTGCTGAATGATGTGACGGTAAACATCCAACCAGGCGCCGTTATCGGCACCTGGGGCACCAGCTATGTGGATGGTAATGTGTTCGGTGGCGGTCGTGGTTTCTCTGGCACCTCTCTCACGTCAGGTAATATCGGTGGTAATGTGACTATGAATATCACTGGTGGTACCATGCTCGGTAGTATCTACGGCGGTGGCCGATTAGGTTCTGTGGGTTATGCACCTGTAAAGTCTGACGACTCTGCCTATGGAACAATGCAGGATGGCGATTCACATGGTCATGTCACTCTTAACATCACTGGTGGTACTATTGGTAATGCGAATGAGTTTATCATGCCTAATGCGACAAATATCGCTGCTTTAAATACTGCTTTAAGTAAGACATTAAATACAGACTTCACAAAATGGACGGATGAAGTTGGAGAATGGACTATTTGGAAGAAATACTATAATGTGCCATATACTGAATATGACAAGTCTAACGGCAGACTGACCCACACCAAGGGTGGTAACGTGTTTGCGGGCGGTATGGGACGTCTGTACGCGCTTAATGGCTCCCCGTTAGAAAACTGGTTTAAACTGGGCAAGGTGAAGAGTACGAAGCTGACCATCAGTGGCACTCCCGTTATCAAAGGTAACGTTTATGGCGGTGGTGAGTTGGGTCAGGTAGATGGATTCCATACGACCAAAAATGCGGCAAATGGAGATGTCAGTGTAGGTACTGAAGTGATCATCGAGGGTGGTACGATCGGTACTGAGATTCAAGATGGTAGCACCACAAAATACACCTTCGGCAGCGTCTTCGGTGGCGGCTATGGTAGCCTCGAAGAAAAACTCACACATACTGGAGGAAAGCCCGATTCCTATCCCAAGTATATTGCCGGACGTGTGAAGGCTGGTACCAAGGTGAATATGACAGCTGGTGAGGTGAAGGCCAGTGTCTATGGCGGTGGCGAAATGGCTGCTGTGGGCGAGTCAAAAGCTCTGGGTGAGACTCTGACTGAGGGCCTGACGGGAGATACCCATGTGATCATCGGTGGCGGTACTATAGGTCATGCTAAGGTTGGCGACACTTACTTCGGTGGAGCTAAGATGGGTAATGTCTATGGTGGTGGTAGCGGCCATAATAACACTGTACGTAGTGGTCATATTTATGGTAATACCAACGTGACCATTACTGCTGGTACAATCTACCATAACGTCTATGGTGGTGGTGCGTACGGTACGGTGGGTGACTTTAATTATGATTTACGTGAAGATCCGATAACGCACACAAATAAAGTCTTTGGCATTTTAGGTCGCAGTGAAGATCACTCCAATTCCGGCGTTGCTACAGTTACCATCACTGGCGGTACGATCGGTATCGATGGTCATGAGAACGGTATGGTGTTCGGTTCATCGCGAGGTGACGTCAACCGACCAGGTGAGCGCGATGACCACACGGCTTGGGTCTATGATACGAATGTGATCATAGGTGCCCTGGGATCTGGCCCCGCTATCAAGGGCTCCGTCTATGGTAGTGGTGAGAACGGTCATACTTTCAACAACACTGTGGTGACAGTGAATGGCGGTACCATCGGTGTTGTCGAAGATGCTTCCTATCCCAACCGTGGTAATGTCTATGGCGGTGGTTGTGGTACGGATAAGTATTATGAAAACCATGAATTGGAGACCCATGATGGTAACGGTCAACTCTATAACGCCTTGGCTGGTATCGTGTATGGAACAACCACGGTCAATGTCAATGACGGAACTGTAGTCCGCAATGTCTATGGTGCTGGTGCTATGGGAACGGTAGGTAAGGCGGATAATTCAGGTGTCATCACCAGTGGCGGTACTACAACCATCGCTATTAGCGGTGGTACAATCGGTGTCAGCGGCTCTGTTGGCGATGGTAACGTCTTCGGTGCAGCTCGTGGTGATGAAAATGCCACACAAACTGGTCTTGCACTGGTGAAGACCACTGGTGTGACGATCAGTGGTACTGCAGCTGTCAAGGGTAACGTCTATGGTGGCGGTGAGATTGGTGACGTGCAGGGCAACACGATGGTGGATATGCAAGGCGGTACCGTTGCCAAGAACGTCTATGGTGGCGGTAAGGGCTCAGGACTTACGTTTACGTGCGAGAAAGCGATGGTGGGTATTGAAGGCGATGGCGTTAATACCGATGGCACCCTCAAAGAAGGTGGAACGTCCGTCAACATCACAAATGGTACGGTGAATGGTAATGTCTTTGGCGGCGGTGAGGTAGGTCGCGTGGAAAGGAATACGCAGGTGACGGTTGGAGCCGTATCCGGAGAAGGTTCACCCGATATCAAAGGCGACGTGTTCGGTGGTGGTAAGGGCTTGGTTACGCATGGTTACTCGGCATTGGTGCGTGGTAACACTGAAGTCACCGTTCAGGGCAATGCTAAAATCGCCGAGAACGTCTATGGCGGTGGTGAGATTGCCTCGGTGGGCAGATATGGCCTGAACGCCCAGAAGATGCCTAACATCTTGTTGGCCGGCGGTGAATGTAAGGTCACCGTCCAGGGTAGTGCTGTCATCGGCCCGACGAACGCACCGGATAAGAAAGGAAACGTGTTTGGTGGTGGTAAGGGTGTTGATACTCCTTATGATGGAACAAACCGGCGTATGACGCTTGACGCTGACAATAATAGTGTTTATCAAATTATAGATTCGGAAGAGGCATATAAGTCGTTCCTTGAAACGCTGGCCTTGACCACTGCTCCCGATGTGACCATCGATGGCAATGCGACCATTAACGGCTCCGTGTTTGGTGGCGGTGAAATAGGTCTTACCAAAGGTGAAGTCAATGTAAATATCAAGGGTGGCACGATGGAGAAGGATGTTTATGGCGGCGGTGCATTGGCCGACACGAACACCACAAAAGAGCACGGAATACCAGATGGTAATGGTGGCTACCTGAAAGACGAAGAAACCGGTGAGTATATAATACAAGAACTCCATTCTGTTACTAATGTGAATCTGTTGGGTGGTCATATTAAAGGTGATGCTTTCGGCGGAGCTTTGGGACAGCGGACTGGTATCAACAGTGCAACGAGCGACATCCCTGCAGTGGTGCATGGTGACATTACGGTGACACTGAATGGTACGAAGTTCGATATTACCCATTACGTTGATGTGGGCTATACCAATGTCGTAAAGAGCGGTCGTGTGTTTGGCTGTAACAACTTGTTAGGTTCGCCTCAGGGCAATGTGACGGTGAAAGTCTATAAGACCGTAGAAGGTAATACTTCGAGAACGAATGAGACAGACAAAGCACAAAATAAACAATTAATGAAAGACTACCCGGAGGATTATAAAACTCGAACTGGGTATGTACCTCCATCCTACGAGTTGGCTGCCGTCTATGGCGGTGGAAACTTGGCTCCATTCGAGGCATCAGGTAAGAAGGCGAATGTCGAAATCTACGGATGTAATGACACCAGTATCGAGACGGTCTATGGTGGCGGTAATGCAGCTTGTGTGCCAGAGACGTTCGTGACGGTCTGGGGGTGCTATGAGATTGGTAGTTTGTTTGGCGGTGGTAATGGTAAGGACAAGTATAAGACCGATACAGGATGGGTGGTTAATCCAGGTGCCGATGTCAATGGTGACGGTGATAACGGTACCCTTGATGGTGACAAATGGATTGACCCAACCCCAGGTAACGCTACTACCTGGCTGTATGGCGGTACGGTGCATGATGCCTATGGTGGCAGTGACACGAAGGGTACCGTTACTGGCTCTGTCTTCATTGATGTGGGTGATCCTACAGCTGCTGTAGCTGCTGGTCAGGTTGAATCTTGTCCCTTGGATGTTGGAAAGATCGTGGGAGCAGGTAAGAATGCCGATGTCGATGGCGACCTGATCGTGATCATGGGTTGTAAGCCTCCAACGTATATTCCTCTGGTTTATGGTGGTGCTGACAACGCCAACGTGAAGGGTAAGGTGGAGCTGACCCTTACCAGTGGTAACTTCGGTAAGGTGTTCGGCGGTAATAACCTGGGTGGTGCCATCTTGGGGCATATCCAGCTGAACATTGAGGAGACTGGCGATTGCGCAACGCCACTCACCATCGAAGAACTCTATCTTGGTGGTAACCAGGCGGCTTATTCTGCTTATGGCTATTATGTAAAGACGACAACCTCAGAGGGTGGTGGTGGCCGAGGTGCTACTACTGAGACGCCAGAATTGAAGGATGACAAACTCCAGCTGATGCCAAGAAAGTCGGCTGATGATCCTCACTTGGCTGTGAAGACATTCGATAAGGTTGCGAAGACATGGACTGTCTATACAGGAGAGGGTGATGATAAGTTCACGATAGATGCTCATCCTGAACTGAACATCATCTCCTGTACCAGCATCGGACAGGTGTACGGTGGCGGATTGGGAGCACGTGCTGATATGTATGCGAACCCGACGGTGAACATCAATATGATTAAGGGCAGCTGGGCTGGCAAGACTTATGGTACAGGTGAAACTGCGATGCACATACCTGATTCCTTAGGTAAAGTTGGTGCTGGCTATATAGATACGCAAAATATTGAGCACGAGGGTGGTGTCTTCGGCGGTGGCAATGAGGCTACTGTCCATGGTAACACCACGGTGAATATCGGTACGGCAACAACGGTGAAACTGACTTCTATTTCTGATGATGACTCGACACCCGGCGTTGACGAATCAATCCAACCTGTCGAGGGTGCCAATATCGTTAGTAACGTCTATGGCGGTGGTAATCTGGCCAACGTGACGGGTAATACCTACGTAAACGTCTGCGCTGTCAAAGATGATAACCTGGCAACAACGGATGTCATAGAATACAAAGGTGTTAGCATTACCGGTACAGACTACGAGGGTGTGACCATTAAGGGTAACGTCTTCGGTGGTGGTAAGGGTATTGCCGACTCGTTCACCTGTGCGAAGGCCATGGTGGGCGAAGTAGATACCAATGATGGAAACACTGTTATCACGAAAGAATCCATTGATAAAGGTACGAGAGTCAATATCGGTAACGGCACGATTGAAGGTACCGTCTATGGCGGCGGTGAGATAGGTCGTGTGGAATGGAACTCGGTGGTGACGGTCGGTCTTCCTATCACAAGTGGAACAAGTGCCCCAGTCATCACTGGCGACGTCTATGGTGCTGGTAAGGGTGTAGAGCAATACGGCTATGCAGCTCTGGTACGCGGTAACACGTTTGTCACCATTCAGGCTGATGCCAAGGTGGGACACTGCGTCTATGGCGGTGGTGAGATTTCTTCGGTTGGTAAATATACAGTTAATGCAGCAGGTATTCCGACATCGTTGGCCAACAGCGGAAGCGGTTATTGTAACGTTATCGTCAGAGGCAATGCAGAGATCGGTCCTAACGATATGAAGATGACTGCTGATGGTGGCCCAGACGACTTTGGTCATGTGTTTGGGGCTGGTAGGGGTATTCTGCCTTACGAGAATGAAACTCTGTTTGAGTGCAAAATTCATCCTGGACAGAAACATCCAGGACGTATGGCGCCTCCTGATGGGGATCATCCTGATGGAGTTTGGGAATGTTTCTATGATACAGAATCAGGAAAGGTCGATGAAGACAAATACCTGACGTTTATTGAGACGCAGGGCTTAGCCACTCAGACCGATGTGACTATCGGTGGAAACGCCTTTGTCAAGGGCTCAGTCTATGGCGGTAGCATGGACGGTCACGTGCAGCACCATACGCATGTGACGATTGCGGATGATTGCCAGATTGGTGCTGGATATGACACATCGACCGGGCACTCTCTACCTAAATATACCGGTTGGCCCACAGATGCATCGAGTATCACGACAAGCTGGGCTGAGTGCGCACACTGGCCGTATGAGGCGCCTTATGCTCCATACGATAAGTTTGCTACATATTTATATGAGGGTAAGTATTATTTTGATGAAGAACATACCCAATCCGCTGAAGGTGGAGCGCTTATAGCTTCCGACGGCCATACCTGGTACGGTAACGTATTTGGCGGCGGTAGCGGTGTGATTCCGTATAAGCCGGGCAAGTGGCACCGTGCGGCTGGTTCCGTTGGTGGTAATGCTACGGTTGACATCACGGGCGGTCATATCCTGACCAGTGTCTATGGCGGTAATGAGAATACCGATGTGGGTACATACACCAATAATGACAAGGGTGAGCTTATCGTTTGGCAGTCAGGCGGTAAGTGTACTGTCAATATGACGGGCGGTACGCTCGGTGTGCCTCGTACAGACGCAGATGCAGCGGCACACCCTGTGACCTGCTATCTCTTCGGTGCAGGTAAAGGTGACCAACGTATCTTCTTCAACACCTGGACAAACGTGCAAGAGACGGAAGTTAACGTCAAAGGCGGTATCATCTACGGTTCTGTCTTCGGTGGCGGTGAGGATGGTCACGTACTGGGTAATGCTGCTGTAACGATTGGTAAAGAAGCAGACCATACAGGTCCTAAAATTGGTACTACTGGTACTTCCTACGTGGATGGTAATGTCTTCGGTGGTGGTCGTGGCTTCAGTGGTGTTGCCCTGACGGCTGGTAGCACTGGCGGTAATGTGACGATGAATATTTACGGTGGAACGATGCAGGGTTCTGTCTATGGCGGTGGCCGACTGGCATCAGTAGGTATCGACTTTACACCAGCTACGAGTCCTTTATACGGTCTGTTGGTGGATGATACAGCTGACAAGACGCATGGTCATATCAGCATTACCATCAGCGGTGGTACCATTGGTAACGGAACCACAGAGAGTGGAGCCGGTCACCCTGTAAGTGGTAATGTCTTTGGCGGCAGCATGGGACGCATCACGCTGCTCGATGGCTCGCTGAACCCATTATGGCCTAAGCAGGCTGTTGCCAAACTGACAGAGGTCACTGTCAGCGGTGGTACGATCTACAACAGTGTCTATGGCGGTAGTGAGTTTGGTATCGTACGTAACCGTGCAAAGGTGAATGTCTCTGGTACTGCAGACATTCGTGGTAACGTCTTTGGCGGCGGATATGGTAGTGATGACCAAAATAAAACAACCATCGTTGCCGGAGGCTATGCATCGATTCCTACGATGCACTATACCTTCACCCCAATGATATGGACGGGCTGCGTATCTGGTGATACAGAGGTCAATATCTCTGGCGGTAAGATTGGAAAGAATGTCTATGGTGGTGGTAACTTTGCTTCTGTAGGTCTGATGAACTTTAACAGCAATGAGGCCGGAACAGTCTATAACTACATTACCAAGCATGAAAGTCTGACAGACGGGTTCGGACTGAGCTGGCCGTATAAGTTTGAGTATATTGCTGCCGCACCGAATGATTTACCTGCAATAGGTGGTGGTGCAGTAGGTGGTAAGACTACCGTTACCGTCACTGGTGGTCGCATCGGTACGACGGCTGCCGCTGGTTATGGCAATGTCTATGGTGGTAGTAAGGGACTGGTAACGCTTAAGAAAGCAGATAACACGACTCTCATAACCGATGTGAACGAACAGCGTTATGCAGAGGCCTTCTGCGCCAACGTTCGTGAGACGGAGGTGACTGTCAATTACGCCTCTACCCCAGAGAGTGATGATGGCTCCACAACGGAGTGTATCGTTGGTGCAGTCTATGGCGGTGGTCAGGATGGTCACGTCTATGAGGATGCCAATGTAAGCATTACTGGTGGCTTAATAGGCCTGAGCGTCTATGGCGGCGGTCAGGGTGAAAGCACCTTCATGGGTAAACTGAGAGATCAGAGTACCAAGAATTGGAAGGATACAACCGAGCCTATTAACAGTATAACAGCTGGTAAGGTCTATGGCAATACCTCGGTAATTATGTCTGGCGGTCTTGTCGTTGGTCACGTCTATGGCGGTGGTAACCTGGCTTCCGTTGGTAAGGGTAACTATGCCGGCGGTAAAGATGATTACTATCCTGCCGGTTATGGTGAGACTCTTACAGGTAACTTGTGGGACGATGTCAGCGATAATAGTAAGGCCTTCCTCAGCAGCGGTAACGTCACGGTTTCTATCACTGGTGGTCAGGTAGGTACATTGAACGGTACATCTGGTACGGTGTTTGGTACTTCTGAAGTCACCCCGACAGGTATGGTATTTGGTGGTAGCCGTGGTCGTTCAGCACAGGATGTGATGCTGGATCCACGCCATGAGTATGCACCAGACTTCTACTTAGGCTATGTGAACACCACTTCAGTTACCATTGGTAACGCGAGCGGTGGACCGCGTATCTGCAGTCAGGTATTCGGCGGTGGTCGTGACGGACACGTGCGCAACAGTTCTCACGTCATTGTCAACAACGGAACCATTGGTCAGACTTACGCAGAGACAACAGCTGTGGATGGTTCAACTGCTGATTACCAGCGTTATCATCGTGGTAATGTCTATGGCTCTGGTTCTGGTCTGGGCATGTGGGATACGGTTCATCATGGAATGTCTTCAGGTTCGGTAACCCGCAATACGACGGTGGACATCAATGGTGGTACTATCTATAATAATGTATATGGCGGCGGAGCCCTGTCATCTGTCGGTCCTCCAAAACTTGATCCAGAGAAGGATTATGCTGCTTCTACCTGGTCGAAGTGTGTGGTCAACATCAATGGCGGTACTATCGGAGATCCTACGGTATACAATACATACAAGTATGGCGGTTGCGTCTATGGTGCCAGCCGTGGTAACGACTTCGCTGCAGGTGAATCTACTAAAGACTTTGCTACCGTTCTGTGGACAGATGTGAACATCACTGGTGGTACCATTGCCGGTAACGTCTATGGCGGCGGTGCAACGGGAGATGTGAAGTGTAACACGGACGTGAGCATGACTGGCGGTACCGTCGGACACGATGTCTTTGGTGGCGGTAAGGGTGATGGAACCTTGTTCGATTGCTCGAAAGCCATGGTCGGCATTGAAGGTGATGGCGCGGGTAAAGAACCTGACTCAGACGAAAACAAAGACAAGGGAACGAGCGTTACCATCAGTAACGGTACGGTGAATGGTAACGTCTATGGCGGCGGTGAGGTCGGTCGAGTGGAATGGAATACGCAGGTGACGGTAGGAGCCGTATCTGGAAGTGGTACGCCTAAGGTCGAAGGCAGCGTGTTCGGAGCCGGCAAGGGCTTAGAGACGCATGGCTACTCAGCGCTGGTACGTGGTAACAGTACGGTAACCGTTCAGGGCACTGCCAAGATCGGTCATAACGTCTATGGCGGCGGTGAGATGGCTACGGTGGGTAGATATTGGGTAAAGGGTAAAAATACTACTGATCCAAATACAGGACAGCCTTTTGATGATGCAACGCCTATTCCTGAAGATTTGCCTGATGGAATGCCGTATAAGCAGCAGAGTGGTGGTATTTGTAGTGTTACCATCCAGGGCAATGCTGATATTGGATATAATGGCGCAGCGGATGACGCTGGTCATGTCTTTGGTGCTGGTCAGGGTGTTGTACCTCATTTTAGTGATACTCCTAAACCCCAAAAGAAGGTTGATGATGGTGTCCTAGTAGATTTTGCAGATGAAGCTGCCTATTTTGAGTTCCTTGAAACGCTGGCCTTAGTCACCAATGCCAATGTGACCATTAATGGAGCCAATGTCAAGGTGAATGGTAACGTCTATGGCGGTAGTGAGAGCGGTTTCGTACAGCACGATACGTACGTCACTATTCAGGATGGTACGATTGGTAAGTCGGGCTCGACCACTTACGGTAAGGTCTTTGGCGGTGGAAAGGGTCTTAGCCTTAGCAGTACGACATTTACCGAGGCAGGAAAGGTGAAAGAGAATACCAGGGTGGATATCCTTGGGGGTATCGTGTATAGCGATGTCTATGGTGGCGGTGCCTTGGGTAAATCGAATACGAATGTCGTTAATAATGCTTATCCCACAGCAACGGTGAACCTGAAGGGTGGTGTCATCACTGGTAGCGCCTATGGCGGTGGACTGGGTGATGCGACAACGGCAGCCAATGTCGGTAATACCATCCTGCATCTCAATGAGGGTTTGAATCCGAATACCACCAAGGGCTGTATCGTTAATGGCTATATCTTCGGTGCGAACAATGTGAACGGTACACCGCTTGGACATGCTCTGGTGCATATTCATGCCACGCAGAACGCTGACGCTGACAAGGATAAGTTAATAACCAAGTATCCTGAGGCAGATAATAAGTATGATGTTGAGGGTGTCTTCGGCGGTGGTAATGCATCGGATTATGTGCCTGCATCAACAGATGCGAAGCAGAGTACCGAAGTGATTATCGAGGGTTGTGACCTGACCAGTATCAGAGAGGTGTATGGCGGTGGCTATGGCGCTGCTGTGCCTGCTACGGACGTACTCATCAGGGGTACATATCTAATTGATAATGTATTCGGTGGTGGTTATGGATATAGTGCAACCAATAATCACACTGATCCTTCGGCTCCAAATTATAATCCTGGTGCCAATGTTGGCACGCTGACTGGTGGAGGCGCCTATGGGGAAACCGTGACAGGTAAGACTAATGTGAAGTTGATGGCGGGACGTATTCACCACGTCTATGGCGCAAGCAATACCAAGGGTGATATCCTTGGAGGTTCATCGATCACGACGGTTGAAAAACCTGATGAAATCGATTGTAACCTGATTGTTGATGATATCTTCGGTGGTGGTAATGAAGCACCGATGGTAGGTGGTACTGAAGTCGTCTTAGGCTGTATGCCGGGCGACTGGATCGAGGAGGTCTATGCCGGTTCACAGAGTGCTGACGTGGGTGCTGGTGCTGTCGTGGGTGCTGACGTCAGTTTGACCATCACCAGCGGTAAGTTCGGCCGTGTGTTCGGCGGTAACAAGTCGAGCGGTATCATTAATGGTGGTATCGAGGTTCACATCGAGGAGAATCCAGATTGTGATACCCCGATCATCATTGGTGAACTCTATGCTGGTGGTAATATGGCGCCTTATTCTGCCTATGGCTATGATTCTGACGGTAATCTGCTGGATAAAGATCATAAAGCACATGATGCATCTCCTGTAGTTGTTCATGCCAAGGCATTTACCAGTATCGGTAAGATCTTCGGTGGCGGTAAGGGTGCTGAGGCTACACTCATAGGTAATCCTTGGGTGCTTGTCGATGAGGTCGAAAGCGAAAAGACGTATGAAGGAGATAATACTACTACAACGCTGGAGAATGGTCTCATCAAGAAGACGCTGAGTGATGACACAGAGGTAACGCTTTATCCACGTACTTCGACAGGTACAATGGGCGTTGTCGGTACTATCTTTGGAGGCGGTAATGAGGCCCCAGTAGAAGGTAATACCACGGTGAAGATTGCTACGAATGAATACGTGGTCTTCTGGTCGGCGCCTACATTAGATGATGTGAGGGGCTTCTACACACGTTCACGTGAAAACGATGAGAGTCCTTACGTTTATACGAAGATTGAGGGTGCGGATGCAGTTGCTCCAACCCCAGGTACCATATACTACAAGAAAGTACAGGGTGCCGATATCCGTGGTAATGTTTACGGCGGTGGTAACAATGCCGAGGTAACCGGTGATACGAATGTGGTGATCGGTAAGAAAGAACAGTAAGCAAGAGATCTCTCGACTAACGCTCGGGATGACAAAAACCATCAGACGCGAGTTCAATGGAATTCGCGCCTGATGGTTTTTCTAGCGGAATGCTTACAAATGTTAAAGTTTGGTGATTTTTTCACTTAAAAGTGAAGATATGCCGATTCTTTTTCTTAACTTTGCAGCGTAAAACTTAAAACAAGAGTTATTTATATTGACATGAAGGAAGTTACTCTTAAGACCATTGAGCAGAGCGACAACGTTTGTCTCTACTCGATATGTTTTGATGGCAGCGAACAGAGCGAGTTTGAGAATTTTCTTGCAACGTTCAAGGATAATGGCAAGTATAATCGAGATTTTAGCATTATACTCCTTGCTCTGGAGAAGATTATAGCTAAAGGTGCATTGGAACGCCTGTTCCGCATAGAGAAGAATCTGATTACTAATATTGAAAGTGCAACATTCACAATTTAAATACATATAGGCTATGGTAACAAACGAACTATTTAGACAGTGCCTTTCCGCTATTCCACAGGAACAGAGGGCTGAGTTCGATTTGTCATACGGTATAGCGGAAAGGTTGGATGCCGTATTAAAACAAAAGGGCATCACGCAACATGAGCTTGCCAGCAGATTAGGCAAGCGAGACTCTGAGGTGTCGAAGTGGCTAACAGGTAGACACAACTTTACCACCTCTACTATTGCTCGCATTGAACAAGCAATAGGTGATAAGTTAATACAAATATGTAAATAAGTCTAAAGGAGTGCTCATATGAGCACTCTTTTTTTTGAGAAAACGAACCCAAAAAGTGTAAGCATTCGTTGAAAAGATCGTCTGCTATTATCTGTTTAGTGACTTTTCTCGCGTACATATTATCATATAGACCGAAGGGAGTTACATAGACTTTTGAAAAAGATTTCTTCGTGTTCGTCACCTTCCTGAAAGTACGAAGTCTCTGCTCCACACGGCTGGCATACGCTTTGGAAAACTCGATTGCGCCAAGTTATAAGAGATCTCCTCATTTTTTATGTTTATTTATGTTAAATATACACCTCAAAGGTTAAAGTTTTTAAGAACCTAGACGACTATGCCGTCTATGCCATTTCACAGAATAGTGTTACCTTTGTAGGCGAAAGGCGGCGTAGTGCTGCCTAAATTAACATATTATCAACAATAAATTTTTAATTAAAGATGTGTATTTCAAAAAGCAAGTCCATTCCTCTTTTAGAGGAGGGCTCAGAACGAGAGCTGATGACACGCATCCTCTTCAGAGTGAAACGCGTCAAGGGGCTCACTACAGCTCTCGTACAAACTGCTGGTGTTAATAGCCGATGGCTTAAACCAGAAGAGCCCCATGATATCCCATCCAAGCGCCTCTTGCGCATCGTACTTCACACCATGCATTTCCTTGGTCGCGATAGGTGCAAGCAAAAGGCTAACGACGTGATCGACTACGTGTTCGACCATATCATTCCGGTCTATGCCGCTTATCTGGCAGGCAAGCGAAAACAGCGCCCCCCCTGTATTAGGCGTCTGCATCGACGCCGTTACGATCCTATCAACCTAATCTATATGCAATATGAACTTACAAGATATTAAACTCAGTATCTTCAAGGACCTGCAGTCGTATGACAGCAAGCCCGTGGGCCTCGACACCGTGCTGTGGTGGATCAAGAATGACCAGAGCGTGGCCCAGAAAACAGAACTCTACCGTAACCTGGCCCAAACCATCACCCGCGAAGAAGCCAACAAGAAGGTCAAGAACTCCATCATGCCAGCCTTCTCTGTGGCGGTGCTGTTCAATGGTCTCGGCAAGCAGACCACCCATGCCACCCGTGTCACTGGCCTTTCCATCTGCGACATCGATCACGTTGGAGGGAAGAGGGAAGAAGGAAGAGGGAAGATGGAGGAGGTAAGAAGGAAAATATGGGAAGATCCACATACTGTCTTGGCCTACGAGACGGTTAGCGGCGAGGGCTTCCGTGTGATCTTTGCTTATGCTGATGAGCAGGGGGCATCACCCGACAACGGCATCCTGTTTCGGGCGGCCTATCGCAAGGGCAACCGTTATTACGCCCAGCTCTGCGGTGTGGATTACGACGGTCAGTGCAGCGACATCACCCGACTCAGTGGCATCGCCCACGACGCCGAGGCGATCCTTAACCTTGAGGCCACTCCCTTCCTCATTACCGACGACGAGGCGGCGGCAGCGAATACAGCAGCAGATACCGAACCTGGTAAGCGACGTAAGGAGTCTCCCGCAGGCACCCATCATGCCGAGGTCGAAGCGGCATGGGTTGTGATTGAACAGATGCTCTCCAAACGTGGCATTGCCTACGGTCAGGGTACTCACCACCACTATGTGATGCATGCAGCCCACCTCTTTAATCATTTCGGTGTACCGAAGGAGGATGTGCTGCAGTGGGGCTCGCAAAACTGGTGCGACTATGAGCAGCGCCAGCGCGAGAGCATCATCCACTGGGTGTACCAGAACCGTCAGCACGAACATGGCTGTTGGCGGCTCAACAAGAGCGGTCGGCCCAAGGAGGTGACGATGATCACTTTGCCTGCCATCGTGGAGTGGCTCAACCAGAACAAGGTGGAGGTGATCTACAATCAGATTACCGACCAGACCTACTACCGTTGCGAGCTGCTCAACCTGCGTGGTCAGACCTGCAACTTTACGCCCCAGACGTCCGACTGGCTCCAGATGGAAGACAGCGTCGTCTGCACCCTGCGCAAACTCATGGCCACCGACACCGGCAAGCGTGTGCTGAAGTCTGATGTGCGAGACATCCTCATGAGCGACTATGCCCGGTGTGTACACCCCGTCCGTGACTATGTGAGGCAACTTCCGGCCTGGGATAAGATTGATCGTGTGGCAGAGTTGGCGGCTCATGTGCATGTCGATCCCGTACAAGACGGACAGTCGCAAGACGATGCTCAAGAGTTGTTCCTGTGGGCCCTCCACAAGTGGCTCGTGGCTACCATGGCCGACTGGCTCAGCGATGAGGTCTGCAACGAGACCATCCTCACCCTCATCGGGCCTCAGGGCATCTACAAGACCACCTTTTTCCGTTATCTCCTGCCTCCGCCCTTGCGGTCGTACTATCTGGAGAATTCCAGCAACTCTTTCTCTCAGAAGGATGACCAGATAGCCCTTGTCGAGAATTGTCTGGTGGAGATTGAGGAGATTGATATGTTCAAGGATCGTGATAACGCCGAACTCAAGTCACTCTCTACCAAGGTTATGCTCAAGATCCGACGGCCTTACGATAAGTTTGTCATGGCCAAGCACCGTCTGGCATCGCTTTGTGCCACGGGTAATCAGGATCGTTTCCTGACTGATGACACCGGTAACCGCCGATGGCTCTGTTTCCGCGTGAAGAACATCGACAACCCTCGGACCTGGGATCTGGATTATGAGCAGCTCTATGCCCAGTTGCGTGATGAGTATTACGACGGTTTTGCCTACTGGTTCGACAAGCCCGAAGAGGAGCGTATGAAGCAACAGAACGAGTATTTCCGCATTGTGTCCGACGAGGAGCAGCTCATCCGTTGTCGGTTTCGCAAGCCCAACCCCGGTGAGCCCTTCAAACGGCTCAACTCAGCCACCATCGCTCAGATGATCTCCTATGGTCGGCAGCCCATCACCTCGCGGCGAGTCTCCCTGGTCATGAAGGCCATCGGCTTCCGCTCCGAGCGCAACTCTAAAGGCTGTTACTACAAACTCTTCGAGATGGACACCAACGAGTCGCAGCGCGTCATCGCCGATATGATCAACAATAAGGTGGCGATAGACCAGCAACTGCCCTTCTGAGTGTAAAGAGTGTAACGAGTTTTTTAAAGTTTCTATATAGGAAATGCATTTACCTCGAACCAAATCTATTTCTATAATGAAAGTTTTGTATTCTCATTACACTCACTACACAAATATAATATATTATATTTGAGTTAATCAGTAATCATTTTAACTTTAAAGATCATGCAAGCAATGTATAAAAATGAACTGGCCAAGCTCGCAGGTGTCTCAAATCGCACCTTCCAGCGTTACCTCGCCACCCGCCGCCCTATTCTCACTGCGATGGGCGTCAGTCCCTTCGCCCGAAAACTCCCTCCTCCCGCCGTCCGCTTCATCTCCGAAGACTACTGCATCGACCTTCCCTAAAATTCTTTTTTCAAAGCGGCCTAAAACGGCCAACCGCTCTTCAAAATGTTGTAATTTTGCAATTGCAAAGGCAAAATTACGACAACGTGTACTAGCAAAAACTCCTACGTGCACTAACGAGTTCTGCTACGTGTACTAGTAAAAAGCCCTTCGCAACCATATATCTTAATCATTAATTCTAAATTCAACAATTATGGCTCTGAAAGTAAAAGCAAAAGAAAAGCTCCAGAAGATTGGCACTTATGCCGGTCAGTACCGCTACGTCATGATGCCCGAGCTCTACACCGCTCTCAACCAGGAGAAGGTGATCCGCGAGGCAGCTCTCCGCAGTGGTGTCAGCCAGGGCGTGATGCAGGCTTGTTGGGATGCGGCTGGCGAGGTCATCAAGGCCTGGGCCACCGAAGGTCACTCCGTAGCCCTTCCCGGTCTCGGTACCATGCGTTTCAGCCTCCGTGCCAAGAGCTGCGCCAACGTCAACGAAGTCAAAACATCGCTTATCAAGACGCGCCGCATCATCTTTACCCCCAACAGTGAACTGAAGGACGAGCTCCACAGTACCGCTATCCAGATCACCTGCTACGACCGCAATGGCGATGAGGTCAAGCGAGTTACCAGCTCCGATCCCGGCACCGTCGAGGATCCCGAAACCGATCCAAGTACCGAAGGTGGTAACGGCGGCTCTTCAAACACTGGTGGTAATACCGGCGGTGACAACAACGGTGGAAATACCGGCGGCGGTGGCGGCGGTAACGATGACAATCCCATCGACGACTATTAATCGTTGATGTCATCTCGACCAACCCCTGTCATTTCGAGCGTAGTCGAGAAATCTCTAGAGATCTCTCCATGCGCTGCGCTTAGTCGAGATGACAATGGCTGATGTGTCCGGGGTGCCGCAAGGGCTACCCAGCCTGCCCATGAGCGCAGGAACAACATCCAAATCACAGCCCTGTATGCGACCTGCCATTAGCCATCCTTTTGCAGGGTTCCCCTGCTGGGATTTTTCGATCGATGAATCCACAGGGGCAAGCCCCTGTGCTAGGATAGACAGCCCCTACAGGGCTAATAATTATCCGTATTGGATACACACAGGGGCAAGCCCCTGTGCTAGAGTATTAAACCCCTTTGGGGTTTGTGATGCCCTGAAAGGGCAATATAAATTAGCGTAGGGGCTCGCCCCTATGTACAATGGGAATCCACACCCACACCCCCAAAAAGGGCGTATATCTCTTTTGCTTCGGTTTTCTTTCTGGTGACAGAAAGAAAATGAAGGATAGGCATTAAGTAAATATAAGTTTTAAATCAGTTTTTCAAAAATGATAAAAGTAAATTGGAAGAAAATAGTGAAGATTCTGAAATTCACTGCTACAGTTATTACTAGTATTGCTGGTACGATCGCAGTACAGAGCTGCGGAACTCACTGGTTCTAAATCTGTAATTCCATCAGTTATGAAACCACTGAAATCAGTCAAACTCATTGTGATCCACTGTGTGGCTAACCCTTGCAACAAGCCTTTCAGTGTGAAGAACCTCATTGCCTGTGGCAAGGCCAAGTACGGCCAGTGTTCGTATCACTACTATGTTCGCTACAATGGCAGTATCGTTCCTCTGTTGCCTGAGTCCGTCCAAGGCGTTCATGCTCGCCACTACAACAACTGTTCCCTCGGTATTGTGTATGAAGGCGGTCTGAACGAGAAAGGCGAAGCCAAAGACACTCGCACTGAAGCCCAGAAGCACTCATTGTATGAGTTGCTGAAGGAACTCACCGCTGAGTATCCCGAAGCCCGCATCATAGGTCACTGCGAGTTGCCACATGTAGCCAAGAAGTGTCCCTGCTTTCCCGCCAGCATCGAGTATGCAGAATTGCAGCCTGGTAACCGTAAATGTATTACTCTTAATTAATGTCTTATGAGAAAGTATTACCATAAACCTCGTGATGACAGGTTACAACCTGTCATCCTTGTCATCTCGACACCCTCCTCTGTCATCTCGAGCGTTAGTCGAGACATCTCTTTCCCTCTGTCATCCCGAGCATGGCCGAGGGATCTCTCCACTTCGGTCGAGATGACACTTGCCCTTCTTGTCATTTCGAGCCTCACCCTTAATGTCATTTCGACTAAGCGCAGCGCATGGAGAGATCTCTATTGCGTCACAAATACTCTCCAACTGCCATCCTTCTCGCCCCGCTCCACGTACTTTTGCTCAATCAGCCTGTCCAGCAGTTTCTGTATGGCAGCGATGCTGATGCCCGTCTCATCTCTCATATCCGCCAGCGTTAGCGTTGGTTGCGTACGCATAGCGTTCAGAATCTTCGTGTAGTTCGGTGTACGGAAAGCAATCCGCTCCCCATCATACCACCACACGTTCTCGTCTTTCTCGCTCACAAACAGCACATCGTTATACACTTCTGTTGCCACTAGTTCATTGAAATATTTCATAAACGGTCTGATGTCCTTAATCTCCGCATGAGCACCGTCTGCAGGCACAGGTCCCACTTCTATATCAGCTTGATGCAGAGCCTCCAGATATTCACTCTTCTTTCGGCTCCTCACCACAATCATCGGATAGTCGTGACGAGCCAATATGAAATTCACCATCAGTCGGGCAATACGTCCGTTGCCATCCTCAAATGGGTGAATACGGATATAGCGGTAGTGGAACAGAGCCGCCAGTTCTATAGGCGATAACATTCCCTCCTTTTCAGCCTTGTTGTACCAATCCACCAAGTCCGTCATCAATCCTGGCGTTTCCTCAGGTGATGCATACTCAAAACGGTCGCCATATCGGGTAATCACACTGTTGGGGCGTGTTTTATACTGCCCAGCATGTACAGTATAACTTGTCTGCACACCACCCGGCAGATTACGATACACCGTATAATCCTCCCTCAACAGCGTCTTATGCAGCGTGCGTATGAAGTTCTGCGTCAGCGGCATCTCCTTCACGAGAGCCTCCTCAGTCATCATCCTCAGACCCACGTTGCTCGCTGTCATTTCCTGCACATCTCGCACGTTAGCTTCTCCTATTACCTTACCGAACAACAATAATATTTCAGTTTGGCCATAGGTCAAAGTATTACCTTCAATATGATTACTATTGTAGTTAAAGTCCACAGTAAACCTACGACTAAGACGGTCACGGTCTTTCTCTGACAACGGTTGTAAATCCCGCCATGCTTCCAGCGCCTTTTTGATATTCAGATATTTCATACGATACGTATTTATGCCAAATTTTAGGCAAAGGTACAAAATGTTTTTGAAAAGGTTGTAACGTTACAACCTTTTTAACTAAATTTGTCGTCTTGGTTACGTAGGGGCGAGCCCCTACGCTAGGTTATTTGACCCTTTCAGGGTCATTTCGGGATGACATAAAGACGTCGAAGGATTTAGTGAGGGCGGGCATGGTGGGGAAGAGGATGTCGGCTCCGGCGGCGAGGAGGACCTCGTTAGGTAAAGGACCGGTGTTGACGGCAATGGTAAAGATGCGGGCGGCATGGCCCGAACGTACACCAAGGGGTGCATTCTCTACCACAATCGCCTCGTTAGGCTGAAGATCGCCTGCCTTCTGGAGTCCCATCAGATAGGGATCGGGGGCGGGCTTTCCGCGTTTTACATCATAGGCGGTGGTGATGTGGGCTTGATCGACAAAAGCCCCGAAGTCTTTCTGAAGACGCTGGATCAACGGCAGCTGTCCACTGCCCGTGACGATGCCACACTGCATGCCTGCGGTCTGAATCTGCTGCATCAGTTCGAGGATGCCCGGCATGAGCGGTGCCTCCGGGAGACTATGAAAAATACGGCTCTTCTCATCATACATCCGTTGGGCTTCGGCTTCGTCGATCTCGCGATGCAACTGTTGGAGCGCCATCTGACGGATGGTGTCCACACCACGGGCACCCTCGGTGGCATAGGCATCGTCGGCCGTCATGTGGATGCCGAACTTCGCCATGCTCTCCTGCCAGGCGACGGCATGGTTGGGCATGGAGTCGTAGAGCACGCCGTCCATATCAAAGAGCACGGCCTTGGGGTGGAATGCCTCAAAGCCGTGTTCTTCCAAGTATTTGTTGATTGCTATTCTAAACACTATAACCTTGCTTTAATAGCTTCTGACTCAGCCTCGTAGCCGGGTTTGCCGAGCAGAGCGAACATATTCTTCTTGTAAGCCTCTACACCGGGCTGGTTGAACGGGTTCACACCCAGAATGTTACCGCTGATGCCGCAGGCAATCTCGAAGAAGTAGATGAGCTGGCCGATATAGTACTCATTGAGCTTGGGAACGCTGATGCGCATGTTGGGCACACCGCCGTCCACGTGAGCCAGACGGGTACCGAGCTCTGCCATCTTGTTCACCTCGTCCACGCGCTTGCCAGCGAGGAAGTTCAGACCGTCGAGATTCTCCTCATCGTTGGGGAACAGCAGCTTCTTCTCAGGCTCCTCGATAGAGATCACCGTCTCGAAGATGGTGCGCTCGCCTTCCTGGATCCACTGACCCATCGAGTGCAGGTCGGTGGTGAAATCGACAGAGGCGGGGAAGATACCCTTACCATCCTTACCCTCAGACTCGCCGTAGAGCTGCTTCCACCACTCAGAGAAGAAGTGGAGCTTGGGCTGGTAGTTCACCATGATCTCAATCTTCTTGCCCTTCTGGTAGAGACCGTTACGAACGGCAGCATACAGGGCAGCGGGGTTCTCGGCAAAGGGAACGTCCTTACCACAGGCCTTCTCCATGTCCTGAGCACCGCCAACGAGCTGCTTGATGTCGAAACCGGCACAGGCGATCGGCAGCAGACCTACCGGTGTGAGCACTGAGAAACGACCACCTACGTTGTCGGGGATGATGAATGAGGTGTAACCCTCCTTGTCGGCACAGGTACGGGCAGCACCGCGCTTCGCATCGGTCACAGCGACGATGACCTTCTTGGCCTCTTCCTTACCGCGCTGCGCCTCACACTGCTTCTTCAGCAGACGGAAGGTGAGGGCTGTCTCAGTGGTGGTACCACTCTTAGAGATGTTGATGACACCAAATTTCTTGTCCTTCAGATATTCTGTGAGTTCGAAGAGGTAATCCTCACCGATGTTGTTACCTGCGAAGAGGATGGTAGGATTCTTCTTGTCCTGGATAAGCCAGCCGAAGGAATTGCTGAGGGCTTCGATGACGGCACGGGCACCGAGGTAAGAACCACCGATACCGGCTACGACGATGGCCTCGCAGTTCTCGCGGAGCACCTTGGCACAAGCCTGCAGCTCATCGAGGAACGCAGGTGTGATGCTTGATGGCAGATGGAGCCAGCCAAGGAAATCATTACCAGGGCATGTGCCCTCTTCAAGTGCCTTCTGAGCGGCCTTTACCTGAGGCTCAAATGCCTCTACTGCGCCTGCCTCCAAGAAGCAAGCGGCTTTCGAAATTTCTAATCTGATGTTGCTCATAGATCTTAAGTTTTTAATTATATGTTATTTTGTTACTATGTCTAAATTCTATCTGAACGAATCTGTTAGGAGTTTGATCTCGATCTGCGGGGCAATGCGCTCGTAGAGGATGTTATACACGGCATCGAGGATCGGCATGTTCACATGACAGTGACGATTGATCTCCTTCATACACTTCGTACCGAAATAGCCCTCGGCAATCATCTCCATCTCGATCTGCGCTGACTTCACGCTGTAGCCCTTACCGATCATCGAACCGAAGGTGCGGTTGCGGGAGAAGTTGGAGTAACCCGTCACCAGCAGGTCGCCCAGATACACAGAGTCGTAGATGTTACGCTCCAAGGGATAGACAGCCGTGAGGAAACGGTTCATCTCCTGGACGGCATTCGCCATGAGCACCGACTGGAAGTTGTCGCCGTATTTCAGACCACTACAGATACCGGCTGCGATGGCATACACATTCTTCAGCACCGAGGAATACTCGATGCCCACCACGTCGGAAGACGTCTTGGTCTTGATGAAATCGCTGGAGAGCACATCGCAGAAGGCCTGTGCCTTGTCTTGATCGCTACAGCCCACGGTGAGGTAGGAGAGGCGCTCCAGCGCCACCTCCTCGGCATGCGAGGGACCACCGATACAGGCTAAGTTCTCGTAGGGCACATCATACACCTGATGGAAATACTCCGAGCAGACCAGGTTCTCATCGGGCACGATACCCTTGATGGCCGTCAGGATGAACTTGTCGCGGATTCGTGACTTCAGTTTCTTCAGATGGCTCTTCAGATAGGGTGAGGGCGTGACAAACACCAACGTGTCATACTGCTGTACGATACGGTTCAGGTCGCTGTCGAAATAGATCTCGTCGGTATTGAAATGGACGCTGGTGAGATAGGCGGGGTTATGGCCCAGACGGCGGAAGTCGTCGATACGGTCGTCGCGACGCATATACCAGCCGATGTGATGGGTATGGCCCACCACAATCTTTGCGATCGCTGTCGCCCAGCTACCACCACCGATTATCGCTATTTTCCCACAGTCGTACATTTCTCTTCTTCTTTTGACATAAGAACTTTTTTCTTTTGACATAAGAACATAAGAACATATTTATTTTCCCTTCATTGTGCGCAGCCTTATTTTTGTTCTTTTGTTCTTCTGTCTAAAAAATCTTCTGTCTAAAATCTATTCATTACTTTTGTCAATCCATTGCTGTATGTCATCGACAGAGGGCTTGGTCATGTCGAGCTTGTATTTCTTGACGATGTCGCCGATTTTCTGCTGCAGACCCTGGGCCTTCTCTTCCTTGATGTTAGAGACGAGGTTGAAGCCCGCCTTGCGGAGCACAGGTACCCATTCTTCGGCGACGCCGATCTCTGCCCACTCAGCAGGTGTGCTCTGAGGAATCTTCTTCTCAGGCTTCATCTGGGGGAAGAACAGCACCTCCTGGATGAAGGTCTTGCCCGTCATCAGCATCACCAGACGGTCGATACCGATACCGATACCAGAGGTAGGCGGCATGCCATACTGCAGGGCACGGAGGAAGTCCTGGTCGATGATCATCGCCTCGTCGTCGCCCTTGTCAGCGAGCTTCATCTGCTCGACGAAGCGCTCCTCCTGATCGATCGGGTCATTCAACTCCGAGTAGGCATTAGCCAGCTCCTTACCATTCACCATCAGCTCGAAACGCTCGGTGAGGCCGGGCTTAGAGCGGTGCATCTTCGTGAGCGGGCTCATCTCCACAGGATAGTCGGTGATGAAGGTCGGCTGGATGAAGGTGCCCTCGCAGAACTCTCCAAAGAGCTCGTCGATCAGCTTACCCTTACCCATCGTCTCATCTACATCCATACCCTTGCTGAGACAGAAAGCACGGATCTCCTCCTCGGTCTTGCCTGTGCAGTCGAAACCGGTCTTCTCCTGAATAGCCTCCAGGATCGGCAGACGGCGATAAGGCGCCTTGAAACTCACGATGTTACCGTCGATCTCGCGCTCGGGCTTGCCGTTCACGGCGATACAGATCGTCTCGAGCAGCTGCTCGGTGAACGACATCATCCAGTTGTAGTCCTTATACTGCACATAGAGCTCCATGCAGGTGAACTCAGGGTTGTGGTTACGGTCCATACCCTCGTTGCGGAAGTTCTTGCCAATCTCATAGACACCCTCGAAGCCACCCACGATGAGGCGCTTCAGATAGAGCTCGGTGGCGATACGCATATACATATCCTGATCGAGTGCATTGAAATGGGTGATGAACGGACGGGCCGAAGCACCGCCGGCAATCATCTGCAGGGTAGGGGTCTCCACCTCCGTGTAGCCGGCCTCGTCGAGCACCCGACGGAGCGTGCGGATGACGGTGGCTCTCTGCAGGAAGGTATCCTTCACACCCTCGTTTACCACCAGATCGACATAACGCTGGCGATAGCGGAGCTCGGGATCGTCAAACTTATCATAAGCCACACCGTCCTTATATTTCACGATGGGCAGCGGCTTCAGGCTCTTGGAGAGCAGCTTCAGCTCAGAGGCATGGACGCTGATCTCGCCGGTCTGGGTGCGGAACACCTTACCCTTGACACCGATAAAATCACCGATGTCAAGCAGGCGCTTAAATACATTATTATATAAGTCCTTATTCTCACCCGGGCAGATATCGTCGCGGGTGATATAGACCTGGATTCTTCCTTTGGAGTCCTGCAGCTCCGCAAAGCTGGCCTTACCCATCACGCGACGGCTCATCATACGGCCTGCGATCACAACCTCACGGTCGCTGTCGTCCTTGAATTCTGCTTTGATATCGGTGCTGAAGGCATTGGTAGGATATTCTGCTGCGGGGTAGGGATCGATACCCATCGCGCGCAGCTCCTGAAGACTCTGACGCCTTCCGATTTCCTGTTCACTAAGTTCTAAAACGTTCATCTTTTTCTCTATTCATTTTGCTTTTATGGCTGCAAAGTTACGAAATTCTTGCGAAAAAAGCAAGGTTAGAGTAAATATTTGCAAAAAAAATGTGAAAGATTTGTGTAGTAGCGAAAATATGTATATATTTGCGACATGTTACCAACATCTGAATAATGGAACAAGCTATAGTTAAGAAGCGAGTCATAGGTGTAGATATCAGTATGGAGGAGACGACCTTTGCAATTGTCAATGCAAAAGGTGAGATCCTTGTGAAGGATAGTTTCCCCACGCTCAACTACCCTGATGCCAACGATTATGTGATGGCGCTGTGCGAGCGGATCCTGATGATGATGGAGTCCAATGGCGGCTATGAGTCTATCCGGTCTGTGGGCGTCAGTTGTCCCAGTGCCAATTTTATGACAGGGTGTATGGAGAACTCTCCCAATATGCCTTGGAAGGGCATCGTGCCCTTTGGTCCGCTGATGCGCGACCGGCTTGGCATTTCGGTAGCAGTGGCCAATAATGCCCAGGTGATCGCCCTCGGTGAGCATGCCTTTGGCTGTGCACGTGGCATGCGCGATTTCGTGGTCATCACCCTGGGGTCGGGTATGGGTAGCTGTATCTTCTCTAATGGCATGATTCATAAAGGCTCTGATGGCTTCGCCGGTGAGGTGGGTCATACGTGTGTGGTCAGAAATGGCCGTACCTGTGGCTGTGGCAAGAAAGGCTGTCTGGAGACCTATACCGCCGCCAAGGGTATCGTGATGACGGCAAAAGAGGTGCTGGCAGAGACCGATGCGCCCTCGCTGATGCGCTCGGCTGAGAACTTAACGCCGAAGCTGATCACCAAGTTCTGTGACCAGGGGGATGAGTTAGCCATCGAGGTCTATCGCCGTACCGGCAAGGTGCTGGGACTCGGCTTGGCCAACTATGCCTCGATTGTGAATCCGGAAGCAATCATCTTTACGGGTGGTATCGCCAAAGCTGGCGACTGGCTCATGGATCCGATGAAGAAGAGCTTTGATTCGTATGTCTATACAAATACAAAAGATAAGACGAAGTTCCTGATTTCAGAATTGGATGAGGACAACCACGATGTGTTGGGAGCCAGCGTTCTGGCCTGGGAGGTAAAAGAGTATTCATTATTTAAATAATCTGTAAGTATGGAAAATGTTGAAGCCGTAGAGTCTGTTGATCAGATCAAAACCCGTGTCGTCGGAATTGACATCCGTATCGAGAGAACCACCATCGCTCTGGTAGATATCAGGGGCGAGATTGTGGCACAGGATCATTTTGCAACTTCGGATTATCCTGATGTGAATGACTATGTGACAGCCTTGAGTGAGAATATCTTTGCACTGTTAGAGGAGAATGGGGGGTATGAGAGTGTGCGTTCGATTGGCGTCAGTGCTCCCAGTGCCAGCTCTGTCTCCGGCTGCATTGAGAATGCGGCCAACCTGCCCTGGAAGGGCGTCATCCCTCTGGCTGCGATGCTGCGCGACCGGATGGGACTCGCGGTGGCGGTGGCCAACGATGCGCATATCACGGCCCTGGGTGAGAAGACCTACGGCAGTGCCCATGGCATGAAAGACTTTGTGGTGGTGACCATCAGTCACGGTGGTCTTGGCAGCTGCTTCTTCTCCAACGGACAGCCCCATCTGGGCAATGACGGCTTTGCCGGTGAGATCGGACATACCTGTGTGGAGATCAACGGGCGTGAGTGCGGCTGTGGCAAGCGCGGCTGTCTGGAGACCTACTGCTCGGAGAAAGGACTGATCAGAACCGTTAAGGAGCTGATGGCGGAAGCCAAGGAACCGACGATGCTCAGCAGTCTTCAGGAACTGACGATCGGAGGGATCGTCAACTGTTGCGACAAGGGTGACCAGGTGGCTATTGAGGCTTTCCGCAGGGTCGGTGAGATGCTCGGTCTCGGAATGGCTAATTATGCTTCGATTGTGAATCCAGAGGCGATCATCCTCACGGGTGACATGACGGCCGGTGGCAAGTGGCTGCTGAAACCGATGCGCCAGGCGTTCGACGAACATGTGTTCCGTAATATCCGAAATAAGACACGTATTCTTGTCTCCATCCTGAAAGAGGGTGAGCGCGATGTGCTGGGTGCCAGTGCCTTAGCCTGGGATGTGAAGGAATACTCCCTGTTTAAATAATTTGATACAGATAACTAAAAGCTACATATATAAAAATGGAAGAGTACAATATCAAATCGAAAGTCGTAGGAGTGGATATCAGTAACGAACGTACGACCTATGCCATCGTTGATGTGCGTGGAAACATCCTTGCAGAGGATTTCTTTCCTACACAAGACTATCCTGATGTCAACAATTTCGTGACGGCTATCAGTGAGAAGATCGTCATGCTCGTAGAGGCTAACGGCGGTTATGAGACCATCCGTTCCATCGGTGTCAGCTGTCCCAGTGCCAGCTCTGTTTCCGGCTGTATTGAGAATGCGGCCAACTTGCCTTGGAAGGGGATCGTCCCGCTGGCAGCGATGCTGCGCGACCGGATGGGACTGGCGGTGGCCCTCGCCAACGATGCACATATCACCGCCCTAGGTGAATACACCTTTGGCAGTGCCCATGGTATGAAGAACTTTATCATTCTCAGTCTGGGTGTCGGTATTGGCAGCTGCTTTTTCTCGAAAGGAAACGAGCATTGCGGTCATCTGGGCTTCGCTGGTGAGTTCGGACATACCTGTATTGTCGATAAAGGCCGTAAGTGCGGCTGTGGGCACGAAGGTTGTCTTGAGGCCTATGTCGGTGCCAATGGTATTATTCAGACGGCTCATGAACTGATGGCTGAGAGCGATGCACCCTCACTGATGCGCAACCTGGAGAAACTGTCGCCCCGTACCATCGCAGAGAGTTGTGATCAGGGGGATGAGATGGCTATCGAGGTCTATCGCCGTACAGGCTATTACCTGGGACTGGGTGTCGCTAACTATGCTTCGATCGTCGATCCTGAGGCGATCATCCTGACGGGTGGTGTCTCGCATGCCGGCAAGTGGCTTTTGGATCCGCTGTACGACACGTTCGAGGCACATGTGTTTGGCAACCTCCGTGGGAGGGTGAAGATCCTTTGCTCGAAGTTGAATGACCGTGAGCGTGATGTGCTGGGTGCCAGTGCCCTGGCATGGAGCGTTCCAGAATACTCGCTGTTTAAATAGTTCTTAGACAGAAGAACAAAAGAACATAATAAAAAAGTGGACGTAGAAAGAATTAAAGAAATAATCAATGAGAAGCCGAATTTAAGTACCGCCCTCGGGATGGAGTTTGTCTCCACGCCCGAGGTCGATACTTGTATGGCACGTATGAAAGTAGATGAGCGCAATCGCCAGCCCTTCGGCTTCCTGAGTGGCGGTGCCTCACTGGCGCTGGCAGAGAATGTGGCCGGTGTGGGTTCCTGTTCCCTCTGTCCCGGTTGCGCCTGTGTGGGCATCGAGGTCAGTGGCAGTCATGTGCAGGCCGTGTCTGAGGGCGACACCGTGACCGCCTTCGCGAAGCTCTTGCATCAGGGCACGACGCTCCATGTGTGGAATGTGGATATCAGGAACACCAATGGTGATCTGATCTCGAATGTGCGGGTCACCAATTATGTCATCAATCCCAAACGGTAATGTCGGATATATCAGGAATAGCCATCTTTCGTCAGCCTTATTCTGACGAGGTGACACTGGTCGTCCAGGAGGAAGGAACACCAGTGGAACTGCTCTCTTGTGCCGATCTCAACAACAGGAGCGGGTTTGTGATCGCCCCCTTTGAGGTGAAGCCTGACCAGCCCATCCTGCTGATACGGCCTGACAGGAAGGAACAGCTGTCGCTGTCAGCCCTTTCTGACTTGTCGCCCGAGATCCCTGTCACCAATGGCATCGGTATGACGGGCGCCAGTCGTATGCACTACGCCATCGACTTTGCTAACGAGCATTCGCAGTTGGAGTTGGACACCTTCAAGAAGATCGTGCTGGCACGTTGTGTGGATGAGCAGCCGCAGGATGACCGGAAGCCTTTGGACTTCTTCCTGCAGGCCTGTGCGCTCTATCCCCGATTGTTTATTGCCCTGGTGTGGACGGCGAAGAGCGGCTGTTGGCTGACGGCCACCCCAGAGATCCTGCTCAAAGGTGAAGGTACGGCGTGGCAGACCGTCGCTCTGGCAGGTACGATGAAGCTGGAGGGTGAGCAGTTGAGATATGATGCCCCCCTGAAGGATGTGCCCATCACATGGACCACCAAGAATCTGAAGGAACAGCGCTTGGTGGCGACTTATATCGCAGAGTGTCTGGAACAGTATGCCAGCGACTTCAGCGAGGAAGGACCATCTACCGTGCGGGCCGCTAACCTGGTGCATCTGCGCAGTGACTTCAGTTTCACCTTGCCCGACAATGCCCATATCGGCGACCTCCTACAGTCGCTTCATCCCACGCCGGCCGTCTGCGGTCTGCCCAAGAAGAGCGCCTTCGACTTTATCGTCCGTCATGAGCATACGCCCCGTCGCTACTATAGCGGTTTCATGGGGATGCTTGATCCTCAGGAACAGACTTCCCTCTATGTCTCCCTGCGTTGCATGAACATCGAGCAGGGGGTGTGTCATCTCTTTGCTGGTGGCGGTCTGCTGAAGGATAGTGTGGAGGAGCAGGAGTGGCAGGAGACGGAGGCCAAATTAGGTACAATGAGAAGAATTTTAGATAAAAAGCGCTCGGCGACGCAAGGAGACGCTTGCTACCGCAGGGACGCAAGAACATAAGGACAAAAGATGTATAGTAATAAGGGGAATGTCAATATACTTACGTCGCTGCTCGTGGCTCATGGAGTGCGCCATGCAGTCGTTTGTCCGGGTAGTCGTAATTCACCCATTGTGCATAATCTCAATGCGTGTCCAGATATCGCGTGCTATCCGGTTACCGACGAGCGCTCGGCGGGCTTTTATGCCTTAGGGATGTCGCAGGCCACTAAAGCACCCGTGGTGGTGTGCGTCACCAGTGGTACGGCCCTGTTGAATGTCGCCCCGGCGGTGGCGGAAGCCTATTACCAGCATATCCCCTTGGTGGTGATCTCCGCCGATCGTCCGGCCGCCTGGATCGATCAGCTTGATGGTCAGACGATGCCCCAGCCGGATGCCTTGGGACGATTTGTGCGGAAAGCCGTCTCGCTGCCTGAACCCCACGATGAGGATGAGCGCTGGTATTGTAACCGCCAGGTAAACGAGGCGCTGGTGGCAGCCCTGCAGGGTGGGCGTGGTCCTGTGCATATCAACGTGCCCATCACCGAACCTCTCTTTGATTACAGTGTGCCGGCATTGCCGGAGGAGCGGAAGATCGAGTTTGCCGCTGCCGACCTCTCGCCGGCTGCCTTGAGTCATATCACGCGGATGTTCCTACAAGCCAAGCGTCCGATGCTGATCAGCGGACAGCCGATGAACCCGCTTCTCGACGAGGCGGTGAGTGTTGTGGGTGATGATGAGGCTTATGTGCCCGACTTCGTGCTCTATACCGGTGGCTCCATCGTGAGCAAACGGCTTAAGCGTTTCCTGCGCAAAGCCAAGGAGACGTGGACGGTGAATGCCGCTGGTGAGATCAATGATACGTTCATGAACCTCACCCACGTGTTTCAGGGTGATGGGGAGGCGGTGGCTGATCATATCCTGTTGATGACGGTGATGGAGTCCCATCCTTTCATACAGCAATGGAATGAGCTGCTCATCCGTATCCGTCAACAGGCTGACAGTTACGAGCCGGCCTATTCCCAGATGGCTGCCGTGAAGTATTTCGAGCGTCATGTCGGTGAGGCCCAGGTGCACTATGCCAACAGCACCGCCATCCGACTGGCCAACAGCTTTGCCAAGCATCCCGTGTGGTGTAATAGGGGGGTGAACGGCATCGAAGGCTCGCTCTCTACGGCAGCGGGCTTCTCGGTGGTCACCGACGATCGTGTCTTCTGTGTCATCGGCGACCTGAGTTTCTTCTATGATCAGAACGCCTTGTGGAATCGGAACCTGCGGGGTAACCTGCGTATCCTCTTGCTCAACAACGGGTGCGGTGGTATCTTCAACATGTTACCGGGTCTGGAGAAGAGTCCTGCCCGTGATGCCTTTGTCGCCGCCTCGCATCACACCAGTGCGGAGGGGATCTGTCGGCAGAACGATGTGGTGTATCTCTCGGCCTCCGACCTGTCACAGCTTCATGACGGCATCGACACCTTATTAAATATAGAGAGCGACCGCCCTGTGCTCCTGGAGGTCTTCACCGATCCCACCACCGATGAGGCCGTCTACCGCGAGTACTATAAATTTATTTTAGACATAAGAACAAAAGATCATAATTAATTTAGACATAAGAACAAAAGAACATAATAAGGTGTGCATCATGGAGAGCTTAAAAATATGTCCTTATGTTCTTCTGTCAAAAAAGAAAAGAAAAAATGAGAGACTGGAAAGAAATTCGTAAGTTTGAAGAGATTCTTTTTGAAGAATATCATGGCATCGCCAAGATCACCATTAATCGTGCCCGTTACCGTAATGCCTTCACCCCCAAGACCACTTGGGAACTGTCGCAGGCCTTCAGTATGTGTCGCGAGATGCAGGACATCTCGGTGGTGCTCCTCACCGGGGCGATGTCTGAGGTGCCGGAGGGGAAGACGCTCGCCGACGTGAAGCATGCCTTCTGTTCAGGTGGTGACATGCATGTGAAGGGACGTGGCGGCTATGTCGATGAAGACGGGGTGCCGCGTCTCAGTGTGCTCGATGTGCAGATGCAGATCCGCCGCTTGCCAAAACCTGTGATCGCGATGGTGAATGGCTATGCCATCGGTGGCGGTCATGTGCTCCACCTTGTCTGCGACCTCACCATCGCCTCTGAGAATGCGATCTTCGGACAGACGGGTCCTAAGGTGGGTAGCTTCGATGCTGGCTTCGGCTCTTCTTATCTCGCCCGTATCGTAGGTCAGAAGAAGGCGCGTGAGATCTGGTTCCTCTGTCGTCAGTATTCGGCGAAGGAGGCAGAGGAGATGGGTATGGTGAACAAGGTGGTACCCATCGAGCGTCTGGAGGACGAGTGTGTGGAGTGGGCAGAGATCATGATGGAGCGTTCGCCCCTGGCCCTGCGTATGATCAAGGCAGGACTGAATGCCGAGCTCGACGGTCAGGCAGGCATCCAGGAACTGGCTGGCGACTGTACCATGCTCTACTATTTCCTCGACGAGGCCCAAGAGGGTGGCAAGGCCTTCCTGGAAAAGCGCAAACCCGACTTCAAAAAATATCCCAAACTCCCATAATCTTTTAGACATAAGAACATAAGAACATATTTTATAATTATAAAGAGATGGATTTAGAGAAGTTGATAAAGACTATTATAGAATGTGCTTATGAAGTAAGATTAGTCTTGGGAGTTGGATTCTTGGAGTCTGTATATCAAAAGGCTTTGCTATTAGAATTGAAGAAACATCAGATAGATGCTATTGCAGAATATCCAATTAATGTTTATTACGATGACACTGTGGTTGGAGAATTTAGAGCAGATCTGCTTGTAGAGAAATGCGTTATCATAGAATTAGTTAACTATCTATCTGCTACTCATATCGATAACGGATTATTGATTAATTTTGGTGCACCCAAATTAGAAATAAAACGAAAGTTTCGTCAGTATAATAAATAATATGTTCTTTTGTTCTTCTGTCTAAAAAATAACTATTATGTTCTTTTGTTCTTCTGTCTAAAAAATAACTATTATGTTCTTTTGTTCTTCTGTCTAAAAAATAACTATTATGTTCTTTTGTCTAGAAAAGAAAACACTGCATTTTAAGCAGCCGGCGGGGACGTCGCGTGGGGTTTATACGGAACGGAAGATCTGGTTGATCTGTCTGTCAGACGGTGAGCGCGAGGGTGTTGGCGAATGTGCCCCCTTGCCCGACCTCAGTTGCGATGCACTGCCCGACGAGACATACGAGGCCAAGCTTCGTCAGTTCTGTGAGGCGTTCTGTCAGACTGGTGAGATCGACTATGACGCCATGCGTGACTATCCCTCCATGCTGTTCGGTCTGGAGACCGCTGTGCTGGATGTGACCTGTAAGAAGGAAGATGGAAGAAGTCTTCTTTTCGATACCCCCTTCAGTCGTGGCGAGGAGGGCATCCCCATCAACGGACTCGTGTGGATGGGACGTTACGACGAGATGCTGCAGCGGTTGGAAGAGAAGCTGGAGAAAGGCTTCCGTTGCGTGAAACTCAAGATCGGTGCCATCGACTTCGAGCAGGAGCTGGATCTCGTGAAGCGCATCCGCGATCGTTTCTCTTTCCATGAGGTAGAGCTGCGCCTCGATGCCAACGGTGCCTTCGCCTATGAGGAGGCCCTCTATAAACTGGAGCTCCTCTCGCAATATGCCATCCATTCGATCGAGCAGCCCATCAAACAGGGACAGTGGGCCTATATGGCCGAGCTCTGTCGGGAGTCACCCCTGCCCATCGCCCTCGACGAAGAACTCATCGGTGTGAACGACCCTGAGATGAAAGGTCACATGCTGAACATCATCAAACCCCGTTACATCATCCTCAAACCCTCGCTTCATGGTGGCATGCAGGGTTGTCGGGAGTGGATTGAGGCAGCCAAGGCGCAGGGCATCGGTTCCTGGATCACCTCCGCCCTGGAGAGTAACATCGGTCTGAACGCCATCGCTCAGTTTGCCTCCGATGTCTATGGTCCTCATATCACGATGCCGCAAGGCCTCGGCACTGGCCAGCTCTTCACTGATAATATCCCCATGCCCCTCGAAATTCGTGGTGATAAATTATTTTTAGACATAAGAACATAAGAACAAAAAAGGTTGCGCACCATGGAGAGCTGAAAAAAATATGTTCTTTTGTTCTTGCGTCCCTGCGGTAGCAAGCGTCTCCTTGCGTCGCCGAGCGCTTTTTATCGAAAAAAAATATGAGTATAGAAGAATTTTTTGCTGAGTGGAATAATGATTCGGAGTACGTTGAGGTGAAGACATCGGGTAGTACTGGTGAGCCTAAACGTATGTTGGTGGAGAAGCAGCGGATGCTGAATTCTGCACGGATCACCTGTGACTTTTTAGGTTTGAAGGCTGGCGATACGGCGTTGCTGTGTATGAGTACCGACTATATCGCTGGCAAGATGATGGTGGTGCGATCGATAGAGCGAGGATTAAAGTTGATCACTGTGGAGCCCAGCGGCCACCCTTTAGCCCATAACTATCAACTATCCTTTGCCGCCATGGTGCCGATGCAGGTGTATAACTCGTTGCAGGTGCCTGAGGAACGAGAACGCCTGATGCAGATCCGTCACCTGATTATCGGTGGGGGTGCCATCGATGATGCCCTCGCTGCGGCACTGAAAGACTTCCCCCATCATGTGTGGAGCACCTATGGCATGACAGAGACCCTCTCACATATCGCCCTCCGTCGGTTGAACGGACCCGATGCCTCCGACTGGTACACCCCGTTCCCCTCTGTGAAGGTCAGCCTCAATGCCGACGACTGTCTGGTGATCGAGGCCCCTCTGGTCTGTGCTGAGCGCCTCGTCACCAACGATATCGTCGAACTCTCCGAGGGGCGCTTCCGTATCTTAGGGAGAAAGGATAATGTCATCTGTTCCGGTGGCATCAAGATCCAGATCGAGACCGTAGAGCGCCAGTTGCGCCCCCATCTCCAGGCACCCTTCCTCATCACGAAGAGCCCTGATACTAAGTTTGGTGAGGTGGTGGTGCTGCTGACAGAAGGGACTGTTGAGGAGGCGCGACAGGTGTGTGCCCAGGTGCTTCCCAAATACCATCAGCCCAAAGCGTATCTTCATGTTGACAAGATACCCTTGACAGAGACGGGCAAGCCCGCGCGCAAAGCAGCAGAGGACATTGCTAAAAACAGATAGGACTACTCTCACGAGCAGTCCTACCCTGATTAGTTAGTAATATGATAGGTCTAACAAGTTGATTGGTCATTCTTATCCTATTCAGCTCTCCCGATAGAAATCGAGCGCTTCGTAGATTTCTTCCTTCGTGGCCGTCTGGTTGATACGGATGTCTCCGATGCCACCTAACAGCGTGAAATTGATGCTGCCAGCCACATTCTTCTTGTCGTGCGTCATCAGTTCGAGCAGCGTGGGGTAGTCATCACAGGTGATGGTCATCATGCCATAGTGCTCCTTGATGAATCTCACGGTCTGATGCATCTTGTCCGTGGGGAAGCCCGTCTTGATGCAACTCAGGTAGAGTTCGCAGATCAGGCCCCAGGCCACTGCATAGCCGTGTAACACGGGTTGGCGCTTCAGGGCGAACGACTCAAAGGCGTGACCGACGGTGTGACCCAGGTTCAGTGCCTTTCTGATGCCCTGCTCGGTCGGATCCTCGGTGACGATGCGCTCCTTCACGGCTACGCTGTCGGCCACCATCCGGCTCAGCTGCCTCAGATCCGGCTGTTCCAGCTCAAAGTTCATCAACTCCGCCCACATCTTCTCGTCAGATATCAGTCCGTGCTTCAGCATCTCGGCATAGCCCGAACAGATGTTCTCCGCATCGAGGGTCTTCAGAAACTGCGTGTCGAGAATCACGGTCGATGCATTGTTAAACACGCCAATCTCGTTCTTCAGTCCTCTGAAGTTGATACCCGTCTTTCCGCCTACGCTGGCATCCACCATTGAGAGCAGGGTGGTGGGGATGTTGATGTAATTGATGCCTCTCTTAAACGTCGAGGCGGCGAATCCGCCAAGATCGGTCACCATGCCACCACCTATATTTATTAATAAGGAGTGACGGGTGCCGCCTCCTGATCCCAGCTCTTCCCAGACATGGGCCAGCGACTCGAGCGTCTTATGCGTGTCGGTGGCTCCGATGATGATTCGCTTGGCATCCTGGAGACCTACCGCTGCTTCAACCACAGGCAGACAGCACCTTTCGGTGGTCTCGTCCAGCAATACGAACACTTTATCACGCTCGCAGGCCTCCATCGCTTCCTTCAGCGACTGCCCTAAATCTTCTGCAATGACAACTTTTTGTTGGTTCATATTTTAATGGAAAACAGGTCTGTCTGTTCTGTTCATGCGGTGCAAAGTTACGACAATTATCTGAAACAAACGCATTTTTTCTTTAAAAAATTGCCATGACCATTAAACTTTTCCCTTTTTCCTCCGTCAAAAGGTCAGCAAGATTGAGAAATAATGAGAAAAGTGATACTTCTGACTGTCGTATTGGTTACGTCGGTCATGGCAAATGCCCAAAGGTTAGTTTCAGGTAGGGTTGTTGAACAGGATACACAGGAGGCCGTCATTCAAGCGACGGCTTCCATTTTAAGTGGAGAGAAGGTGGTGGCCAATGCGCTCACCAACATGAACGGCGGATTCTCGATCCGCGCACCCCGCGATGGCCGATACACTCTGAAAATCACCTACGTTGGTTTTAAGACCTACACAAAACAACTAAATATTCGTGACGGCAAGGATTATTCCGCCGGTACCATCACCCTGGAGCCCGATGCGATCATGTTGAAAGGTGCCACGGTGACGGCACGAGCCTCGAAGGTGACACTGAAGGCCGATACCTTTATGTATAATGCCAGTGCCTTCCGCACGCCCGAGGGATCGGTGGTCGAGGAGCTCGTGAAGCGCCTCCCCGGTGCTGAGGTCAGCGACGACGGAACCATCAAGATCAACGGTAAGGAAGTGAAGAAGATCCTCGTGGACGGTAAGGAGTTCATGACTGGCGACACGAAGACCGCCCTGCAGAACCTGCCCACCAACATCATCGACCGCATCAAGGCCTACGATCAGCAGAGCGACCTCGCCCGCGTCAGTGGTATCCAGGATGGTGAGGAGGAGACAGTGCTCGACTTCGGCATCAAGCAAGGTATGAACAAAGGTGTGATGGCGAATGTCGATCTGGGTATCGGTACGCATAGCCGTTACTTCGGCCGAGGCATGGGCGCCGTGATGAAAGACAATCTGAAGGTGATGCTCTTCACCCGCGCCAACAATGTCAACGACATGGGTTTCCCTGGCGGTGGCGGTGGTGGCCGATGGGGTCAGCAGCGTCAGGGACTCAATGCCTCCAAGATGGTGGGTGCCAACTTCAACTATGAGCTGAAGGATAAGTTCAAATGGGATGGTAGCGTGCGCTGGAACCACTCTGACGGTGACCAGCTGCGCCGCGTCTCCAGTGAGCAGATCTACGACTCCCAGACCTCCGTCTTCTCCAACAGCATCACCCATGGCTTCTCACGCGGTAACAGCTGGAACGCCCAGATGCGTATCGAGTGGCAGCCCGACTCGATGACCAATATCCTGTTCCGTCCCACGCTGCGCTATAACTCCAACGACGGACTCGACCTGAGTGACGAGGCGACCTTCGACAAGGATCCCTATCAGTATGTCACCAACCCCCTGGAGCAGCTTCCGGAGCTGATTGCCCTTGGCATCGTGAAGAACAACCGTGTTCAGAACAATGTCAGCTATAGCGACTCGAAAAACCTGGGCGGTATGCTGCAGTTCAATCGTAAGCTCAATGCCAAAGGTCGTAACATCACCCTCCAGCTCAATGGTAACTGGGGCGACGGCGGTAGTCAGTCGATCAACGATGCACTTGTGAATTTCTATCAGTTGGCATACGACTCCATCTATGTGACCCGTCGCTATAACGACACCCCCACGAAGAACTGGAACTACCGTGCCCGCATCACCTATAGCGAGCCCATCTTCCGTCAGGTGTATCTCCAGTTCAGCTATCAGTATCGCTACGATTATACGAAGAGCGATCGTACTACCTACGACTTCAGCCGTTTGCCCTACAGCCCGGACTGGACACCCGATTACCGCGCCTGGGATAGCTATCTGGCTCCTTATCAGCCCATCGAGCAGTATCGTGACAACGACCTGAGCCGATTCTCAGAATACAAAAACTATACCCATAATTTAGAGCTGATGCTGCGCGTGGTGCGTAAGACATTCAACCTGAATGTCGGTGTGCGCCTCATTCCCCAGAAGTCACATTACATCCAGGACTATAAGGGACTGCATGCCGACACCACCCGTACCGTCACCAACTTTACGCCGACCCTCGACTTCCGTTGGAAGCGCTCAGAGGTGAGTCAGCTGCGCGTGAACTACTTCTCTAACATCACCCAGCCCCAGATGAGCGACCTGCTCGACATCACCGACGACAGCGACCCGCTGAACATCAAGAAGGGTAACCCGGGTCTGAAACCCTCGTTCACACAGAACCTCCGTATCTTCTACAACAACTACGTGCAGGCTCATCAGCGCTCGATCGCCACCTGGGCAGGTCTCACCACTACGAGCAATGCCATCAGCAACAAGGTGACACTCGACACCCAGACCGGTGCCCGTATCACGCGCCCTGAGAATATCGATGGTAACTGGAACGCCTATGCTGGACTGGTGTTCAATACCGCTCTCGACAGTGCGGCCTACTTCAACATCAACTCCTTCACGAATACGGTTTACAACCACTATGTGGGTTATGCCAGTGTGAACAGTCTGGTAGAGTCACAGAAGAGTGTCACGAAGTCGGCCAACATCAACCAGCGTCTGGCCTTCAGCTATCGTAACGAGTGGCTCGAGGTGGAGCTCAACGGCTCTGTGGGCTATACCCATTCACGTAACGACCTGCAGACGAGTGCCGACCTCGATACCTGGCAGTATGCCTATGGCGGTCTGGTGGGTATTACCGCTCCCTGGGGTACCTCGCTCACCACGAACATCACGATGCAGAGTCGTCGCGGCTACAGCGATGCGTCGATGAACACCAATGAGCTCATCTGGAATGCCCAGCTCTCACAGGGGTTCCTCAAGGGTAAGCCCCTCACTATCTCCCTGCAGCTCTATGACATCCTGCATCAGCAGTCTACCTTCAGCCGAGCCATCTCGGCGATGGGTCGCACTGATACCGAATATAACTCGATCACCAGCTATGGTATGGTGCATGTCATCTACCGTCTGAACCTCTTTGGTGGTGCGAAGGCCTTCGGCTTCGGTGGTGGTCCTGGCGGTCCTGGAGGTCGACCCGGTCCTGGTGGACGTCCGGGTGGTCGCCCAGGAGGCTTCGGCGGTGGCCGCCGATTCTAAATAATTAAAAGGCGCTGATTTTTCAGCGCCTTTTAATTATTTACGATCGTCGATGTTGTCTCCGTCGGTGGGGGACATCTCTTCCTTGAAGTCGGTGATGCCTGCTTCAACGAGGATGTTGTACCAGGTGATGAGTTTCTTGATGTCACTGTTGTGAACACGCTCCTGATCCCACTCGGGAAGCACCTTCGTGAAATACGCACGGAGCTCGTCGCCAGAGGCTTTCTTCTCATTGATGCTGGCCTTCTTGCCGTTCTCGAGGGTCTTCAGGTTGTCGAGTACATCCATCAGGGGTACATCGTCGGTCTCTGTGAACATGGCGATGTCGGCGAGTGATGTGATGCGGTCGGTGGCGAAGGCGGGCATGCGCTTGTGGGTAGCGTCGAGGGCCTCGACAATCAGATTGTTGTTGCCGCGGCTGACGAGTTTGTAAAGGCCGGGCTTACCGGCAATTGCTAAAATGGTTTGTTGCATTGTTCTATAATATTGTTTAATTGTTGTTCGATATCTGCCTGACCGTCGTTCACGAGCTCGTAGTCGGCCAGGGTTACGACCTGCTCCTGCGGCAGCTGCTTGCTCATCCAGGCGAGCACCTGCGAGCGGGAGATATGGTCGCGCTGCATGACACGGCGGATGCGCACTTCCAAAGGGGCGGTGACCACGATGACACGATCCATGAGGCGCGAGATGCCCGACTCATACATGATGGCGCTCTCAAGCCACTCCAGACCGCTGGCTTCGAAATCGCGGAACACGGCGGGGTGGACAATGCGGTTGATGGCGTCGGTGTTGTCCTCGGAGAGCAACAGGAACCGTGCCACGACGGCTTTGTTGAGCTGTCCGTCGGCGCTATAGGTGTCGGGTCCGATGAGGGCGGTGAGCTGCTGGCGGATGTCGGGGTCGGTGCGGATGAGGCGCTTGGCGGCGCTGTCGCAATCATAGACCTCGAAGCCCCGCTGACGGATGAGCGCACACACGTAGCTCTTGCCGCTGCCGATACCTCCTGCGATGCCGATTCTCATTATTCGTTCTCGATGAGGTAGTCGACGAGTGACACTTCGAGGCGTGCACGGGAGATGCCTGGCGGCACATCCTTCAGCACGATGCGGCATTTCTCGGAGGGATGGCGCTGGATCTCGTTATAGTCGGCCACCACGGTGAAGTCTTCTGGACGCAGGTTGCGGAAGACGTTGACACCAGTGACGAAGCTGACGGTGACCTTGGCGGGGAACGTGCGCAGCACCTTACCTGCGGGCAGGTTGATACCCTGGATGGGGATGCCCTCGATGTTCTCCTCGGTGAGCACGTCGGTATAGAAGTTGATCTTCACCTTGTCGGGCACAACCTTCACACCCTTGAGCTTAGCCAGCTGACAGGTGATGGAGAGCGTGTCGCGGAAGTTGGCGTAGTTGAGCGCCTCGGTATAGATGATGTTGATGCTATCGAGTTTATCATCGGAGGCATAGACGGTGACACTGTCGGGCGAATAATCTACGCGGGAGATGAAATAGAGCTCTTCGGGGATGACACGTCCGCTCCACCTGACGGGTACCTTCTTGTTGGTACCGTAGTTGTAGAAGAACTCCAGCTTCTCAGGTTTCGAGCTGATGATCTTCGAGCTGCTGACCAGATTCTGATAGAGCAGCTTCTGAAGCTCTGAGGCAGGTACGGAACCGGAGCCGTTGTTGCGGGTGTAGTTCTTGAACGGGACGCGCAGCCGCTTCAGATAGTCGCCATACTGATAGGCCATCAGCACGATACCTTTGTCGCGGATGGTCATCTTCACGGTATCCACCTCGTCGGAGGTGAGTACAGCGTTCTTAGGGATATCGACCACGCTGACGGGGATGGCAAACTCGTGCTCGTAGGTCTCGTTGAGTGTCAGTGACAGCCAGAAGATGCCTGAGAGCCCCAGGAAGAACAGGAAGACTAAGAGATCTTTGTTAGTCTTACTGAACACGAAGTCGCTGGCAACCTTTAACAGCTTTCTGACCCCCATCCCTATACCTTATATATAATATACGCGCGAGTTACTTCTGACCGGATGTATTGGTGCTGGCCACATCCTTGAAGACGTAGTTCTTATCGACCGTGATCACCACGTCGCGAGCGATCTTCACATCGACGGTGTTCTTAGCCAGGTCGATGCTCTTCACGGTGCCGTAGATGCCACCGCCGGTAACCACCTGCTGACCTTCGGTGAGCTCGTTCTGGAACTTCTGAATCTCTTTCTGGCGCTTCTGCTGCGGACGGATCATGAAGAACCACATGATGGCGAAGATAGCCACCATCATGATAATCATACTCATTCCGCTTCCTTGTGCTGACTGTGCAGCTAATACTAAATTCATCATATCTTATTTAATTCTTACTTTTTAATGCGTTGACGTTTGGGTTTCTCGGTTTCCTGCTCCTTCTGCTTCTCCTTCTTGGGCTCGATGTGCTTGAGCAGTCGACCTGTCTGGATGAGGTTACGGGCAATGGCGTCGAGCATGCCGTTGATGTAACCGCCGCTCTTACGGGTAGAGTAGAGCTTGGCGATATCCACATATTCGTTGATGCTCACGCTGATAGGGATGCTTGGGAAGGTCATGATCTCTGCGATGGCGATCTGCATGATGATGACATCCATATAGGCCAGACGGGAGAAGTCCCAGTTGCGTGAGGCCTCGCTCATGAAGCGCTGGTACTGGGCATCGTTGAGGATGGCAGCACGGAACAGCTTGCGGGCATATTCCTTCTCCTCCTCGCTGTCCCACTCGGGCAGCAGCTCCTCCTTGGCACCATTCTGCTCCTTGAAGCGCTTGATGGTCTTGAGCACGAAGGTATCAACGATCTCTTTGTCGTCGTTCCAGTAAAGGCTCTGGTCTTCGAGGATGGCGTCGAGGTCGGCGTTCTCCATGAAGAAGGTCTTGTAGAGCTTGCGCCACAGTTCGCGGTCGGTCTCATAGTTATCTTCCTTGCTCTCCATATATTCTTTGTAGATGTCGCTGCTCTCGATGGCCTCGAAGAGCTGACCGATGGTGGCGGCTGCATCCTCCCAGGTGAACTTCTGGGTGCTGATGAAGTCGGCAAGCGCCTTGTTCTCTTCGAGTTGAAGGGCAAAGCGGTTGAACACAAATTTCTGTGACGGTTCAGGCAGACCCTCACGACGAGCACGCGCCTGGGTCACTTCAAGACGGCGTCCTGTTCTTTCTCAGCCGAGTCGATGTTCTTGTTACCGTTTTGATAGTAAGCGTAGGTTAACTGAACAATCTTGATTCTGATAATTTCTCTGTTGATCATCTCTCTTGATGCATTAATGGGTTTGTTTTGTTCGTGCAAAGGTAGGTATTTTTCTGGGAAGAAACAAGAAAAAAGTCGAAATATTGCGTTTTTTTAGGCAAATATTTGGTTTGTAAGGGAAAAAATAGTACCTTTGCACCGCTTTTTCTCAAAGCACTACGATTTTTCGTGTGATGGCGAATTAAGCAATAAGGTATTTAACAACTTAATTTAGAGTAACACAATTATGAAAGAATTTAGCGTTAGTGGCTCAAAGCGCGCCACAACCGGTAAGAAAGCCGCAAAGGAACTCCGCAAGGAGGGACTCGTTCCCTGTAACCTCTATGGTGAGAAGAAAGGTGAGAATGGCCTGCCCGAGGCATTGGCATTCGCAATCCCCGCTGCTCAGCTGCGTAAGGTGGTTTACACCCCTCACGTGTATGTTGTCAACCTGACCATCGACGGTGAGGCTCACAAGGCAGTGATGAAGGAGCTCCAGTTCCATCCCACAACAGACGCCCTGCTTCACATCGATTTCTTCGAGGTGAACGAGACAAAGCCCATCACCATCGGTATCCCCGTGAAGCTCACTGGTCATGCCCAGGGTGTTCGCGACGGTGGTCGTCTGAGCCAGGCTGTTCGTCAGCTGAACGTAACTGCTCCCTACAAGCAGATTCCTGAGACACTTGAGATCGATGTTACCAACCTGAAGCTGGGTAAGGCCATCAAGGTGGCTGAGTTGAGCTTCGACGGTCTGGAGATTGCTACTCCTGCTCAGGTAGTCGTTTGCTCTGTGAAGGCTACACGTGCTTCTCGTGCCGCTGCTGCTGCAGAGGACGCTCAGTAATCACTGAACTGTTCGGCGCATGGACAAGTACTTGATTGTTGGCTTGGGTAATGTTGGTGACGAATACGAACTGACCCGCCACAATACAGGATTTATGGTATTGGACGCTTTTGCGAAGGCGTCCAATATTTCTTTTGAGGACAAGCGCTACGGTTTTGTGGCCGAGACGTCGCTCAAAGGTCGGAAAGTGATCCTGCTCAAGCCATCAACCTTCATGAACCTGAGCGGTAACGCCGTGAGATACTGGCTGAACAAGGAGAATATCGACCAGAGCCGCTTGCTGGTGATCAGCGACGAGGTGGCGCTGCCGTTAGGACAGTTCCGCCTGAAGGCCAATGGCTCGAATGGCGGGCACAACGGTCTGGGACATATCCAGCAGCTGATCGGTCAGGACTATGCCCGTCTGCGGATGGGTATCGGCAACGATTTCCCGCGTGGCATGCAGGTGGACTGGGTGCTGGGCAAGTATAGCGAGGAGGAGCTGGAGGCGCTGCAGCCGAGTATCGATACGGCTGTGGAGGTGATCAAGAGTTTCGTGCTGGCTGGCATCGACATCACGATGAACCAGTATAACAAGCTGGGGAAGAGAAGTGAGAAACGTGAAGTGAAAAGTGAACAGTAAGATGGGAGACGTAGCAAGGATTGACAAATGGCTGTGGGCCGCGCGTATCTTCAAGACGCGCTCGATAGCCGCCGATGCCTGTAAGAACGGTCGCGTGACGATCAAGGGCGTGAACGTGAAGCCCTCGCACACGGTGAAGGCTGGCGAGACGGTCTGTGTGAGGAAACCGCCCGTGACCTACTCGTTTAAGATCCTGAAGACCATCGAGCAAAGGGTAGGGGCGAAGCTGCTGCCTGAGATTTATGAGAATGTGACGACGCCCGATCAATATGAGCTGCTGGAGATGAACCGCATCAGCGGATTCGTGAACAGAGCCAGGGGTACAGGTCGTCCCACGAAGAAAGACCGTCGTCAGATGGATGCGTTTGTAGGGCCCTCGTTGGAGGGTGACTTCGACACGTTCTTCGGTGACGATTGGGATGATGACGATGACGAAGAATAAATAAGAATGATATGCTGATCAACATTGCTTATATCATTGTGGGTATCGCCTTGGTGCTGTGGGGTGCTGACCGCTTGACGGAGGGTGCCTCGTCGCTGGCGCGTAGTTTGAACGTGCCTGAGATTATCATCGGTCTGACGATCGTTGCTGCCGGCACATCGGCGCCCGAGTTGTTTGTCAGTTTGGTGTCGGCCCTGAAAGGTACATCGGATCTGGCCGTTGGTAACGTGATCGGTTCTAATATCTTCAACACGACGCTCATCGTGGGCTGTTCGGCTGTGGTGGCACCGATGGTGGTTGCGAAATCGACGGTGAAGAAGGATATCCCCTGGGCAGCGATGGCAGCCTTGTTGCTGGCCCTGCTCTGTGTAGATGATATGAACTCTCCCCACCTCTGGGGTAACGAGATCAGCCGTTCTGACGGTTTTATCCTGCTGTTTGCCTTTGTCGCGTTTATGGTCTATACCTTCAATGTGGCGAAGAAAGAGGGACAGATGCCTTCTGAGGAGGAGCTTGAGGATCTGCGCGACATGCCGAAGGACTACTCGAAGCTGGGACGTAACATCTTCTGGATCGTGCTGGGACTGGCTTGTCTGATCCTGGGTAGCGACCTGTTTGTGAATGCAGCCTCTTATATCGCTCACCGCTATGGTGTGCGCCAGAGTGTGGTGGGTCTGACGATTGTTGCTGGCGGTACGTCGCTGCCGGAGTTGGCAACGAGTGTGGTGGCTGCTTATAAAGGGCGTTCAGCTATTGCCATCGGTAACGTGCTTGGCTCGAATGTCTTCAATATCTTATTGATTCTCGGACTGACGGCAGTGGTGCACCCCATGCGTATCATGGGTATCACGATTGTCGATCTGACCATGATGGTGGTGAGTATGGGCTTGCTCTGGATGTTTGCCTTCACCAAATATTACGTATCGCGTAGGGAGGGCAGTGTACTGATAGCGAGCTTCGCTGTCTATATGTGCTGGCTGTTCTACCTGCTTTAACAAAAACACACAATGAAACATAAAGATCAAAAAATCAGTGTGCTGTTTATGTTTTATGGCATACTGTTCTGCGTCTGCCTGATAACGGCAAACGTACTCGAGACAAAACAGATTTCGTTAGGACCGGCGAACATGACGGCTGGTCTGATTGTGTTTCCCGTGAGTTACATCATCAATGATGTGGTGTGCGAGGTATGGGGATATGGTCGTACGCGCCTGCTCATCTGGATGGGTTTCGCCATGAACTTCCTGTTCGTGGTGTTTGGGGCGATTGCCGACTGGATTCCGGGGGCTCCCTACTGGCATGGTGAGGAGGGGTTCCATCAGATCTTCGGACTGGCACCGCGTATTGCCGGTGCCTCGTTCCTGGCGTTCCTTGCCGGTTCGTTTATCAATGCCTACGTGATGAGTAAGATGAAGCTCTCTTCTAAAGGTAGGAACTTCTCGTATCGTGCGGTGATGAGTACCATCTTCGGTGAGTTGACGGACTCTCTCATCTTCTTCCCGTTGGCTCTGGGTGGTGTGATTCCCTGGGAGGAGATGCCTTCGCTGGTTATCACGCAGGTGACCCTGAAGACGGTTTATGAGATCATGGTGTTGCCTGTGACCATCCGTGTGGTGAAGTTTACGAAGTTGCACGACCATGAGGATGTGTATGATATGGAAGTGGCGTATAACATATTTAAAGTGAAAGATCTATGAATAGAGAGGTAGAAGGCTTGCAGGCACTCGGTAAGAAGACTGAGTACAGGATGGATTATGCACCAGAGATGTTGGAGACTTTCCAGAACAAGCATCCTGAGAATGATTACTGGGTACAGTTCAACTGTCCTGAGTTTACGTCGTTGTGCCCTATAACGGGTCAGCCTGACTTTGCGGAGATCAAGATCATGTATATTCCCGGTGAGCGGATGGTGGAGAGCAAGAGTCTGAAGCTTTATCTGTTCAGTTTCCGTAATCATGGGGATTTCCATGAGGATTGTGTGAATGTGATTATGAAGGATCTGGTGAAGTTGATGGAGCCGAAGTATATCGAGGTGATCGGTCTCTTCACTCCGCGTGGTGGTATCAGTATCTATCCTTATGCCAACTACGGTCGTCCCGGCACAAAATACGAAACCCTCGCCGAACAGCGATTCATAAATCACACTTTCAAGTAACCCTCGCGGGAACGAAAAAGAAAGTATTTTCCAAAACGTCCTGTCTCGGAGGCCGTATGTCCGATTATCGTAATCATTCAAAGAACTCGCTTCGCTCAGACAGCTTCTCATGTCGATTTGCTTGTCTCGCTTACGCGACACAAGAATCGAAGAAGATTCCGATAATAGTACATCCTATAAATACCTCCTCGTGCGGAATGTTTTGGGAATTACTTTCTTTTTCTCAAATTACCGCACAGTGCGTAAGTTTCCTCATTTCATTCGAAAACATTCTTCGCAAGCGAAGCGGCAAGCCGATTACCGCACTTCGTACTCCATGTTTCCTCTCTTCGATCGAAAACATTCCGCACGAGGAGGTCTTTAGAGGAATGTAAATTCTTTGAATCGCTATTGAGTCTCTGATTGCAGGATGCAATCTGAGGAACGAAATACGAAATGCTGTTTGAGCGAAGCGAGTTCATTGAGTGATTTGAAGAATTTGTGTTCCGGCCTCCGAGCTCAGGACGTTTTCGCGCTCTTTCTTTTGCTTCGGTTTTCTTTCTGGTGACAGAAAGAAAATGAAGATTCAGCCTTGCCTTGCAAAAAATGCTAAAAATTATCGGCATAATTGCTGATATTTCAGATATTATTGCTACATTTGCACTCATAATTATATTTGAGAACTAATATCTATGGCAAAGAAGAAGATTCAATTCAGTCTCGTGTATAGAGACATGTGGCAGTCATCTGGTAAATTCCAGCCCCGTAAGGACCAGTTGGAGCGTGTAGCCCCTGCAATCATCGATATGGGTTGTTTTGCCCGTGTAGAAACCAATGGCGGTGCCTTTGAGCAAGTAAACCTGATGGCAGGTGAGAACCCCAATCTGGCAGTACGTGCTTTCTGTAAGCCTTTCAATGAGGTGGGTATTAAAACACACATGCTGGATCGCGGCCTTAATGCACTCCGCATGTATCCCGTGCCTGACGACGTGCGTGCACTGATGTATAAGGTGAAACATGCCCAGGGTGTTGACATCACCCGTATCTTCTGTGGTTTGAACGATACGCGTAACATCATCCCCAGTATCAAGTGGGCTAAGGAAGGTGGTATGACCCCGCAGGCTACCCTGTGTATCACCACTTCACCCGTGCATACCGTAGCGTACTACGCTGCCATTGCCGACGAGGTGATTGCTGCCGGTGCAGAGGAGATCTGTCTGAAGGATATGGCCGGTATCGGACAGCCTGCCATGTTGGGCGCTCTGACGAAGGCTATCAAGACCAAGCATCCCGATATCATCATTCAGTATCACGGACACTCTGGTCCTGGTCTCTCGATGGCTTCTATCCTCGAGGTTTGTAACAACGGTGCTGACATCATCGATACTGCTATCGAGCCGTTGTCATGGGGTAAGGTTCATCCGGATATCATCTCTGTCCGTTCGATGCTGAAGAACGAGGGCTTTGAGGTGGCTGACCTGAATATGAATGCCTATATGCAGGCCCGTACGCTGACGCAGGAGTTTATCGACGACTGGCTTGGCTATTTCATCAATCCTGCCAACAAGCACATGTCGAGTCTGCTGCTCGGTAGCGGTCTGCCTGGTGGTATGATGGGTTCGATGATGGCTGACCTCGGTCCGATCCAAAGCATGATTAACAAGCTGCGTGAGAAGAAGGGTGAGCCAACACTCACGATGGACGATATGCTGGTGAAGCTGTTCAACGAGGTAGAGTACGTATGGCCGAAGGTGGGTTATCCCCCATTGGTGACGCCGTTCTCACAATACACTAAGAATATCGCCCTGATGAACCTCCTCACGATGGAGCAGGGCAAGGGCCGTTACGTGATGATGGATGATGCCATCTGGGGTATGATCCTCGGTAAGAGTGGTAAGGTACCTGGAGAGATTGCACCTGAGTTGATAGAACTGGCTCAGAAGCAGAAACGTGAGTTTACGGATGCCGATCCGCATACGCTGATTCCCAATGCCCTCGACGGTTTCCGCAAGGAGATGGACGAGAACGGTTGGGCTTATGGACCGGATGACGAGGAGCTCTTCGAGTTGGCTATGCATCCAGAGCAGTACCGTCCGTTTATGAGCGGTCAGGCCAAGAAGCAGTTGCTCGCCGATATCCAGAAGGCAAAGGACGCTAAGTTGGGTGGCGGCAAGAAGATCTCTCAGGAGGAGATTGATGCCCTGAAGCATGCCAAGGCTGATGCTGTGAAGAGTCCGCTGGACGGACAGCTCATCTGGAGCTTTGGTGGTGAGGGCGTTCCTGCTGCTTGTATTGAACCGTTCATCGGTCAGAAGTATCAGGAAGGTGATATCTTCTGCTACCTCCAGACCAAGTGGGGAGAGATTGTGGAGATTCCTGCAGCCCTCGGTGGTAAGCTGGTGGACATCAGTGTGAAGCCCGGACAGAAGATCCGTCAGGGTGACACGATTGCATGGATTGAACGTTGTTAATCATTGTTTCTCCCCCGCGCCGCGGGGGAGAAATCAAACGAGAAATTATGGATTATCAGTCTATTATAGATAAATATTATCCGTCGGAGAATGAACTCCGACGGATATTGTTAGTACATAGTCGCCAGGTGGCCGACCGCAGTCTGAAGATTGCCAAGGCTCATCCGGAGTTGAAGCTTGATGAGGAGTTTCTTGAGGAAGCCTCGATGCTTCACGATATCGGTATCTTCCGCTGCAATGCTCCTGGGATTCAATGTTTTGGTACAGAACCTTATATCCGTCATGGGATACTGGGTGCAGAGATTCTTCGGCAAGAAGGGTGGGAGCGTCATGCACTGGTGTGTGAACGTCACACGGGAACTGGTCTCACGCAATGGGATATCGAGCAGCAACAGCTGCCCTTGCCTCACCAGGATTATATGCCTATCGCCTTAGAGGAACAGGTGGTGTGCTATGCCGATAAGTTCTATTCCAAGACCCGTCCGGGCACTGAGCGTTCTGTGGTACAGGCGATGCAGAGTCTGGAGAAATTTGGCTGGGATGGGGTGCGCAGATTTCAGAAATGGGTGGATCTTTTTGAGTGAAGGCTGCGATTAAGTAAGAGCAGAGCGATGCTTGCATCAGCTATGCCGAACGTGAGCAGGCTCGATACGAAGTATCAATAATAAAACGAAAAAAAGTAAAAAAGTAGGAGGGGAATTTTGTAGTTCCCCTATTTTATTGTACTTTTGCAGCGTAAAAACGAAAGATTACAGGTGTGAAAAGGAAGTCAGCTCTAATCCTTATGCTTTTTGCTATCGTCATGATGATGGCAGAAGGACCTTTGGCGCTTTATTCGAAAAGTGTCAAACAGGATTATGTGAAAGACTCCGTTTCGCCTCAAAAGGTAGATACCATTCTCTCGGATCGTGTGGAGGCCAGCGCGAAGACCAAGCGCGACACTTCGACGATGGACTCGCTCGAACTGGCCATCTATAAGCATAACAAGGCGGTGGATGATTCGCTGGAACTCGACAGTATCAACCGTAGTCGTAAGAATGGTATCGACTCTCCCGTGGATTACTCTGCCAGCGACTCTCTGACCTATAACGCACTTGCCAAGAAAGCCAATCTCTATGGCTCCTCGAAGGTGAAGTACCAGAATATGGATCTGGAGAGTGAACGGATCTCGCTGAGTCTTGACAGCAATCAGGTGTATGCCACAGGCGCGATGGACACCACCACTCGGGAGCTGACAGGTACCCCTGTGTTCAAGATGGGTAGTGACGAGTATGAGAGCGATACGATGGCCTTTAACTTCAAATCGAAGAAAGGTCTGATCTCGCAGGTCTATACCCAGCAGGATGAGGGCTTCCTTACCAGTGAGCTCTCCAAGCGTGGTGCCAATGGTGAGATGTACCTCCAGCATGGTCGCTATACCACCTGTGACGATCCGCATCCCGACTTCTATCTAGCACTCTCGCGTGCGAAGGTTCGTCCAGGTAAGGATGTGGTGTTTGGTCCGGCCTATCTCGTGGTGGCTGATGTGCCCCTGCCTTTAGCTGTGCCTTATGGCTTCTTCCCCTTTACGAAAAGCTACTCCAGTGGTCTGATCATGCCGACTTACGGTGATGAGATGGAGAGAGGTTTCTACCTGCGTGATGGTGGTTACTATTTCGCCATCAATGATAAGGTCGACTTGAAGCTGATTGGCGAAATCTATACGAAAGGCTCTTGGGGCTTGACTGCAGCGTCGAACTACCGAAAACGCTACAGATATAACGGCTCTTTCCTGGCCAGTTATCAGAACAGCGTCAAAGGTGAGAAGAACGAGAAAGACTACGCGAAGGAAACCAGTTTTAAGATCCAGTGGACGCATAGTCAGGATGCAAAGGCCAATCCCTATAGCAGTCTGAGTGCCAGAGTGAATTTCGCCACATCGTCGTATGAGCGCAATAACCTCACTTCGATGTATAATCCGCAGGCGCTTACGCAATCCACCCGTACCTCATCTGTCTCCTGGCAGACACGCTTCTCCAGTATTGGCATGACGCTGGGCGTACAGACGAATATCACTCAGAATATGCGTGACTCCACCCTTGCGCTCACATTGCCTAACATGGATATCTCTATCTCGCCAGTCTATCCCTTCAAGCGGAAGAAAGCTGCCGGTTCAGAGCGTTGGTATGAGAAGATCTCCTTCAGTTATACCGGTCAGATTAAGAATGAGATCAACACCAAGGAGGATCTGATATTAAAGTCGAAGTTGAATAAGGACTGGCAGAATGGTATGCTTCATCAGATTCCCATCAAAGGCAACTTCTCGCTTTTCGGTTATCTGAACGTGACTCCCTCGTTCAGCTTCACTGACCGTACCTATTTCCGCAAGATCCATAAGTCGTGGGATGAGAATAAACAGAGTGAGGTGAGCGATACCATCAGCGGATTCTATAATGTCTATAACTGGAGTCTGAACTTGGGTCTTTCTACAAAGCTCTATGGTTTCTGGATTCCCAGTCGTAAGATCTTCGGCGACAAGATTCAGACGATCCGTCACGTCATCACGCCTACGGTGAGTTTCTCGTATGCACCGGACTTCGGTGAAAGGCGCTATGGCTATTATGATTACTACCAGAAGACTGATGCCCAAGGTAATGTGTCGATGGTGGAGTACAGTCCTTATCAGGGTTCAGCCTTTGGCTATCCGGGTAAGGGAAAGACGGGTATGATGAATGTCGAGATTGGTAATAATGTCGAGATGAAGATCAGGAGTGACGACGACTCTACGGGCGTGAAGAAGATCTCGCTGATCGATGAGTTCAAGTTGTCATCCTATTATAACTTCGCCACCGACATCCGTCCTCTTGGTGACCTGAACGCTGTGCTGCGCTTAAAGCTCTCAAAGAGTTACACCCTGAACATCAGTACGGTATTCAAGTCGTATGTCTATGAAGCGGATAGTGTGGGCGCTGTGCCTCATGAGAGTGAACATGTCACCTATTGGCAACAGGGTAAGTTCGGTCGTTTCACGGGGCTCTCCCAGAACCTCTCTTATACACTGAATAATGAGAAGGTGATGAACTTCTTCAAGCGACTCAGGGGTGAGAAAGTGGATAAGAAAGACAAGAAAAAGAAATCAGACGATGATGACGATGAGTGGGAGACAGCCGCAGAGTCGAACATCGATAAGGATATGGAGAAAGCCAAGCATGCTGCCGGCAGGGGCAAGCACGATAAGGCCGAAACGGATGATGACGGTTATATGATTTTCAACATGCCTTGGAGTCTGAGTATCGGCTATGGTTTTAACATTCGTGAGGATATGAATGTGAAGAAGTTCAACTATGATACCATGCGCTATCCGTATAAGTTCACCCAGAATCTGAATGTGAGTGGTAACGTGCGTATCAGCGACGGATGGAACATCAACTTCTCTTCTGGTTATGACTTTGATAACCATAAGATTTCCATGACTACTGCTTCACTCAGTCGTGATCTGCACTGTTTCAATATGTCGTGCTCGGTGGTGCTTGCACCTTATACCAGCTATAATTTCTCGTTCAGGTGTAATGCAGCGACGCTGACAGATGCCCTGAAGTATGATAAGCGCAGTAGCTACTCGAACGCTGTGCAGTGGTACTAATTGATTTTACAACTAAGACTCATAAAACCGAATAACAATGGCCGAATTACCTGCAATGATACAAGACCTTGCCCTCATCCTGATGGTGGCTGGTATCGTGACGCTGATCTTCAAAAAACTTAAGCAGCCTCTGGTGCTGGGATATATCGTGGCTGGATTTGTAGTCAGTCCGAGCATGCCTTATACAGCATCAGTCGTTGATATGGAGAACGTGCATCTCTGGGCAGATATCGGTGTGATGTTCCTATTGTTCTCGTTGGGTCTTGATTTCTCTTTCAAGAAGATCCTGAAGATGGGCGCCTCGCCTATCATCTCTACCTGTACCATCATCTTCTGTATGTCTATGTTGGGCTTCAGTGTGGGTCGGCTTTTCGGATGGGAACAGATGGACTGTATCTTCCTGGGCGGTATGTTGGCGATGTCGTCAACGACGATTATCTATAAGGCGTTCGACGATCTGGGATTACGCCAACAGCAGTTTGCCGGTTTGGTGATGAGTGTGCTGATCCTTGAAGATATCCTGGCAATTGTGATGATGGTGATGCTGAGTGCTATTGCCCAGGGAAATCTTGAGGGCGGTCAGATGTTGCAGTCGATTCTGAGTATCGTCTTTTTCCTGATCCTGTGGCTGGTGGTGGGTATCTTTGCCGTTCCGCTGTTCCTGCGCAGTGTGCGTACGCTGATCAATGGTGAGGTGATGCTGGTGGTGTCGCTGGGACTCTGCTGTGCCATGGCTGTTTTCTCGACAAAGGTAGGTTTCAGCTCAGCTTTCGGTGCCTTTATCATGGGTAGTATCCTGGCTGAGACGGTTGAGGCGGAACGTATTGAGAAACTTGTGGAGCCAGTGAAGAATCTCTTTGGCGCCATCTTCTTCGTGTCGGTGGGTATGCTGGTTGATCCGAAGATCCTTGTAGATTATGCGCTTCCCATCTTGTTGCTGGTGATGACCATCTTGGTAGGTCAGAGCGTGTTTGGTACGTTCTCTTTCATGCTGGCGGGTGAGTCGTTGAAGTCGGCCATGCGTTGTGGTTTCTCTATGGCGCAGATCGGTGAGTTCTCGTTTATCATCGCATCATTAGGCCTTTCATTAGGCGTTATCAGCGATTTCCTATATCCGGTAGTGGTAGCCGTATCCGTTATTACAACTTTCCTCACACCTTACATGATACGGCTTTCCACACCGGTTTACAATCATCTGGAGCACCACCTGCCCAACAAGCTGATCAATTCGTTGAATTCGCTTTCGATGAATACGCATCAGCACACGCAGGGACAGAACTACTGGAAGAAGCTGCTCACTCAGATGACCGTTAACACGGTGGTGTATTCCATTTTGTCATCTGCCGCTATTGCTGTGATGTTTACCTTTGTGCTACCCTTTATGCGTGGTGTGTTGCCCGGTTGGGAGCTCCATTGGTATGCCAATGGCGTTACAGGTGTGCTGACAGTGCTTTTGATTGCCCCCTTCCTGCGTGCAATGGTCATGAAGAAGAATCGCAGTCCGGAGTTCCGTGCGCTGTGGGCTGAGAGCAATCGCAATCGTCTGCCGCTCATCTTTACGATTATCGTGCGTGCGATTATTGCGATAGGCTTTATCTTCTATATCTGCAATTACCTCAGCCGGATTGCCAATGCCTTGATGATCACCATCGGTGTGCTTGTGGTTCTACTGATTGTTTTCTCCCGTTGGGTGAAGCATCGTAGTATCACGCTCGAACGATTGTTTGTTCAGAACCTTCGTTCACGCGATATTGCTGCTGAAGTCCATGGTAAGAAGCGTCCGCTCTATGCTGATCGTCTGCTCGATCGTGATATCCATATCGCCAACTTTGAAGTGCCTGTTGATTCCATGTGGATGGGACAGACCCTGAAACAGTTGAATCTGGGTAAGAAGTATGGTGTGCATGTCAGCAGTATCATTCGCAGTGGCTGGCGTGTTAATATCCCTGACGGCGACTATATTATATTCCCTGGTGACGTGCTTCAGGCTATTGGTAGTGACGAGCAGTTCTCAGCTTTCCGTGATGCTCTGGAGACGGAGCGCCTGGGCGTTGACCCCAACGAAGAACAGCGTATCATGAAACTGCGTCAGCTGGTAATAGCAAGCGATAGTCCCTTCGTGGGCAAGACGCTGATAGATAGCGGTATTCGCGACCTTTACAGCTGTATGGTCATCGGCCTGGAGGAAGGAAAGCAGAACCTGTCTCCTTTCCCACCAAACCGTAAGTTTAAAGATGGGGATATTGTTTGGGTCGTAGGCGAAGAAGAAGCGCTCGACGCCCTGTTTCAAGTATAGGATTTAGTCGTTGAAACCTGCCGTCAGTTCACAGATGCGGATAATCACCTGCATGGCTTGTTTCATAGACTGAATGCTCACAAACTCATAAGGTCCGTGGAAGTTGACGCCCCCAGCAAAGATGTTGGGGCAGGGGAGACCTTTGAACGACAGTTGGGCCCCGTCAGTACCGCCACGTATGGGCTTTACCTTAGGTGCAACGCCACAGTCCTGCATGGCATGTAGCACCAGGTCGATGACGTGCATCTGTGGATCAATCTTCTCTTTCATATTATAGTATTGATCCTTGACCTCTGCTGTCACGGTGCCTTCTCCGTAGGTCTCGTTCATCTGTTCTGCACATTTCAGAACGAAACGCTTGCGCTCTTCAAACCGTTCACGGTCGTGATCGCGAATGATGTAGCTCAGCTTCGCCTGTTCCACATGACTCTCTATACCCAGCAGGTGGTAGAATCCCTGATAGCCTTCAGTGGTTTCCGGACGCTCATCGGCAGGCAGGAGCTGTGCAAACTCCGTAGCCAGCACACTGGCGTTTATCATCTTGTTCTTGGCATAGCCCGGGTGTACGCTCACGCCTTTGATGAAGATCTTTGCACTGGCGGCATTAAAGTTCTCAAATTCCAGTTCACCCACGTCGCCGCCATCCATCGTGTAGGCCCAGTCGCAACCGAATTTCTCAACATCGAAATGGTGGGCGCCCATGCCAATCTCTTCGTCAGGGTTAAAGGCAATACGGATTTTCCCGTGCTTCACCTCAGGGTGCTCCTTCAGCCAACACATGGCCTGGATGATTTCTGCGATACCCGCTTTATCGTCGGCACCTAATAGTGTGTGTCCGTCGGTCACTATCAGATCCTCGCCTACGTGTTTGAGTAGTTCAGGAAATTTCTTCGGACTGCTCACAATGCCTTCTGACAGCAGGATATCACCACCGTCGTAGTTGTTCACGATACGCGCTTGTATATTGGCACCAGAACAGTCGGGACTTGTATCGTAATGTGCTATGAAACCGATGGTTGGAATATCGCCTTTCACGTTGGCTTTCAGTGTGGCGTAGATGTAACCCTTATCGTCCATCTCCACCTCGCTTAAGCCCTCGCTCTCCAGTTCTTTCTTCAGATAGTTCGCAAATACTAATTGCTTTTCGGTACTCGGCACCTGATCGCTGTCTTCCTGTGACTGGGTGTCGAATTTTGTGTAGTTAAGAAATCGTTCGATAATTTCCATTTTTGTAATCTTTCTTCTAATGAGAATACAAAATTAAGCATTTTTCGGCAGAATCCTTCAAATAATCAAAAAAATGCACTAACTTTGCAGCAATTTTTGAGAAAGATGGATGAAAACGAGATAAAATGGTATGTTATCGGCTCTGTAACTCGAGGACGCGAACTCAGGATCCGTGACGAGTTGCGACGCGATGCGCATGAGTGCTTCGTACCCCTTCGGTATGAAGTAAAGGAGCTTAAAGGCAAGCGTCAGCGCATACTGGTACCAGCCATTAAAGGCTATATCTTTGTGAGAGGTACGCTCGATGAAGTGCGTGATGCCATCAAGTTCCGTCGCGATGGTCTCTTTATCCGTAAGTCCACTTTTTCCAACAGGGAAGACTATCTCTCTGTCTCAGAGCACGATATGCGAAATTTTATCGCCGTCTCAGAGCAGGCAGGTGAGAATATCACGTATTATAAACCTGATGAGATCCAGTTGCAGGTGGGTGATAAGATTCGTGTGAATGGCGGTCTCTACGATGGTCGTGAGGGCGTTATCCTGCGTATTAAGGGTAAGCGTCGCCGTCAGCTGGTGGTCTCCATCCCCGGTGTGATCTATGCTGCTGTCGAGTTGGAGCCTGATCTGATTGAGTTGGCTACGTCAGAGGAGCAACAGAAATCTTCTCCAGAAAAAGCGCCTAAGGAGAAATCCCGTTCCAGAAATATCGAAGAAGACAAGAAACTGTTGTATGAACTCGCCCGTCGCCTGTTGTTTGAGGTGCCCACCTCCTATCAGCACGAGAAAGAATATTACCTGTTGATTTCAGAGTTACGTCGCGTGCGTGAGAGAGTGATGCCTTATAAGGGATATGTGGCAGCCCAGGAGGCAGAGTTTGCCTTGCCCCTTTATCTGACAGCTGTGAAACTTGAGGATGATGTAGAGGCTGCAGAACAGCGTCTTCGTCAGGTGATGGATCGTCTTCAGGACAAGAGTTTCCTGAAGCTTCGTATCCGACTCTATCTGGCCCAGTTGTCGGGTGATGAAGCGTCTCGAAGTTTTGTGGAACAACAGATCGCATCTTGGAAAGGTCATCGCCTTTCTCCCAAACAAAAAGATTTCCTTGTCGATTACAAGTTAGTCTTTAGCTCCTCTCAGAAGGATTAATCGGAATCTTAACGACGAAGCGTGTCCCTTCTTCATAGGTGCCGTCATAAGTGATGTCACCACCAAGTTGGCGTGCGGTATGACGACTGAGTGACAGTCCCAGACCGATGCCCTCGGTGAAGGCACTGAGTTTGGTGAATTTATTGGCATTGTCGAGCAGTTCGTCGAGAACAGACCTTAGCGCCTCACGGCATTGTCAAGTCTATTGTTTTAGGCGTTTATAGTTCTGGTGGCAAAGATAGTAAATAAAACAAATACAAAACAAATTTTTACCCTTTCTTTTTTCTCTCTTCTCTAAAAAAACACTATCTTTGCATTCTCAATAACTGATAAAAAACTAAGTTGATATGAAAAAACTATTCATGATGGCGATGATGATCGCTGCAAGTGTGGGGCTGACAAATGCCCAGACAACTCAGAGACAGATTGTAGAAGAAGGCGGTACTGGTCCTTTCAAGTCAGAAGTGGTAGGTGATGCCTCTTGTCCAGGTTTTACGGTCTATCGCCCTCAGAACCTGAAAGAGGTGGTGGCCAAGCAGGGATGCCTGCCTGTGATCGTCTATGCCAACGGCGCTTGTTTCAACAATAATGTGGAGATGCGCCTGCTGTTGAGCGAGGTGGCTTCCTACGGTTATGTGGCAGCAGCAATAGGTCCGTATGACGAAGCCGATGTGATGGCCCAGTGGCGAGGTGTTCTGAAGGCCGCTTATCCTGAAACCAAGGGAGAGGTCATCATGGCTAATGGCGAGAAGATCCTGCCGCTGACTCCTGAGGAGATCAAGGCACGTCAGGAGCAAGAAGCCAAGCAGAGAGAGCAGGCCGCTAAGAATGCCAAGAAATCAAAGAAGCAACAGGCAGAGGCACCCCATTTCCAGACCTATCCCAAGATGCTGTTGGAAGTGCTGGGTTGGTTGACAGACCAGAATGCCGATGCGCAATCAGAATACTATCATTGTCTGGATCTTGATCGTGTAGCCGCCATGGGTCAGTCTTGTGGTGGTGCGCAGGTGTTAGCTATCGCTTACGATCCCCGTATCAAGACCTGTGTGATGCTGAACACTGGTATCGGCGATATGGAGATGATGGGTGCCACGAAAGAGAGTCTGAAGAACCTTCATCAGCCGATGTTCTATATGATTGGTGGTCCTGCTGATATTGCCTATGCCAATGCACAGAAAGACTATGAGCGCATTGCCGATAATATCCCAGTTGTGATGCTGAATTCCAAGGATGGTCACAGCGGCACCTATTACGAGAAATATGGTGGTAATTATGCGAAGGCAGTCATCAAGTGGCTTGACTGGCAACTGAAAGGCAAGGTAGGCCAATCCGCCCTATTCCTCGACGATGAATACCTGAAATTCAAGTTCCCTGAGTGGCAGGGTGTTCGAAAGAATTTCTAAGTGATCCCGTTGGGATTGACTGCGTCTTTCCCGTAGGCTGGCGCCAGCCATCCTACAAAGCAAAAAGGAGAATTAAATATTTGAAAGCGAACTTTCATATTTAATTCTCCTTTTTCTTTTGTGATCCCGTTGGGATTCAAACCCAAGACCTTCAGAACCGGAATCTGACGCTCTATTCAGCTAAGCTACGGGACCGGAACTGCTTTCTGGCAGTTGCATTTGTTTGAAATGCGGATGCAAAAGTAGTGTTTTTAATTCAGAATGACGAATGACGAATTAAGAATTATGATTTGTTAACGGGCAGCAAAATATGCAAAATGCTATCAAATATCAAGGATTTGTGATAATATTGCAAATAAATCTCTTATTTTCCTTGCATATTGATAATAAATATGTATCTTTGCACGCAATTTAAACATAAACTGTAAATATGGGACAAGTAATCAAACCTGTGATGTATGAACCGCTGCTTGACATGAAGCAGACGGAGCAAGGCATCAAACTTATTAAGGACTTCTTTCAGCAGAACCTCTCTACGGAACTGCGCCTGCGTCGTGTGACAGCTCCTCTCTTTGTGTTGAAAGGTCTGGGTATCAATGACGATCTGAATGGTGTGGAGCGTGCCGTTACCTTTCCGATTAAGGATTTGGGCGATGCGAAGGCAGAGGTGGTTCATTCACTGGCTAAGTGGAAACGTCTTTCACTGGCAGAGTATAAGATTGAACCAGGCTACGGCATCTATACAGATATGAACGCGATACGTGCCGACGAGGAGCTTGACAACCTCCATTCGCTCTATGTCGATCAGTGGGACTGGGAAGCTGTGATCCGCAAGGAGGATCGCACCATTAGTTTCCTGGAGAACATCGTGGAGCGTATCTATGCTGCTATCCGTCGCACAGAGTATCTTACCTGCGAGACCTATCCGCAGATCAAGCCCTTCCTGCCTGAGAAGATCCATTTCATCCACGCAGAAGAGCTGTTGCAGATGTATCCTGACAAGACACCGAAGGAGCGCGAGGATGCCATCTGTGAGAAATATGGTGCTGTATTTATTATAGGTATAGGCGGTAAGCTCTCGAATGGCGAGAAGCACGATGGACGTGCTCCTGACTATGACGACTGGTCAACAGTTGCCGAGAATGGTCTTGAGGGTCTTAACGGAGATATCCTGATCTGGTATCCTGTACTGGGCCGTTCGTTCGAGCTCTCTTCAATGGGTATTCGCGTCGATAAGGAGTCACTGCTGCGCCAGTTGAAGATTGAGGATAAGGAAGACCGCAAGGAACTCTATTTCCACCAGCAGTTGCTCAATGATCACTTACCCTTAAGTATTGGTGGTGGTATCGGTCAGAGCCGTCTCTGTATGGTGCTGCTCCATAAGGGTCACATCGGCGAGATTCAGGCCAGCATCTGGCCCGAGGAGATGCGCAATGATTGCAAGAAACTGGGTATGAACCTTATTTAGGTCGTTCAATATGACAGACTACAGCAAATGGGTGGCTTGCTGGGGCAATGCCACCTCTATTACCAATCGTCTTGAGGCCACCTACGCTAAAGACCTTACGCTGCGCTATCCTATCAGGATGTGTTTCAGCGGTTCGATGCTGCGTTTCCGTTTCTCTAACCTCACAGGCACTGAGCCTGTCACCCTCTCCAAGGTGTTTGTCAATCACACCCCCGTCACCTTTGGAGGTGAGACCAGCGTGACGCTTCAGCCTGGTTGTGAGAAAGAGAGCGATGCCATCAGCTATGCTGTCAGCCGAGGTGACACCATCAATGTGAGTATCTATCTGGCAGGTTTCACTCAGATGAATAGCGGCACGCTTATTACAGGACCGCTTTCCAAGGGTTATTATTCCTATGGTAACTATGCTGAAGCCGATGAATTGCCCCTCAATCTGACTCGTCATACCAACTGGTTCTATTTTCTCAACACCATCGATGTGCTGACCTCGGCAGAGAATCATGCTATTGTGTGTTATGGTGACTCCATTACGGCGCAGTCATGGCCCGATTATATGGCCCAACAAGTCTTCGGCACCAATGCTTCCATCATTCGTCGTGCCGTCAGTGGTACACGTATCCTGCGTCAGTACGACTGCATCACCTATCAGGCTTACGGTCTGAAGGGTGCCACCCGTTTCCCCATTGAGATGAATGTGGCTGGTGCCACCGATGTTATCATCCAGCATGGTATCAACGACATCATCCACCCTGTGGGTATAGATGTCAACCCCTTCCGTCCATGGAGCGACCTGCCTACGGTAGAGGAGATGGAGCGTGGGGTAGAGGAGATCTATGTGAAGCCCGCTAAAGCGATGGGACTGAAGGTTTGGAGCGGTACTTTGCTGCCCATCTTTGGTTGGCGCACCTATAATGAAAATCGTGAAACAATACGACAAACCTTCAATCAGTGGTTGCGCACTTCACCCCTCTTTGACGGCTGTGTTGATTTCGATGCCGCTGTGCGTAGTGTCACCAATCCCAAGGCCTTTGCCGACGGTTTTGACAGCGGCGATCATCTGCATCCCAGTGAGCGTGCCTACGAGGCAATGGCGCATGCTGCCGTACATAAACTGGTGCGTTTCATGCCCCGCTACGATCACGAGGAATATCTGTAAAACAGGCGTTTTACAATTATACGAAAGATTCCGAAACTGCAAAAACTTGCCCATATTTTTTGTGGTTTCGGAATTAATATTTATCTTTGCACTTGAATTATTAGCTAAATATTGAAATATGATTAAAAAAGTATTGACTCTTTTATTGGGTCTTTTTATTGCCTATGGTGTAGCGAGCGCGCAAGAAGCTCAGAAGAGTGAGTTGCAGCAGCGTGCAGAGAAAAGTCTGAAGGAGAACAAGCCCACTGAAGCCCGTTATAATTATATCCGTGCCTATGAGGACTATATGAACAAGGGAAACTCTCAAGCTGGTACAGAGTGCGGTGTCAAGGCTGTAGCCCTGTACTATGGGGATAATTTATATAAGGAGGCATTTGACCTGTTGTCGAATATCGACCAGAATATCAAAGGTGATCCTTCTTCTAAGGCTGCTCAGCGCTACCTGACATCGAAAGAGCGCTACCAGATGTATATGAGGATGAAGCGCCCCGCCAGTGCCCTGGATCATCTGAAGGCGATGGAGAATTATGCCAACGCATCAGGCAAAGACGATGTTAAGAACGATTTCCTCTATAACAAGGCTATTTACCACTACACCTTCGGCCAGACGGCTCAAGGTAATGCCGTGTTTAAGGAGATGGCTGATAAGCTGACGGCTTCAAAGGAGTATGATAAGGTGGATGAGGTGTATAAGACCCTGATTGCCAACGGACGTAAGAGCGGCAATGCCAATATGGTGGCCAATTCCTACAGCAATTACATTGCCTGGAAGGATTCGGCCATTGCCATGAAGCATGCCGATGAGGTGAAGGCACTGAACAAGCAGATAGCCGATCATGAGGCAACGATAGCCGATAAGGACAGCTCACTGACAGCTCGACAGGCTGCTATCGTCGGTCTGACGGTGCTGGCAGTAGCACTTGCAGCGGCACTGGTACTGGGAGCCCTCGTGCTGATGCGCTTTATCCTGCTCACCCGTAAACAGAAGAAGTTGATTGAGCTGGCTAACGACAGCAATGCACTGAAGGCTAAGTTTATCAGTAATATCTCGGCTCAGATGGATCCGACTCTGAAGAAGTTCGATCAGAGTAAGCCGGAGGTAAAGGCATTGCTGGACTTCAATAGTCATATCCAGCAGCTCTCTGACCTGGAGAACTCTGACGGTACAGAGCTGGAGTATGAGGAGATCAAGCTGACCGAATACTGCGAGGGTTTGATGGAGGAGATTCGCAGTAAGGTGAAGAGTGATGTGAACCTGACAGTGAATGTGCCAAAGATGAGCGCTACCTTCTATCAGCCTTACGTGACCCATATCCTGAAACATTTGCTGGAGAATGCCGCTCAATATGTTGCTGCCGAAGGTACCATCTGGCTGGAGTTCAAGAAGCGTGGTGCCCACACGTTCCAGTTCCTGGTGGCTAACACTGGTGAGCCCATTCCTGAGGAGAAGCGCGACGATGTGTTCAAGCCGTTCCTGGAGATTAAGGACCTGACAGAAGGTGATGGTCTGGGTCTGCCTATCTGTAAGCAGATGGCACTGAAAATGAAGGGTGATCTGGAGATCGATCCGAAGTTTACAAAGGGTACGAGATTCATCCTCGACCTGCATTCATAAGCATTTTCATCAAAATTGAGGCATCAGCTACTTGATAGCCGTCAATTTTAACACGGATTAATCTTTTTTTCGTCGTAAAAAAAGAGATTAATCCGTTTTCTTTTTGTACCTTTGCACGCGAATTATGCACATTATTATAACGTTATAACAAGAAAATGGCTGAAAGTAAGAAAATTAAGACCGCTTTGGTGTCAGTATTCCACAAGGACGGTCTTGACGAGCTCCTCAAAAAATTGAACGAGGAGGGTGTGAAGTTCCTGTCAACAGGTGGTACCCAGCAGTTTATCGAATCACTGGGCTATGCGTGCCAGAAGGTGGAGGATGTAACCACTTATCCCTCAATCCTCGGTGGTCGCGTGAAGACCCTGCATCCGAAGGTGTTCGGAGGTATCCTGGCGCGTCGTGAGAACGAGGGCGACATCGAGCAGATGAAGCAGTATGAGATTCCTGAGATCGACCTCGTGATTGTAGATCTCTATCCCTTTGAGCAGACCGTAGCCAGCGGTGCTTCTGAGGCAGACATCATAGAGAAGATCGACATTGGCGGTATCTCGCTGATCCGTGCTGGTGCGAAGAACTTCAAGGATGTGGTGATCGTGCCCTCTAAGGCTGAATATGGCGTGCTGCTGGATATCCTGAAGCAGAAGGGCGCCCAGACCGATATCGAGGATCGCCGTATGTTTGCTACCCGTGCGTTTGGTGTGAGCTCGCACTACGATACAGCTATTCACACTTGGTTTGCAAAGCATTAATCATTAAAAAGAAAGTATTAACAGTAAAGTATTAGATGGGATTTTTTAGTTTTGTTCAGGACATTGCAATCGACCTGGGTACTGCCAATACCATTATTATCAGTGATGATAAGATTGTAGTAGATGAGCCCTCTGTGATTGCGTTAGACCGTCGTACCGACAAGATGATCGCCGTTGGTAACGAGGCCAAGATGATGTATGAAAAGACACATGATAACATCCGTACGATCCGTCCGCTGCGTGATGGTGTGATTGCCGACTTCTCTGCCTGTGAGCAGATGATGCGCGGACTGATCAAGATGGTGCATGTGGGTAATCGCCTGTTCTCACCATCGCTCCGTATGGTGATTGGCGTTCCTTCAGGTTCTACCGAAGTGGAGCTCCGTGCTGTGCGTGACTCTGCCGAGCACGCCAATGGTCGTGATATCTACCTGATCTTCGAGCCGATGGCTGCTGCCATTGGTATCGGTATCGATGTGGAAGCACCAGAGGGTAACATGATTGTTGATATCGGTGGTGGCTCTACAGAGATTGCTGTGATCTCACTGGGTGGTATCGTATCGAATAACTCTATCCGCGTGGCAGGTGATGATCTCACTGCCGACATTCAGGAGTATATGTATCGCCAACACAACGTGAAGGTTTCTGAGCGTATGGCTGAGCGTATTAAGATCAGCGTGGGTTCTGCCCTGACTGATCTGGGCGATGAGGCTCCCGATGATTTCATCGTGCATGGTCCTAACCGTATCACTGCCCTGCCTATGGAGGTGCCTGTGTGCTATCAGGAGATTGCCCATTGTCTCGACAAGACCGTCTCGAAGATTGAGAACGCTGTGCTCTCAGCCCTCGAGAACACGCCTCCCGAGCTGTATGCCGATATCGTGAAGAACGGTATCTATCTGGCTGGTGGCGGTGCGCTGCTGCGTGGTCTTGACAAGCGTCTTGAGGATAAGATGCATATTCCGTTCCATGTGCCCGAAGATCCCCTCCGCTGTGTGGCTGTGGGTGCTGGTATCGCCCTCAAGAACATCGACCGTTTCAATTTCTTGATGAGATAAAAGACGATAGGGAATGCGCAACCTGCTGGATTTCCTGAAGACATATCATCACTGGTTTATTTTCATTTTCTTGGAAGTAGCCAGTGGTGTTCTGTTGTTTCAAAACAACAGCTATCATGGAAGTGTATGGCTTTCTTCATCGAATTACGTTGTGGGAAAGGTGTACGAGTGGGAGAGCAGTCTGCTGTCATTCATGTCGTATGGCAAGGTTAACGAGGCGTTGACCTTGCGGAATTACTATCTGGAGCGTCAGGTTGACCAGTTGCGTAGGCTCTACAAGGACGCCACGAAGGATACAACGGCTTTGGAGCGTCAGGAACTGGCGTTCTTGAGTCAGTATAATCCGATCCCGGCTAAGGTGGTGGATAACTCTGTGAGCAAGCTCGACAACCTGATGACTATCGATAAAGGTCGTGCCGACGGTGTGGAGACGGATATGGGTGTGGCCTGCGGCAATGGTGTCGTAGGTGTGGTATCACTCGTGTCCGACCACTATGCGGTGGTGGTGCCTGTGCTCAATGCCGGTGCTTCGAGCATCAGCTGTGCCATCCGTAACTCAGGCTATTTCGGCTATCTGCACTGGTATGGTGAAGATCCCGCTGTGGCTTATGTGGAGGATGTGCCTCGTCATGCCAAGTTCAAGTTGGGCGAATGGGTGGTAACCAGTGGTTACTCCTCTATCTTCCCCTCAGGTGTGCTGGTGGGTAAGATCGAACAGGCTTATAACTCGCGCGATGGCCTGTCGTATAAGCTGAAGGTACGCCTGAGTACCGATTTCAGTTGCTTGCGCGATGTGTGTGTGATTAGCGATAAGAGTATTGCCGAGCGAGCTGCCTTGCTGCAAGCTGCCCGCGACTCTATCAATGTGATTAATCGCGAATAGGAAGACAACAATGGAGACCGTTAATAGAATAATCATGTTTGTGGTGCTTCTGCTGGTACAGGTGCTGATACTCAATCACATCCATCTGTTCCAGATAGCTACTCCCTTGTTGTATATCTATTTTGTGCTGACCTTCCGCATGAGCACACCTAAATGGGTGATCCTTACCTCAAGTTTCTTCCTGGGTCTGTTGATTGACATCTTTGCCAACACCGCAGGCATGGCTGCAGGCTGCATGACGCTGATAGCGATGATACAGCCTTATCTGATGCAGTTCCTGTCACCTCGTGATGCTGGCGACAATATGCAGGCATCGGCTGCAAGCTTGGGCTTTGTAAAATATGCTACCCTCTGTACCGTCCAGGTACTGATCTATTGTGTCTTGTTCTTTGCCCTTGAGGCATTCTCGTTCTTCGACTGGCAGATGTGGGGCCTGCGTGCACTTGGCAGTGCTCTGCTGACACTCGTGATGATCTTGGCTATTGAAAGCGTTCGTTCGAAGTGAGGAAGACGGAGTTTGAATACAGGCATTATGTGATTGCTGGGGTGGCCGTACTGATTGTGGTCATCTATATCATCCGTTTGTTTACGCTCCAGATCACCAGTGCCGACTACAAGAAAAGTGCCGACTCAAACGCCTTCCTGAAGAAAATCGAATATCCCTCACGTGGTAATATCACCGATCGTCATGGGAAGCTGATTGTGTATAACCAGCCTTCTTACGACATCATGGTGGTGATGAACGAGGCGCGTAACCGTCTTGATACGATGGAGTTCTGCCAGACCTTGGGTATTTCCAAGAAGGAGTTTGACATGCGTATGGCTACGATGAAAGACCGTAATAAGAATCCCGGCTATTCGCGCTATACCCAACAGCTCTTTATGAGCCAGCTCTCCGATCAGGACTTCAGTATCTTCCAGGAGAAGATGTTCCGTTTCCCAGGCTTCTATGCCCAGAAACGTACCGTTCGCCAGTACCAGTATCCGATTGCCGCCCATGTGCTGGGTGATGTGGCAGAGGTGTCACCCTCCGATATCGAGGAGGATGATTACTATCAGCCTGGCGACTATATCGGTAAGCTCGGCATTGAGCGTTATTATGAGAAGGAGCTGCGCGGCGTGAAGGGTATCCAGATCTTGTTGCGCGATGCCCACGGACGAATCCAGGGGCGTTACCGCAATGGTGAACTCGACCAGCGTGCACAGCCAGGTAAGAACCTTACTTTGGGTATCGACCTACAACTGCAACTTCTGGGTGAGCGCTTGTTGGAAGGAAAGATTGGTAGCATCGTTGCCATCGAGCCTTCTACCGGTGAGGTGCTTTGTATGGTTTCGTCGCCTTCATACGATCCTCGTATGATGGTAGGTCGTCAGCGCTCCAAGAACCATCGTTTGCTGAGTATGGATGTGTGGAAACCTTTGCTCAACCGTAGTATCATGGGTCAGTATCCCCCTGGCTCAACATTTAAGACCACTCAGGGACTGACCTTTCTTACAGAGGGTGTCATTACCCCCACTACACAGTATCCCTGTTATCACGGTTTCGTGTTCAAGGGGCTTCGTGTGGGTTGTCACGGACACGCTGCTCCACTTCCGCTGGTGCCTGCACTGAGTACCTCGTGCAACGGTTTCTTCTGTTGGGGCCTCTATCACATGATCAATCAGAATATCACGAAATATGGAACAGTGCAGAAAGCCATGGATACGTGGCGCGACTATATGGTCAGCATGGGCTTCGGTTATCGGTTGGGCATCGACCTGCCAGGTGAGAAGCGTGGTCTGATTCCGAATGCCAATTTCTATGATAAGGCCTATAAGGGCTCATGGAATGGTCTGACGGTGATCTCTATCGCTATCGGACAGGGTGAGGTGAATGCCACCCCCTTGCAGATAGCCAATCTGGGGGCAACGATTGCCAACAGAGGCTATTACTATGTGCCTCATGTGGTGAGGAAGGTACAGGGTGAGCCTTTGGATACAGCGTTTACGCGTCGTCATTACACAAAGGCTTCTCGTGAGGCCTACGACTATGTGGTGCAAGGTATGCGCTCCTCCGTGATGGGTGGTACGTGTCATGAGCTCAACAAATATGACTTTATGGCATGCGGAAAAACGGGTACAGCCCAGAACCGAGGTCATGACCACTCTGTGTTTATGGGTTTTGCACCGATGGACAATCCCAAGATTGCCGTAGCGGTGTATGTAGAGAATGGCGGCTGGGGTGCAACCTACGGTGTGCCTATCGGTGGTCTGATTATGGAACAGTACCTCAAGGGCAAGCTTTCAGAAGCCTCTGAAGCCAAAGCAAAGAATATACAGGAGAGACGAATCGCGTATGGTACAACAGACAGGTAAAGAGAAAGGCGTATTGCGCTCCATTGACTGGTGGACGATTATCATCTACCTGGCCCTGCTCTCGTTCGGGTGGGTGAGTGTCTGTGGTGCCAGCTACTCTTATGGCGATACCGATATCTTCAGTCTCGACACGCGTTCGGGCATGCAGATCGTGTGGATTGCCACCTCCATCGTACTCGGTTTTATCCTGCTGATGCTCGATGACCGCTATTACGATATGTTTGCCTTTATCATCTTTGGCGGCATGTTGCTACTGCTATTCGCCACCATCTTCAATCCCCATACGATTAAAGGCTCCCGATCGTGGCTTGTGTTAGGTCCCTTGCGCCTGCAACCAGCTGAGTTTGCGAAGTTTGCAACGGCATTGGCGCTGGCAAAGCTGATGAGTATCTACGGCTATAACATCCAGAAGTGGAAGCATTTCGCGGCTGCTCTGGCTGTGATTCTCGTGCCGATGCTCTTTATCGTGATGCAGCGTGAAACGGGTTCAGCGTTGGTTTATACGGCGTTCTTCCTGATGTTCTATCGTGAGGGAATGCCAGGCAGCATCCTGTTTACGGGTGTGGCTATGGTCATCTATTTCGTGGTAGGTATCCGCTATGCCGACACGATGATAGCCTATACCCCCACATCAGTGGGAAAATTCACGGTCTTGTTGCTGATTCAGCTTTTCACGGCAGGTTTGGTGCGGGTGTATTGCAAGGATCATAAGGAATTTCTGCATATTCTGTTCACCTGTCTGGGAGTAGCCTCTGTGGCCATGCTCTTCTCCTTGTTTGTCATCCCGTTCGATGTGTTTTATGTCGAGCTGATCGTGTGTGTGTGTCTGATAGGCTTTCTCATCTATCGCTCTCTGGCCACGCGAATCCGCAGTTACCTTTGGATCGCGCTGTTCACGCTGGGTTCCGTCATCTTCTTCAATCTGGCCGATTATGTGCTCAACAATGTGATGGAGCCTCATCAGCGGGTGCGTATCAACGTGTTGCTGGGTTTGGAGGAAGACCTGAAGGGAGCAGGCTATAATGTGCATCAGAGTGAGATTGCCATCGGCTCAGGTGGCTTGGAAGGTAAGGGTTTCCTGAACGGCACCCAGACCAAGCTGAAGTTCGTGCCGGAGCAGGATACCGACTTTATCTTCTGTACGGTAGGCGAGGAGGAAGGATTTGTGGGTTCTGCCAGTGTGTTGTTGCTGTTCCTGGCGTTGATCCTGCGCCTGATCTATCTGTCGGAACGACAACCTAACCGCTTCGGACGCGTCTATGGCTATTGTGTCTTGAGCATCTTCCTATTCCACGTCTTCATCAATGTGGGCATGGTGTTAGGTCTGACGCCAGTGATTGGTATCCCGCTGCCGTTCTTCAGCTATGGCGGTTCTTCGTTGTGGGGATTCACATTCCTGTTGTTCATCTTCCTGCGCATTGATGCCAGCAGGAATATGCTTCGTCCCTGAGTTTCAGAAAGATTCTGTTATTTCCTTGTCAGGATGATGCCGATGTCGGAAACGCCCGACATCATCTCGCGTCGCATGTTATGCGTGATGCAGATGCGCATCGAATCGCCTTCGTTCAGTTTTACATCGGTAAGGTAAAACACCGTCTGGAAACGGCTGATGCCGCTGCCGCGCTCCTTACCCGTCTCGTCATACAGCACGCAGTTCTTGATGGTCTGGTAATGCTCACCTTGTGGCAGCACGTCCTGTTCCACATTCAGGGCCAGCGACTGGAAGGGGAAACCGATATCCGTGCGGATGCCGATCTCCTCCTGATAGATGCCTGCCACCTTCACTGGCGGCACCTCAAAGAAGAGCGTGTCGATCCTTTCCCAACCCTCCTGCGGCGTATGCTCGTAATGGCTGTAAACCGTCTTGCTGTCGCAGCCCGCAAAGATAGCTGCCACCGCCAAGGTCAGGATGGTCAGAAGCTGCTTATTCCGCATGGTTATCACCTTTGCCTTCCTTCTTCTGGTTGTTGGGTCGGTTATTGTTTTTCTTCTTCTTTTTCTTCTTGGTGCGGTCGAAGCGGCTGATATCGCCAGCAGCCAGATCCACATGATGCTTCACCTCTGCCTTCTTGCTGCCGTCCTCCTGCAGCGATTCAGGCTTCTCGCCCCGACGGTTCATCTCGATCACCTCCTTGGCGCGCTCAGCAGTAATCGTCTCCAGATTGGCTGCGATGTTCTTGTCCGTAGAGTAGGTCACGAGTCCCGCCAGGATATCCGACTTAAACAGATGGTAGTCGGCATCCATGGTCTGCAGGATGATATCCCTGCCAGGCAGGCGCTTGCCGGCCTCTATGTAGTTATCCACCTCGTAGTTCATACAGCACTTCAGCTTGGCACACATACCAGCCAGCTTCTGGGGGTTGAGCGAGATATCCTGGAAACGGGCAGCGTTGGTGCTTACGGTCGTGAAGTTCTTCATCCAGGTGGCACAGCAGAGCTCACGTCCACAAGGACCCGTACCACCGATGCGTCCAGCCTCCTGACGGGCCCCGATCTGTTTCATCTCAATACGCACGTGGAAGGCAGCAGCCAGATCCTTGATCAGCTGGCGGAAGTCCACACGCTCATCAGCGATATAGTAGAAGATGGCCTTGTTGCCATCACCCTGATACTCCACGTCGCCGATCTTCATATCGAGCCCGAGACCCTTGGCTATCTGGCGACTCTCAATCATCGTGGCATGCTCCCTGGCTTTCGCCTCACGGAACTTGTCCATATCCGTAGGTCGAGCGATGCGGTAGATGCGCTTGATGTCGTCGGCCGATTTCAGGTTGGCCTTCTTCACTTGCAGCTTCACCAGTCGTCCGGTGAGTGTCACCACACCGATATCATGACCAGGACTGGCCTCCACAGCCACAATGTCGCCTTTCTTCAGTTCCAGGTTGTTCACATTATGGTAATATCCCTTGCGGGTATGCTTGAACTGTACCTCCACCAGATCCGTCGTGTCCTGATTGCCAGGCACGTCAGCCAGCCAGTCGTAGGTGTTGAGCTGTCGATCCTGTCGGCCTACAGCCTGATGGCATAAGCCTCGGTCACAACCTACCTTGATGGGCAATTCTTTTGTCTTTTCAGTCATATCTATCTCAATTACTCAATTTCTAATTATCTCATTTTTGCAACAGCAACACAATCATCTGCAAGGCGAAGTCGAAGAATACGATCTTGGCATTGGCATTCTGTCCGATATCCCGGATGCACAGGTTGGCCAGATCGTTCATCTGCAGGATGTTCTTCTCGTTCACGAATCGGGCGAAGTTCTTGGCAAAGTCCTCCTCCTTCTGCGTCATATACACCAGCTCCTGCTCCTGGAAGTTATACATGAAGTTCTCTCTGGTCATCCTGAGGAAGTAGGTGAGCCAGCGTTTCTGTTTCTCACGCCCCATACCAGCCATCTGTTCGCTCCACTTGCGCAGGTCCTTGATCTTTCGCTGATAGCCCAGTCGCATCAGCATGATATACATATCGAGGAAGAGTTCGTTTTCCGAACCCACCTGCAACTCCTCCAGCGCCTTCAGCCAATTGCCGTTAGCCAGTCGGCTGATACGGTGGGCCATCTCCGCATCGATACCCCGACGGGTGACGAGCGCCTCTTGGATATCCGCTTCGGCAATCCGCTTCACGTCGATGCGCTGCACGCGGCTACGGATGGTCTCCAACAGCTTGTCGGGCTCCTCGCATACCATGATGAACACTGTCTGCATCGGTGGCTCCTCAATGAGCTTCAGCAGCTTGTTGGCACATTCGATGTTCATGCGCTCAGGTAGCCAGATTACACTCACCTTATAGCCGCCCTGACTCGACTTCAGACTCAGTTTCTTCACCAGGTCGTCGCTCTCTCCAGCGGTGATGATCGCCTGCTGGTTCTCGCCCCCCATCGCCTCCATCCAGGCCTCCATCGTGAAGTAGGGACCCTGCATCAGCAACTCGTGCCACTCGCGTGCAAAGTCATCGCTCACAGGCTTGTGGTCGGCACTCATCGAGGGCAGTTTGATGGTGGGGTAGGTGAAGTGCAGGTCAGGATGCTCCAGCTTCTCCAGCATCGCCTTCGACGAGGGTTTCCCGTCGTCCAGCAGATAGCAGGCAAAGGCGGTGGCCAGGGCAAACTTTCCGCTGCCGTTCGGTCCGCAGAGCATGATGGCGTGCGGCAGATGGTTCTCCTCTGCCATCTTCACCAGTCGCTGCTCGACCTCCTGCTGTCCGATCACCTCACTGAATGTCATTGCCTCAAAGCAGTTTCTGGGCAACGGCTGCTACTGAATCCACAGCCGATACCGTGTAGAAATGAATATTCTGTACGCCGTGCTGATACAGCTCGCGGCATTGCTCAGTGGTCCACTCAATACCCAGCTGGCGGGCATCCTCGTCGCTCTTACACTTCACGATCTCACGCGCCAGGGGCTCGGGAATGTCGCAGTGGAAGGTCTTGGGCACCACCGTCAACTGACTCAGCTTCGCCATCGGCTTGATGCCGGGGATGATGGGAATGGTGATCCCCATCTTGCGGGCCTTCTCCACAAACAGGAAGTATTTCTCATTATCAAAGAACAACTGGGTGACGGCATATTGCGCCCCCAGAACCTGTTTCTCTTTCAGGTACTGCATATCCATCTCCAGATTAGGCGCCTCCTCATGCTTCTCGGGATAGCAGGCCACGCCGTAGTCGAACTTCCTGCCCGGTCGCTTGATGGGCGTGCCGTCGGCAAAGAATCCCTCGTTGAAATGCTTCACCTGCCTCATCAGGTCGGTGGTGTGCGCATGCCCACCCGGTGTCGGCACAAAGCGGCTGTCCTCCTTCGCCTTGTCGCCACGCAGCAGCAACAGGTCGCTGATGCCCAGAAACTGCAGGTCGAGCAGCTCATACTCGATATCCTCAATGGTGGCACCGCTACAGATCACATGGGGCTGCACGGGGATGTTATAACGCTGCTGGATGGCGGCGGCAATGGCCACCGTCCCAGGACGGCGACGGATGCGCTGGCGCTCGAACTGTCCGTTCTCCAGTTCACGATACACAAACTCCGAGTGGTGCGTCGTGATGTTGATGTATGCCGGGTTGAACTCCCGCAGTTTGTCAATGTCTGCAAACAACTTGTCAGTGCCCGTCCCCTTCAGTGGGGGGAGCACCTCGAAAGAGAAGCGTCTTTCGCTTGTATCTTGATGGATAAATTCCGTTACACTCATAATTGGGTGCAAAATTACTAAAAAGTGTGTGAAAAACCAAATATTATTTGTAATTTTGCAGCGGAATGATGAGTATCAAGCAATTTTTGAAAGACTGGACCCTGCCTGTAGCCATCGCTACGGGTTCTATCGTCTATCTGCTTTTCTACTGGGTGCCGCTGCTCGATGAGGCAGGCAACACCCTCGGTCCCATCATCGACACCATCTTCCCGATGATGGTGTTCTGCACCCTTTTCTCCACCTTCTGTCGCGTCGATTTCTACCAGATGCGCCCCCACCGTTGGCAATTCGGTGTGCTGCTCACGCAGCTGGTGCTCGTGGCGCTCAATGTGTGGCTCATCTTCTGTGTCGAGGCCAACCTCTGGCAGAAGATCCTGTGGGAGAGTGTGCTCACCTGTATCATCGGTCCTGCCGCCACTGCAGCCCCAGTGGTAACGGCGAAGATTGGAGGAAATATCAACACCATGACGGCCTTTGTCGTGCTCTCGTCCTTTGCCTCCGCCCTCATGATCCCAGCCGTGTTCCCCTTGCTGGAGCGAGGGGCAGGTCTCAATTTCTGGAGTGCCTTCCTCATCATCCTTCAGAAGCTGGCAGCGGTCCTCGTGCTGCCGTTGCTCTTAGGCTGGTTTATGCAGCATTACGCCAAGCGCCTGTGTCAGAAGATCGTCTCCATCCCCGACCTGTCGTTCTATCTCTGGGCTGGTCAGCTCAGTGTCACCTCAGGCGTCACCATCCGTAATATCGTCCACAGCGATGCCGGTCTCCCGTTGATACTCATGATCGCCCTGCTCAGCCTGATCCTCTGCTTCGCGCTCTTCCTGATCGGTCGCAGCGTGGGGCGCCATCTGGGCGATGAGATCAACTCCGGCCAGGCCTCCTTCCAGAAAAATACCGCCCTCTCCATCTGGGTGGCCTATACCTATCTTAATCCCATGGCGTCGGTCGGTGCCGGCTGCTATGTGCTTTGGCAGAACATCGTCAACTCCGTTGAGCTGTGGGAATACCGTAAAAAACATCCTAACAGATCATCATGAAAGAACAAACATTACTTATGAGAGAAAAAATCGAGGTCATTTTTGCAAAACCCTTTTGGCGCGACTGGCGCACCCTCACCGTCCTCTATACCCTCATACCCATTATTGTGGGCCTGCTGAAGTGGTCAAAGCCCAACTACACCTACCAGATCTACAAGTCCGTATTCTGGAACACCATCCACCAGCTGCCCCTCTATGAGTTCTACGACTACCTGAAAGGCGACTGCAACCACTATGGCGTCATCTTCTCCTACGTCATCGCCCCGTTTGCCCTGTTGCCTGACACGTGGGGCATGCTCTTCTGGGAGTGCTTTCTGGTAGCCACCTTCTATGTTGCTGTGCGCTATATGCCCCTGCAGCACTGGCAGAAAGTGTTTATGTTCTGGTTTTGTGCCCACGAGGTGCTCACCCCGCTCTTTGTCGAGCAGTTCGATCTGGCCATGGCCGCCTGCTATCTGCTCATCTTCGCCTGTGTGGAGAAGAAACAGCCCGTCTGGGCCGCTTTCTTCATCATCCTCACCATGTTTATCAAGCTCTATGGCGTCATGGGCTTCGCCTTTTTCTTCTTTATTGAAGATAAAAAGAAGTTCATCTTGGCCTGTCTCGGCTGGGCCGCCTTGTTCTTCGTGGCCCCCATGCTCATCAGCAGTCCAGAGTACGTTGTCCAGCAATACTACGGCTGGTACGAGTCGCTTGTAGCCAAGAATGCCCAGAATCTGGCAGAGACGTTCAACACCACCAACACCTCGCTGTTAGGCATGCCCCGCAAGATCTCCGGCAACATGGAATATAGCGACCTGTGGCTCATCATTCCAGGTGTTCTGCTGTTCCTGTCGCCCTATCGCCGCCTCAGCCAGTACCGTCATCAGGCCTTCCGCTATGCCATGCTCGCCTCCGTCACCATGTTCGTCACCCTGTTCTCCACCGGCACGGAGAGCTATGGCTATATCGCCCCCATGACAGGCTTTGTCATCTGGTACACCACGATGCCCTGGCAGCGCAACCGCTGGGAGCTGGCGTTGCTCATCTACGCCTTTGTCTTCACCACTCTCTGCACCAGCGACATCCTCTTCCCCCGATTCATCTGGAAGCAGATCATCCATCCCTATGCCCTCAAGGCCTTACCCACCACCATCGTGTGGTTCTACCTGATCTACGAGATGAATACAAAAGACTACGCCAAAGGCAAAGCTTTAGCGTAGTCTTGTCACCTTGAGCGTAGTCGAGAGGTCTCATGAGATCTCTCCATGCGCTTCTTGCGTCCCTTTGGTAGCAAGCGAGCAGAGCTCGAGCGCGCTTAGTCGAGATGACAAATGGTAGCCTTTCGGGATGACAAACAATAAACCCTCGCTTTTGGATGAGCGAGGGTTTTATTGTGGGGTTGTTCAAATATCACTTCACTGAACAAAATCTTATTTAAACAGGCTCTGGGCCATCTTCTGGAGGCAACGGCGCCAGGTGAGGAACTCATGGGCTGTACCCTCTGAGATCAGACCCTCGGCATTGAAGCCTGCGGCTTTCAGCGCCTCAACGCTCTTGTTGATGCCCTCAGGATTCTCCTTGTCGCCACAGCCTTCGAAGATGTACTTCACGCACTTAGGATCCTTAATCTCCTCAGGCATATACATGCCACCAGAGAGCAGGCCCCAGTAACCGAATACCTCTGGACGACGCAGGGTGATGAGTTTGGTTTCCACACCACCCATCGACAGTCCTGCCATCGCACGGTTCCACTTGTCGGCCTTGGTCAGGTAGTTCTGATCGATGAAGGGAATGAGCTCATCCACGAGCACTGCTTCAAACTCCTTGGCGGTGAACTGGCCGATGGTGCCGAACTTGATGTTGTTGGTCAGACCGTAAGCCATCACGATGATGAAGGGCTTGATCTTACCGTCGTTGATCAGGTTGTCCATGATGAGGCCTGCCTTACCTTGTACGGGCCAGCTGGTCTCGTTCTCACCCCAACCGTGCTGCAGATAGAGCACGGGGTAGCGCTCCTGCTTGCCTTTTACCACCTTACCGTAGCCGTAAGGCAGGTAAACGGTAGCCTCCTGCATCTTGCCCAGACTCTTTGAGTAGAAGAGTACTTTCTGCATGGTGCCATGAGGGATGTCGGTGCGCTCTGCATACTCCCAACGGCATGAGCCGAAGTAGTTGTGGGTGCCGGGATCGTTGAACACGCCACCGTCGATGGTGAGGTGATAGTAATGGAAGCCGGGATCCATCGGACCCTCGGTGGTGCCTACCCATACGCCATCCTTATCCTTACGGAGCACGGTGCCGCCACGTCCGCCTAAGCCGAGGCTGACGATGACTGACTTAGCATCGGGCGCCTCGATGCGGAAGCGGGCATAACCCTCGCTGTTTACCTGAGGATACTCCTGTCCGGGCTGGTTCATGGGGTTGGGTACCCAGTCGTTCTTGGGAACATAGTTGTCGGCTTTCACGTCGAAGTCACGGATCACGGCGAGTGAACGCTTAGCCTTGAAGTTCTCGTCGAAAGGCAGCGGGTGGTTGTTCACACCGAGCCAAGAGTCCTTATCGCTGAGGTTCCAGAAGGTGACGTTCTTGATGACGTCCTTGTGCTTTCTGAAGATACGGAACAAACGGTTGTACTGGTCTTCCTGCAGTGTCTGGATGTAGGGAGCCTGTGGCTTAGCCTCGCCACGAGAGAACATCAGCTGACCACCACTCTCCGTGTTGGTGCGGAGGTCGAGCTCAGTGATGTGGATCGTATTAACGATCTCGCTGAAACGGCTGATGGTCTTGTCGAGCTGCTCCTCATCGGGGAAGTAGATGTTGTAGTGACCCTGCATGCCGATACCGTCGATGGGCACACCTGCATCCTTCATCTTCTTTACCATATTATATATACGCTCGCGCTTGCCGGGATCAACGGTGCTGTAGTCGTTGTAGATCAGTACACCGGTGGGATCGGCCTCACGGGCAAACTCGAAAGCCTTGGCGATGAACTCGTCGCCACAGAGCTTGAAGTGACGGCTCTGGCGATAAGGACTCGGGGTTTCACCTGGACGATAGCGCATCATGTTGTCGTCGTTGATGGCTTCGTTCACCACGTCCCAGGCATATACCACATCCTTATAACGGTTTACCACCGTGTGGATATGATCGCGCAGACGCTGGTAGAACACTTCCTTCTTCACTTCCTTGCCTTTCTTGTCGGTAAACATCCAGTCGGCAAACTGAGAGTGCCAGCAGAGGCAGTGACCACGCATCTTGATGCCGTTCTCACGACAGAAGTTGGCGATGCTGTCGGCCAGACCGAAATTCCAGACGCCCTCTGCGGGATGAATCTCGCCTGGTTTCCAAGCGTTCTCAGCGGTGACGCTGTTGAACTGCTTCTTGATAAGCTCCATCTGAGCGGGTTCTGACACGTTGGCCTTGTTCACAGCGACACCGATGGTGAAATAGTCCTTGTAGGCATCCTTCAAACCGGGGCCTGCTGCATAATCAACGGGGCGCCCCCACTGAGCGAGTGCTGACGAAGCACCTGCTACGAGCAGTGTTAGTGCAATAAAGATTTTCTTCATGTTGTTTGTTAAGTTTTAAATTAGAAAATGGGTATCAAATGCAAAATTACATTAAAAGTTTGAGTAAAGCAAATTATTTTCAATTATTTGATGTAATTTTGTAACTTATTAAGATTATCAACATGGAACAGAATCAAAACGGTAGCAAAAGTTACCTCTTTACAATCGTGCTGGTTGCCGTACTTGGTGGCCTTCTGTTCGGTTATGACACAGCGGTCATTTCCGGAGCAGAAAAGGGACTTCAGGCTTTCTTTATGGAAGCGGGTGATTTCGAATATTCTGATTTGTGGCATGGGTTCACGTCCTCGAGTGCCCTGATAGGCTGTATCATCGGTTCGGCCATTTCGGGTTTTCTGGCCACGAACCTGGGTCGTAAGAAGTCACTCATCGTTGCTGGTTTGCTGTTCTTTATTTCAGCCCTTGGTTCTATGGATCCTGAATTCCTGTTCTTCGAGTATGGTAAGCCAACCTATTCGCTGCTGATCATGTTTAACATCTACCGTGTGATTGGTGGTGTAGGCGTAGGTCTGGCCTCGGCAATTTGTCCGATGTATATTGGTGAGGTGGCTCCCTCGAACATTCGTGGTATGCTCGTGAGCTGGAACCAGTTTGCCATCATTTTCGGTCAGTTGGTGGTTTACTTCGTGAACTTCTTTATCCTGGGCGATCATATCCAGCCGCTGGTGGAGGAGATGGGTAAGGGCTTAGCCGCCATCAATCCTGCCGCACAATGGACGGTGACGACAGGTTGGCGTTATATGTTCGGTAGTGAGGCTGTGCCTGCAGGACTCTTTGCCCTGCTGATCTGCTTCGTACCTGAGACACCACGTTACCTTGTGAGCATCGGACAGGATCAGAAGGCAGAGCGTATCCTGGCGAAGATCAACGGCTCAGGCAAGGCTGCTCAGATTCTGCAGGATATCAAGGAGACGATGGTGGTGAAGACGGAGAAGCTGATGACCTATGGTGCCCTGTGTATCTTCGTGGGTATCATGCTCAGCGTGTTCCAGCAGGCTGTGGGTATCAACGCAGTGCTGTACTACGCTCCACGTATCTTTGGTGATATGGGTATGGACGATCCGATGATGCTGACAGTATTCATGGGTGTGGTGAATATCTCGTTCACGCTAGTGGCAGTGTTTACGGTTGAGAAATGGGGCAGAAAGCCATTGCTGATCAGCGGTTCGCTGGGTATGGCATTAGGCGCCTTTGGTGTGGCAGTAACCTTCGGAAATGCTAGTATGGAGATGGTGACAGCAGCCTCGCTGCTGATCTACTCTGCCTCGTTTATGTTCTCATGGGGTCCCATCACCTGGGTGCTCATTGCAGAGATATTCCCCAACACGATCCGTGGTGCCGCTGTGGCTATCGCTGTGGCTTTCCAGTGGATCAGCAACTTCATCGTTTCCAGCTCGTTTGTGCCGATGTTCAACATGCACCTGACAGAGGGTGACGACTTCGGCCACTGGTTCACCTACGGACTCTATGGTGTGATCTGCATCATCGCAGCCCTGTTCGTATGGCGTCTGGTGCCTGAGACAAAGGGTAAGACGCTGGAGGATATGACCAAGCTTTGGAAGAAAAACTAAATATTCGAGATATGAAAAAGATTCTAATTGCAGAAGACAATGACAGTAACTACATCTTGATGTCGTACATCTTGAAGAAGAACTATCAGTATGAAAGGGCAAAGAATGGCCAGGAGGCAGTGGAGTTGGTGGAAAAGAACGCTTACGATCTCGTGCTCATGGACATTAAGATGCCTGTGATGGATGGCCTGCAGGCAACAGCGGCAATCAAGGAGAAGCATCCCGACCTGCCTATCGTCGCCCTGACGGCTAACGCTTTCGACAGTGATCGACAGCTGGCTGAGGAGGCTGGCTGCATCGACTTCCTGGCAAAGCCTGTCAGCAGCGATGCCTGCATAGAAACCATCAAGAGGCTTATCGGTGAATAAGCTGAAGGGCCAAGCGCCCTTAAGCTAATTCAAGATTGAATACCTGCCGTAGCTTGTCTATGGCAGGATTTTCTTTTGTCAGCTTTTCGAACTGCTCGCGACGCGTGAGCACCCTTACCTTCTCCTTTTGTTCTGCAATACGGATCTCCAGGGTGATGTTCTCGTTCTGAAGGCTGTTTCTGAGGGTGCTGACAATACGCCCCTTAAAGTCCTCCATCTCCTGCTTGATGAGTGCATTGTCAACCTTTACTTCGATCTTTGGCACTTCAACGATGGTAGGATTCATGTTCTTCATGCGGGTGGCGATGCCGCTGAGTTCCTGTGGCATGCGGTTGCACATCGCCATCCACTGCAGCTCGAGATCCTCTTGAGAGAACTGGGCATCCTTCTGTTGGAGGATGGCCGATGATACGGTGCCGGGAATGATGTTGATCTTCGACGGTTTCCCTTGTCCCTTCAGGTTGTTCCAAGAGAAGCCGATGCCGCCAAGCTTGACGCCCTTCTTGGGTTCGCTGGGCTGGCTGGTGACAGAAGGACTACTGGGGATGCTGGGCTTAGCGGCATCGACAGGTGTACTCGCTGGGGTAGAGGCAACAGGCTTAGCCGCGGCTACCTGTGGGGCCGCTGTCTTGGGCTGAGCCTGTCGCATCAGATGCTTAAACAGGGATTTTAATCTTCTGGGGCTACGCCCCGCGCTGTCGCCTTCCTCGTTGGGTTGGGTGATCTGGGCAATCTCAATGAGTGTCAGCTCCACCAACAGGCGCTTGTTGCTCGACTGGCGATAGTTGATATCGCACTGGTTCATCTTCTTCAAAGCCTGGTAGAGGAAGCGCGTCTCACAGCGCTTGGCCTGATCCTGGTAGCGCTGTCGCTGCTGATCGCTCACCTCCAACAGAGGGAGTGTCTGCGGATCCTTTGCCATCAGCACGTTGCGCACGTGTTTGGCGAGTCCCTGAATCAGCAGGCCACCGTCGAATCCCTTGTTGATGACATTGTTCAACAGCAGCATGATGTCGCTCACCTTATTATTAATAGAGAGGTCGATGATCTGGAAATAGTTCTCGGCATCGAGCACGTTCAGATCCTCGATCACTTTCTCGTAGGTGATATTACCCTGACAGAACGAAGCGGCCTGATCGAAGATGGAGAGGGCATCACGCATACCGCCATCGGCCTTTTCCGCTATCACAGCCAGGGCCTGCTCCTCGTAGGTGATACCTTCCTTCTCGGCTACCTGCTTCAGGTGATTCACCGTGTTGCGGATGGTCATGCGCTCGAAGTCGTAGATTTGACAACGGCTGAGGATGGTTGGCAGGATCTTGTGCTTCTCGGTGGTGGCCAGGATGAAGATCACGTGTGCAGGGGGCTCTTCCAACGTCTTCAGGAAGGCGTTGAAGGCTGCTGTAGAGAGCATGTGCACCTCGTCGATGATAAACACTTTGTATCTGCCAAGCTGCGGCGGGATGCGTGTCTGCTCCATCAGGGTCTTGATGTGCTCCACCGAGTTGTTCGAGGCGGCATCAAGCTCGAAGATGTTCAGCGAGCGCTGCTCATTGAACGACTGACAGCTCTCACATTCGTTACAGGCCTCGCCCTCTGCTGTCGGGTTCTGACAATTGATGGCTTTGGCAAAGATACGTGCACAGGTGGTTTTTCCCACGCCTCGCGGACCACAGAAGAGGTAGGCGTGTGCCAGCTTTCCGCTTTTTACGGCATTCTTCAGCGTGGTGGTCAGCGCCGCCTGACCTACGACGGTGTCGAAGGTAATCGGACGGTATAAATTTTTGGCAAAGATACAAAAAAGTTGGGAATTAAGAATTATGAATTAAGAGAATTTTGTATCTTTGCAGACAAATTACGAATATATGAAAGGTTTGAATCGTGTAAAGGCTTTCTTGTTGCGGGTGTGGCATTCTTTGTTCTTCAAGTATGCCATCGTTACGATTGCGGGGGTTGCCATCGTCGGCTTCCTCGATGAGAACAGCTTCTGGAGTCATTTCAAGAACATGCAGCGCATCAGTGAGCTCAAGGAAGAGACGGAGAAGTATAATGCAGACAACCGTCGTGACCAGGCTCGTATCCGTGAGTTGGACAGAGATCCAAAGGCGATGGAGAAGATAGCCCGTGAGCGTTATTTCATGAAGGCCGATGATGAAGACATTTTCGTACTGAGCGATGATGGCGAAGTAGAAAACCCTATACAAAAGAAGAATGAAACAGCTGAATAAGGTTCAGACAGTTGTATTCCTGCTGGGTGCCCTGTTGATGGTGATTGGTGCTGGTACGAGTGTGCTGGCATGGGAGTGTGCTGCCTATGTGTTCTCTGTCGGTGCCTTAGGCTTTGCATCGATGCAGATGCTCCAGCGCTACGAGGGAGCCAACTTCGTGATCCGCCGCCTGCGCAGGATTCAGTTGCTAAGCGATGTGCTTTTCCTGTTTTCCGGTTTGCTGATGCTTGCAAATAAGGGCAATTTCTTAGGTCTTAGTCATATCACCTATATGGAATATGTATATAATAAATGGGTGATCACCTTGTTGATTGCAGCCATTCTTCAGCTCTATACTACCCACAGATTGAGTCACGAATTGGAAAAAGAGGCAAAAAAACTATAAAAGTTTGCGCAAATGTTTTAAAATGCGCAAATTTTTTTTTTTACTTCAATATATCGTTGTATTTTTGCGCCACGAAAGGTATATGATATGAACAAGATTTTGTATGCATTAGTCATTATGGCCACACTCGCATCGTGTGCTGAGTCCTATTCGATACAAGGCTCCTCTTCTGTGTCGTCGCTTGATGGAAGTAAGCTCTATCTGAAAACGATTAAGGATCAGGAACTGAAGAGTATGGACTCCTGTGATGTGGTGCATGGCAAATTCCGCTTCGCAGGTCTGCTGGACACTGTGAAGCTGGCAAATCTTTATATGGATGATGAGTCGCTTGCGATGCCAGTTGTTGTGGAGAAAGGTGAGATTGAGATCCACATCGACAATACAGGTCGCAGTGTCAGCGGTACTCCGTTAAATGATAAACTGTATCAGTTCATCAATCGTCACGACCAGCTCGGCAACGAGATGAATGAGCTGTCACATAAGCAGAGTCAGATGCTGCTCGACGGTATTGATGAAGATGTCATCAACCGCACATTGACAGTTGAGGCTGCTCGTCTGGCTCAGCAGGAGGATAGTCTGGTGACCAACTTCATCGTTGACAACTTTGACAACGTGCTGGGTCCAGGTGTCTTCATGATGATGACCAGCGGTTATCCTTACCCAGTGCTGACACCTCAGATTGAAGATATCATGAGCAAGGCTACCAAGAAGTTCAAGGAGGATCCATACGTGAAGCAGTACTATCAGACGGCCAATGAGATTCAGGCCCGTCAGAACGGTCTGGTGGACGATACGCCTCAGACAGCTGCTCCCACTCAGGTAGTACCCGACACGCTGCCACAGGTAGCCGACTCGATGGCTGCTCCTTCCCTCAACATGCCGCAGAAATGAGAACGCTGATTAAAGGCGGAACGCTGGTCAACGAAGGGAGGTTGTTCGAGGGCTCCATCCTGATAGAGGATTCCCAGATTGTTCAGATTTTCACAGAACCCCATACACCCGAAGCATCCTATGATGAGGTCATAGATGCTTCGGGCTGTTTTGTATTGCCAGGCATCATCGACGATCATGTGCATTTCCGTGAGCCTGGTCTGACGGCAAAGCCCAACACGGTGCCGCAGACCACCACCCTTGAGGCGCTGGATGAGAAATTCGCACTCGCAGCACAGAAGAGTCATGTGAACTACTCGTTCTTCTTCGGCGCTACCAATGATAATGCCGCCCTGCTATCAGCACTCGACGTGCATCGTATTCCTGGTGTGAAGCTGTTTATGGGAAGCTCTACTGGCAACATGTTGGTGGATCGCAGGGAAGCGCTTGATACGATCTTTGCCTCCTCCAAGCTCCCCATCATGACGCACTGCGAAGATACCGATATCATCAATCGTAACATGGCGGAGGCTATTCGAAAATATGGCGATGATCCGAAGGTGACGCATCATCCTGAGATCCGTAGCGAGGAAGCCTGTTATGAGAGTACACGTCTGGCAGTAGAACTGGCAAAGAAACATCATGCCAGATTGCATGTGGCTCATCTCACCACGGCTCATGAGCTGGAGTTGATCTCTCCTGATGATCCTGCTATCACTGCTGAGGCCACCGTATCACATCTCTATTTCTATGATCGTGACTATGCGGCCTTGGGTACACGTATCAAGTGCAATCCAGCCATTAAGACGCTGCATGATCGTGATGCCTTGCGTGAGGCACTCAACGATGGACGCATCCGTGTGATCGGTACGGATCATGCGCCTCATCTCCTTTCTCAGCCAGTGGGATGCCGATGATACAGTTCTCGTTGGTGACGATGCTCGAACTCGTGGATCAGGGTGTGCTCTCCATCGAACGTCTGGTGGAGCTGATGTGCCACAATCCAGCCCGTCTCTTCGAGGTCAACCGTCGTGGTTTCCTGCGCGAGGGCTATCAGGCCGATATCGTGTTGGTGCGCCCAGATACAGGATGGACGGTGACCAAAGATGTGATTCAGAGCAAATGCGGATGGAGTCCGATGGAAGGTCACATGTACCTGTGGCGTGTAGAGCGCACTCTCTGTAATGGTCACACCGTCTATCAGCAGGGTAGGGTGGACACCAATTACATTGGCCAATCAGTAGCTTTCAGATGACACAGACTTACGATATTTCCCAACTACGGCCCTACATCAACTGGCCTTACTTCTTCTTTGCCTGGCAGGTAAAAGACCCGTCGGAGAAAGAGCGCTTGCAAAAGGAGGCAGAAGCTTTTCTCGATACGTTGGAAGGGAAATATCAGGCACATGCCCTTTTCCTATTGCTTGAGGCCTATAGCGATGGTGATGACATCATCGTCAGTGGCAACAAGCGCATCCCGATGCTTCGTCAACAGGAGGTGGGAAGCGGCTATCGTTCTTTGGCGGATTATGTTGCACCTTTAGCGTCTGCTGACTCTTCATCATTAGCCTCAAAGATTGGCCTTTTTGCCACTTCTGTGGATATGGGGCTGGAGACTGACTTTGCCTCTGATGCCTATCAGAAGATGATGGCACAGTTGCTGGCTGATCGCTTGGCAGAGGCTGCTGCAGAAGTGTTGCATGAACAGGTACGCAAGCATCTCTGGGGCTATGTGCCTGATGAAAAGCTCTCGATTGCGGATATGCTGGTAGAGAAGTTTCAGGGCATCCGTCCTGCGGTGGGCTATCCCTCGTTGCCAGATACCAGTCTGAACTTCGTGCTGGATGATCTGCTGGATATGAAACAGATCGGTATCCGACTGACCGAGAGTGGCGCCATGAAGCCCCATGCCAGTGTCAGCGGACTGATGCTGGCTCACCCTGAGACCCGTTATTTCAACTTGGGAAAAATAGGGGAAGACCAGTTGCGAGACTATGCCCGTCGTCGTGGTCTTCCCGTAGAAGTGTGCCGTAAATTCCTCGCCGGGAATCTATAGCTTCGTTTTTATTTCTTCTCCAGCGGCTTGCCTGACATCAGGAGCTCTACCAGAGGATAGTCTTTGTAGCAGTGGCGCTGCTGATCCCAGAAGCCGAAGTCAGCATCGTAGCACCATGTGGTCCAGGCGATGTTGAACTCATCGAAGACAGTCAGTACGTCGCGATACCAGTTGTAGGCCAACTCACGATCCACAGGCTCATACACGCCCCACTCACCGCAGAACAGCTGCAGGTCGTATTTCTTCGCAGCCTCGATGGCATCCTTGAACTGCTCGCGAATCTTGTCGATGTTCCATACTTCCTCTGTATAGGGCTTCAGTTCAGCCTTGATCTCTGCGGGGGCAGCATCAAAGTCTTCCTTAGAAACCAATACGCCAGGATAGTGGATCTTGCCCTTATAGGCAGCACACAGAGGTGACCACCAGGCACCGTAGTGGGTGAGCAGCATCGGGTTGTAGTAATGGAAAGAGAGCACGATGTTCTTGTCGCCCTCGGGCACTTTCAGATATTTCATGGTCTGGTGACCCTGCCACAGGTTTGAACCAATCACGAGTGTGCGCTGAGGCTCCAGTTCGCGCAGGGCCTTGTGTACCTTTGCCACCAGCTTGTTCCACTGCTCATGCTCGGGGGCTACAGGCTCGTTCATAAACTCATAGGCCACCCAGTCGCAGCTGCGATCCTTCAGGAAAGCTGAGAGCTGGCGCCAGAGGTTGATCAGATCCTGCTGTGACTTCTCTGAGGTAAACAGCGTGTTAGCAGCTTTGTCGCTCTCGTTCACTGCATTGAAATAGTGAGAGCGGATGATGTGCAGATCCACGATGACACGCAGGTTGTGCTTGCGGCTCCAGTCGAGTGCGTTGTTCAGCAGTTGCCAAGCCTCAGGCAGCTTGTTGCCTTTCTCGTCCCAGAACTGCACCTCGTCGATGGGAATGCGCACGAAGTCGAAGCCCAGATCCTCCAGACGGTCGAAATCGTCCTCCTGGATATGCAGGCGACGCGCCTCACCACGTTGCTCTGACTGCGAGAGCCAGTGGCTGATGTTTGTACCGCGCTTGATGCGGAAGTTGTTCACCTTGCCTGTCTGAGCGAAACAGGCTGTAGAAACGAACAGTGCCATAACAACCATGGCCAGTTTAAAAACACTCTTTCTCATAATCACTTGGTTTTAAGTTATTGATGAAACATATGCTATTGTTTTTTCAGCGTCAGCACCACGATCTCACCCGTAGCTCCGAAGCGGAAGGGTATCAGACCACCCAGACCAGCCGATACAAACAGCTTCTGTCGGCCTTCCTCATACCAGCCCCAGAACTCCTTGCCCGTCAGCGCCATCGGGCACCACCCGAAAATGTTGAACTGCATGGCGTGGGTATGACCGCTGATGGTGAGTTGGGCTCTTCCGTCAGGCACAATCTTGCGCCTCCATGAAGAGGGGTCATGCTCTATCAACAGGATGAAATCGCTGTCGGTAGCCTGTGCCAGTGTCTTTTTGATATCACCTTTCTGGGGGAAGTGCTTACCGTCGCCGTCGTTCTCCATACCTGCAAGCACGATATGGTCCTTGTCGCGGGTGAGAATCTGACTCTCATTGTTTAGCAGTGTCCAACCCAACTGCTTCTCCAGACTGATGGTCTCCTTGCAATTTGCCGCCTTGATGGCCTCGCTGCAGCCCAGATATTCCGCATAGTCATGATTGCCGAGCACAGAGAAGACGCCGTCTGTGGCCTTCAGTTTGCTCAGAGTGTTCTTGTGGGGATAGAGGTCTGCTGGTTGGATGTTCAGCAGGTCGCCAGCGAAGATGATCATATCCGGATGCTGGGCGTTGATGCTGTCGATGGCCTCCTGCAGTACATAGGTGTTACGCTGCTGGTAACTACCTACATGGGCATCTGAGAACACCACGATCCGATAGCCGTCGAAGGCCTCAGGAAGTTCTGCAGATACATACTCCGTGTGATTCACCTCAAACTTGTTGAAGCCTGGGAAGGCGCCCCAGAGCAGGATAAACCAGATGACGGGGATGAGCAGTATGCCGACAAAGTTTCCATAGTTCCTGCGCGGCTTCGATTGTCGCTTCACGTTGTATTTCCTGACGAGTGCGGAGCAGCCTCTGCCTATCAGCGAACTGAGCAGGAACACCCATATCGGCACGATCACCAGTCCTAACAGCATCAGGTAGGTGTATAGGATATAGATACGGTCGTTGTTAGGGATAAAGTTGGGCTCCATCGCCAGATAGATGGTATAGATCACCATCGCGATGCTGGGCAACCAACACAATATCTGCTTCCAAAGATCCGTATGCCTGAAATATCTGAGATAGAAGTACAGGAACGGCAGGATGTTCAGCAGAAGGAACAGAATAACATTTCTTGCAATCATTGGTCTGGATTTTCTATATAACCTTGGTACTTGGGTTCTAAGCCCGACATTACGGAGTCGTAAGCCTGACGCATTGTGGCACTCACATTGTCAGGTCCTTGTCCGATGGGGTAGATGGGCTGATGGATGGTCAGCGACAGCGGGTGCCAGTTGATGAGATTGATAAATCCCTTCGTACGTGGCAGGATGTCAAACGATCCGTTGATGGTTAGTGGCACTACAGGCAGCTGCAGCTCGTCGGCGAGTGCGAAGGCACCCTTCCTGAAGATACCCATATGTCCTGTGAACGAGCGGGCTCCCTCGGGGAACACCGTCACGCTATATCCCTCCTGCAGAATCTCGCGGGCACGCTCATAGGTCCGCTGAATCTTCTTCGGACCACGCTTGTCAACAAAGATCTGGTGAGATTTCCTGCAGGCATAGCCGATAAACGGAATCTTACCCAACTCATGTTTCATCATCCATTTGAAGTTGCGCCCCAGATAGCCGTAGATTACGAAGATGTCGAAGATACCCTGATGGTTGGCCACAAACACGTAGCTCTGATCCTTCTCAAGGTTCTCTTTCCCTTCAATCTTAATGGGTAGCAACAATGTTCTCACAATAATCTTGGCCCACCATCTTCCTGGATAATAACCCCAGAAGTGGCCGTTGCCAAAGGTAGTGCCTATGCCTACCTCCAGCGCCGTAAAGATGGTAATGAAGACCAGTACAGGCAGACCTATGATGATCTGATAGATGATGTATAGTATCTTAAATAATAGTTTCACTTTTATTGTTCTTATGTTATTCTGTCTTGATCTTTGGATATTTTCTCGTCCAGCCGTCCCAGCGGAGTCGCATCACACCGAAGAATGCCTCACCGAAGATGCCACCCGACATCTTGCTGGTGCCTTCGCAGCGGTTCACGAAGATCACACTTACCTCCTTGATCTTAAAACCGATCTTATAGGCTGTGTATTTCATCTCGATCTGGAAACCATAGCCCTTGAAGCGGATCTTGTCGAGCTCGATGGTCTTCAGCACGCGACGCTTGTAGCACACGAAGCCCGCTGTGGTGTCGTGAACCAGGAAGCCAGTAATCATCCTGACATATTTCGAAGCGAAATAGCTCATCAGCACGCGTCCGATAGGCCAGTTCACCACATTCACACCCGTCACATAGCGTGAGCCGACAGCCACGTCGTAACCCTCATCATGACAGGCCGCATAGAGTCGCGGCAGGTCGTGGGGATCATGACTGAAGTCGGCATCCATCTCGAAGATATACTCGTAGTTGCGTTCCAGTGCCCATTTGAAGCCTGTGATATAGGCCGTACCCAGTCCGAGCTTGCCTGAACGCTCCAGGATAAACAACCGGTCGGAGAACTCATTGGCAATAAGAACTTTCACAATGGCAGCAGTCCCGTCGGGAGAGCCGTCGTCAATCACAAGTATATGGAAGACCTTCTCTAAGGCAAACACCGCACGGATAATCTTCTCGATGTTTTCCTTCTCATTATAGGTCGGAATGATGACAATACTATCGCTTTGATGCATCTTTTTTTCAGAATTATGGTGCAAAGTTACGAATAAGTGCGTAAAATACCAAATTTTTTTGTATTTTTGCATCCGATTCGCGATGAATATACAGGAATTAGAGAAATTATATGCCCAGTTGCCGCAGGTATCGGCGCTGGCGAAACTGTTGGGGAAATGTTCTGAAAAGCAAATTTTCCTCGAGGGTTTATTGGGCTCATCTGCCCCGATGCTGTTTGCCAGTCTGGCTTCTAAGTGCCGTTCACAGTTGCTTTTCGTGCTTCAGGATGCCGAGGAGGCAGGCTATTTCTACCACGATCTCACCCAACTCATGGGTACCGAGCAGGTGCTGTTCTTCCCGTCGAGCTATCGGCGTGCCGTGAAGTATGCCCAGCGTGATGCCGCCAGCGAGATCCTCCGCACCGAGGTGCTGACGCGCCTCTCCTCCGTGCGTTATGTCGTCACCTATCCGGAGGCTTTGGCAGAACTCGTGGTCTCCAAGAAGAATCTCGACTCCCGCACGCTGACGCTTGAGAAAGATCAGACCATCGCTGTCTCCGATATCGAGAAAACGCTCCGTGAGTTTGGCTTCCATGAGGTCGATTACGTCTATGAGCCAGGTCAGTTTGCCGTTCGTGGCTCCATCCTCGATGTCTATTCCTATAGCTGCGAATACCCTTACCGCATCGACTTCTTTGGCGATGATATCGACTCCATCCGTACGTTTGAGGTCGAGGATCAGTTGTCGAAGGATCAGCGCACGCAGGTAGAGATCGTGCCCGAGCTGGTGGGTACGGAGGATAAGGTGCCCTTCCTCTCGTTCCTGCCTAAGGAGATGGTGCTGGTTACCAAAGATTATTATTATGTACGCGATGCCATCGACCGCACCTATCAGGAGGGCTTCTCCGCTCAGGCCAAGGCCGAGCAGATGAGTGGGGCTACGGAGATGGAACAGCACGATATCGAGCTACGGCTGCGCAAGGATCTACAGCTCATCACGGGAGCCAGGTTTATGGAAGATGCCGACACCTTCCGTCGCATCGAGTTCGGTCATCGTCCTTCATCGATTAATGGTAAGCTGACGACGATCAACTTCCATATCACCGTTCAGCCGCTCTTTCATAAGAACTTCGACCTGCTCACCAAGTCGTTCGAGGACTATCTGCTGCAAGGCTATCAGATCTATATCCTTGCCGATAGTCAGAAGCAGAACGAGCGCCTTAAGGATATCTTTGCAGAGAAGGCCCACGACATTGTGTTCACCCCTGTCGAAAAGACCCTTCACGAGGGCTTTGCCGACGACGACCTCCGCATCTGCTTCTTCACCGATCACCAGATCTTCGACCGCTTCCATAAATACAACCTCAAGAGCGACAAGGCCCGTAGTGGTAAGATGGCACTCACGCTGAAGGAAATCCAGCAGTTTGAGATGGGCGACTTTGTGGTACATGTCGATCATGGTGTTGGAAAGTTTGGTGGTCTCGTGCGTATGCCAGTCACCACCCCTGAGGGCGAATCGTCCTATCAGGAGATGATCAAGATCACCTACCAGCGTGGCGACAGTATCTACGTGTCGATCCACTCCCTCTATAAGGTGTCGAAATACAAGTCGCAGGATGGTGGCGAGGCGCCCCGTCTCTCCACCCTTGGCACAGGCCAGTGGGAGCGCATGAAGGAGCGCACCAAGAAGCATATCAAGGATATAGCCCGCGACCTTATCAAGCTCTACGCCAAGCGCCGTCGTGAGAAGGGCTTCGCATTCAGTCACGACACCTATCTGCAGCACGAGCTGGAGGCCAGCTTCCTCTATGAGGATACGCCCGACCAGCTGAAGGCCACGCAGGATGTGAAGGCCGATATGGAGATGGCCAAACCCATGGATCGTCTGGTGTGTGGCGATGTAGGTTTCGGTAAGACCGAGGTCGCCGTGCGTGCCGCTTTCAAGGCCGCTACCGATGGTAAGCAGGTGGCTGTGCTCGTGCCTACCACCGTGCTGGCCTATCAGCATTTCCGTACGTTCACGAGCCGACTGAAGGAGATGCCCGTCCGCGTGGAATACCTCACGCGTGCCCGCTCCACCAAACAGACCACCGCCATCCTGAAGGATCTGGCCGATGGTAAGATAGATATCATCATAGGTACGCATAAACTCATCAGCAAGTCGGTCAAGTTCAAGGATCTCGGCCTGCTCATCATCGACGAGGAACAGAAGTTTGGCGTCTCTACGAAAGAGAAGCTGCGCCAACTGAAGTCGAATGTCGATACCCTCACCATGTCGGCTACGCCCATCCCTCGCACCCTTCAGTTCTCGCTCGTCGGTGCCCGCGACCTCAGTGTCATCCAGACACCCCCTCCCAACCGCTATCCCATCCAGACGGAGATCCATACCTTCGGTGCGGAGATCATCACCGATGCCATCAACTTCGAGATGTCGCGCAACGGACAGATCTATTTCGTCAACAACCGCATCAGCGACCTCACGCATATCGCGGAGATGATCCATAAGTACATCCCTGATGCCCGCGTGGCCATCGGACATGGACAGATGAAGCCCGAGGAGCTCGAGAAGATCATCCTCGACTTCTCCAACTACGACTACGACGTGCTGCTCTCCACGACTATCGTTGAGAACGGCATCGACATCCCCAATGCCAACACCATCATCATCAACGCGGCGCATAACTTCGGACTCTCCGACCTCCACCAGATGCGTGGTCGCGTGGGACGAGGCAACCGCAAGGCCTTCTGTTACCTCCTGGCACCGCCCTTGGCCGACCTCAATCCCGAGTCGCGCCGACGCCTGGAAGCCCTCGAGAACTTCTCCGACCTCGGCTCAGGCATCAATATCGCCATGCAGGATCTCGACATCCGTGGTGCCGGTAATCTGCTGGGCTCCGAACAGAGCGGCTTCATCTCCGACCTCGGCTACGAGACCTATCAGAAGATCCTCAGTCAGGCAATGGCGGAACTCCGTAACGAGGAACCTGAAATTCAAACCGTCGATCCGACAGTTTTAAGTTCCACCGACTTTGTTGATGATTGTGCCCTCGAATCCGATCTCGAGATGTACTTCCCCGAAAAGTATGTCCCCAGCGACTCCGAGCGCATGCTGCTCTATCGCGAACTCGACAATCTGGCCAACCGTCACGACCTGGAAGCCTCGTTGGAGGCCTACTGCTCGCGCCTCAAAGACCGCTTTGGCGAGATTCCAGCTGTAGCCGAGGAGCTCATCAGCGTGGTACCCCTCCGCGTCTATGGCAAGCAGCTAGGCATCGAGAAGATCATGCTGAAGCAAGGTCAGATGTTCCTCTTCTTCGTCAGCAACAGCAATAGTCCCTATTTCCAGAGCGATGCTTTTGGCAAGGTGCTCAACTACGTGTCGAGCCATCCGCGTCAGTGCAATTTCCGTGAGGCCAACGGCAAGCGCTCCGTCGTCATCTCCCACGTCCCCTCCGTCGCTTCCGCCCTGACAATTTGTCGCAAAATTGCGACAGATTGACACACAAAAATCTCTGGCATTTTAATTGCCTTATGCATGATGAGAGCCGAAAGGTAATCATAAAAAAAGTAACATGTATAACAATTTAAAAATATAATTAGGAGGTAAAA
>CACZTJ010000007.1 GCA_902784065.1 uncultured Prevotellaceae bacterium | reverse complement strand
GCGGGGTCCCACCTCTTCCCATTCCGAACAGAGAAGTTAAGCCCGCCTGCGCCGATGGTACTGCAATGCAATGCGGGAGAGTAGGAAGCCGCCGTCTTTATAAGTGTGAGCCTCGAGTCAGTAATGACCCGAGGCTCTTTTTTATATCCTTTTTTGATTTTCCTTGGCGTTTTGCATAAAATAATGTATCTTTGTGGTCGAAATGCAAAAGCTGTGGTACCTGTTCATCTGGCTGAAGCGTATCCGATACTGTTGTGGCTTCGGCATCCAGTCGCCTTCTGACTACTGGCTGGTGAGGTATGTCATCAATGAGCATTGGCCCTATTACCAATATGAAACGCTTGGTAAAGATGATGAATGGCTACGTCAGAAGTTGGGCAGACTATACTTTCGCTTGGCTAACTGGTTACAACCAGATATGATCGTAAGTGATGACTATCGCGATTATCTATCAGCAGGTTGCCATACCGCCTCATTCGGTGATGCTGGCCGCTTGCTCCGGCTTGCGCTGACTGGTGATTATCATTCAAAGATAGCATCTATATATAATAAGGTGACGAGTGACTCTGTGCTTGTGGTGGAAGGCATCCAACATGACAAGCGCTTTTGGCGCGAGTTGATAGCAGACTATCGTACAGGTATTACGTTTGATCTCTATTATTGCGGGATCGTTCTGTTTGATAAGAAACGGCATAAGAAAAACTATATCATTAATTTTTAACCTAAGAAACAATGAAGATAACAAAGGTCTATACCAGGACAGGTGATAAAGGTGAAACGAGTCTCGTAGGCGGTGTCAGGATTAAGAAGAGTGATATCCGATTAGAGGCTTATGGCACTGTTGATGAGTTGAGTGCTCATCTCGGCATGCTGGTGGCGATGTTGGAAACTGGTGAGGAACATGATTTCCTGATTCGTGTACAAAACAATCTCTTTAATGTGTGTACCCATCTGGCAACCGACCAAAGTCAGACCACACTCTATCCCTCTGCCCATCTTGCCGATGGTGAGATAGAGTTGCTTGAGAAGCGTATCGATGAGATCATGCATTCATTACCCGAGCGACAAGGTTTTATTCTGCCTGGTGGCACAACCGCAGCTTCCCAGGCACATATTTGCCGGACCGTCTGCCGTCGTGCTGAACGTCGTATCGCAGCACTTGCAGAAGTGGCTCTGACAGGTGCCGAAATTCAACAATACGTGAACAGACTGAGCGATTATCTTTTCGTTTTAGCAAAAAAAATAAATTTTAACGCAGAAAAGAGTGAAATAGTTTGGCAAAATGTTTGTAAATAGGAAATAAATGATTACTTTTGCGGGCGAATTAAAATTAAGTATAACCAAAGACTAAGATTATATGTATTGGACTCTTGAATTAGCTTCAAAACTGGAAGATGCCCCTTGGCCCGCAACCAAGGATGAGTTAATAGACTATGCAATCCGCTCGGGTGCTCCTCTGGAGGTGCTTGAGAACTTGCAGGAAATAGAGGATGAGGGTGATGTTTATGAGAGCATCGAGGATATCTGGCCCGATTATCCTACAAAGGAAGATTTCCTCTTCAACGAGGACGAGTATTAAACATCGTTTTGATGTGTAACTAAATGAAAATCAACGAGGTGTGAAAACAGACCTATTTTCACACCTCGTTTTTATGCTTTTTTGAGTCGATAATGGTGGAATACATCAGATGATTTACCTGCGTCCGCCAAAGTGACTAGAACCGCTATGGTTGCCGTTAGTATTTTGTGCAATCTGACGATTGGGCGTGTTGTGAGTGCCGTTCTTGAGACCCTCCGGGTACAAGCGAGCAGAGCTCGAGCGACCAGCGTTATGCCCTCTGCCATTGTTCACATTCGCATTTGAGTGGCCATTCTTGGGAGTGTTCTTGGACGAGCCAAGCGGTGGAGCTGGAGCATTGTGATGCACTGCAGGTGCGGGCTTTTTCACGTGACGGTCTGCGTAGAAGTGAGCAGACTTGTGATTGTTGCCACCTCTGTAGGTCACAAACACCTTCGGATGTGCGTTGAAGAAACGGCCTCTGTCATAGTGAGAGTACACTGCAAATGTCCAGCTGCCAGTCTTCCAAGCCACAGGACGATAGAAGTGAGCCAGGCTCATGTATTTGTCGAACTGCCAGCTGTTCAGCACGAAGCGGAGGTCAGCATTGCGGCGATCCCACCAGCTGCCGAAAACATCAGCGTGTCCGTTCAGGCTCATGTGAGGTTCAGCTCGTAAGCCATCTTGTCGCTCAGGAACAGTGCCTCGTGCTTTGCTGCGTTATAGCTCATTGCGTTGGCAGCTCATTGCGTTGGCCGAGATAGTCATGACCATCATCATTGCCAGAATCATCATCTTCTTCATATCTTAATCTCCTATACTTTAAATGGTGAGACATTAATTTCTTTTTCTCGCTGCAAAGTTCGGAACTTTTGGTGAGGTTTACAAAGGAAAAATCATAATATGAAAGGGGATTTTCCCGAAAAGATAATAGGGAAATCTCCTCATATCAGAGCGTTAGTAGTTACAATTACTGGATAAATACCTACTTTTGATTAACCTACTTTTGCAGTTTTTTGCAGATGCACAATGCTTAAAACACTGCGTTTTAGGTATTGTGCACCTTATTTATTTGCCGTACCTTTGCACCCAGTTAGAAAACTGGAGTCGAATTTAAATCGAATAAAATGACAACAACGACGAAGATTCCCACAGAGATGTTGGTACTAATGAACCACATCTACGAACTGAATAAAGGTGTGCGCCACATGGTGCTTTTCACCTGCAACAAGAAGTACAGCGAACTGGCCATACAGCGGTTGGAGAGTCAGGGTATTCCTTACCTGCTGCAACCAGCCGGACAGCAGAACCTAAACGTGTATTTCGGGCGACGCGAGTGTCTGGAGGCCATTCGGCTCATCGTCACCCGTCCGCTGAACCAGCTCACGCCCGAAGAGGACTTTATCCTTGGTGCCATGCTCGGCTACGACCTCTGCGCACAATGCGAACGGTATTGCAAGAGAAAGGGACAGTGTGAGGGGAAATGCCAAGGCAAGTGCGAAGAGTGTATCAATAGAAATTAATAACTTCTTTAGAATAAATCATTGAAATGAACACAACAATTGTAATCTATGGTTCCTCAACGGGAACCTGCGAGGCCATCGCTGAGAAGATCGCCTCGAAACTGGGCTGCGAGGCCCTGAACGTACAAGACCTAACAGCCGACATTGTGGTCGGTAATCAGAATCTGATTCTCGGCACCTCGACGTGGGGCGCAGGCGAATTGCAGGATGACTGGTACGACGGACTGAAGATGCTCCAAAGTGCTGACCTCAGTGGCAAGGCCATCGCCATCTTCGGCTGTGGCGACAGCTCATCGTACAGCGACACGTTCGTAGGTGGCATGGGCGAATTGTACAACGGTATCAAAGATAGCGGTGCTAAGTTCATTGGTGCTGTTGAAACCGACGGCTACACCTTCGACGATTCTGAGGCCGTGATTGATGGCAAGTTTATCGGTCTACCTCTTGACGATATCAACGAGGATGACAAAACCGACACTCGCATCGAGGCCTGGATCGCCGCCATCAGCCCCTGCTTGTAATCACAGGTATAAAATTCATATAGTATTTGTTTAGTTTAGTTAGAGGGTGGTTGGCTGTGATGGTCACCACCTTTATTTAAAAAGGATAAGATGATGGGACTATTAAAGAAACTCTTCACTAATTGTGCCTGTCCGCAAGGACGGATGGGACGCGCTATGTTGAAGTTCATGAACCTCTGTCATGCGCCGTTAACGAATTGGGGACTGAAACTCCTCGATATTCAAGACAGTTGGACGATGCTTGACATCGGCTGTGGTGGCGGAGCTACCTTACAGCGACTTTTGAAACGGAGCAAGGGTGCTAAAGTCTATGGCATCGACATATCAGAGGAGAGTGTGGCGAAAGCCAAGAAGGTAAATGCCAAAGTGCTTGATAAAAAAGTATTCGTTACTCAGGGATCAGCCGAGAAGCTTCCCTACGAGGACGGGAAGTTTGACCTCGTAACGGCTGTAGAAACGGTGTATTTCTGGCCCAATCTCCCTATATGTCTAAAGGAGGTTCGTCGAGTACTGAAGTCCGGTGGAAAGTTTGCCATCATGGTGGAGGTCATTGATGGTGACTCCATGTGGACGAATGTTGTTGAGGGCATGACGGCCTATTCGCCGGAGGAACTGAAAAAGCTGCTCGACGATGCAGGTTTCACTCAGACGGAAATCCATCGTAAGAAACCTTCATATGCCACAATTATCGGTGCGAAGAAGTAACTATTAAAGATTATAACACTGGAAGGATGCGGTTCCAGACAAGGTTCAGCTCGCCCTGCAAGTCCTCAACATTAGAGGTGATGGCGATGACTGCATTCTTGTCAGGTACGACGATAATGTACTGACCGCGAGCACCATCAGCACGGAAACAGCCTGGACGGCAGCGCCACATCTGATAACCATAGCCTTGCATCCAGTCGCTGGTTTCCTTGGTCATACCTTTCGCCTCGGCTTCCTCTATTCGCGTGCCAGGGTTGATGCTCTCCACCTGTTTCTTAGACATCTCTGCCACCCATTCAGCAGGAATTAGTTGTTTGCCATTCCATTCGCCCTTTTGAAGAAGCAGTTGTCCCATCTTTGCAAGGTCCTCGGTCTTCAGATAGAGACCCCAACCGCCACAGTTGATACCCTGCGGACTCTCTTCCCATTTAGGTTTGTCGATATGGAGTGGTTCGAAAAGTCGTGGCGTCAGGTAATCGACTACTTTCTCACCAGTCACTTGTTGTACGATAGCTGAGAGCATATAAGTGCCGAGACTGTTGTAAAGATAGAAAGAGCCTGGTTTGTGTACGACGGGTTGGGCCAGGAAGATGGTCACCCAGTCCTGATCAGGGTCGCCACGCCACGACGGCTCGACATCATGTCCGCATGACATGGTGAGCAGGTCGCGCACAGTCATAGCCTTCAGATTATCGCTGACCTCAGCGGGTAGTTTGTCAGGGAAATAATCAATGACCTTGTCCGTCAGGGCCATCTTACCGTCAGCAATAGCGAGACCAACAGCGGTAGCAGTAAAGGTCTTGCTGACAGAGTGGAGCACATGCGGCACACTATCCACACCCTCGCTCTGCCAGTGGCTATAAATGACGTTGCCGTCCTTTACAATCATCACGCTGTGGATGTCCATCGAGTCGTCTGCAGCCGACTGGAAGAATCCCTCCATAGCCTTAGCTACACTGTCAGGAGTTTCTACACGTGGCAGATCAATGATCTCTGCCGTTTGCTTCACGTTGCTTTTGCATGCCGTCAATGCCATTAGTGTCACGGTCGTCAATAAAAGAATGATTACCTTTTTCATTTTGTTTTTTTGTTGGGTTACTTGATAAACAATGCTAATTTAGATATGTACGCCATAAGTCTGTTTTATCTCGCTCATGACGAAGGTGCTCTCAATAGAGGCCAGACTCTCTATCTCGCCTAGTTTGTTCAGAACGAACTCCTGATACTGTTTCATGTTGGCTGCACGAACCTTGAGCAGATAGTCATAATTACCCGAGGTGTTGTAACATTCCGTCACCTCGGGTATTCTCATGATCCTGCGTGTGAAGGCATCGGCTATCTCGTGATTGATCTGCTTCAACTTCACCTTGCAATACACCTGCAGGCTTTGGTTTAGCTTCTCCGGATCAAGGATGGCCACATATTTCTTGATGTAGCCAAGTCGTTCCAGTCGTTTTTGTCGTTCAAACACAGGGGTAGGGGTCAGATGTACGGCATCTGCCAGTTCCTTTGTGGTGAGCTTGGCGTTTTTCTGCAGCGTTCTGAGTATCTGCAGATCGGTTTCGTCTAATCTTTCTGCCATAAATATAACTACCTTTCTTATTTTGACGGCAAATTTAGGGATATTTTCTGAGACTTGCAAATTATTTAGTAAAAAACTCCAAATCTTAGATGCATACCCCAATCTGAGCAGATTTTTGTATCTTTGCAACGCTGAATTGCGTCAAATAAGTATAGTAATTATTTCTCTAACCATTAATAACAATGAAATTGCAAAAACTATTCGTAATGGTCTGCGGACTGATGAGTATGATGGCTGCCAGCGCTCAGGTTTCAGCGCCTGACTGGGAGAATCCTGCAGTCCTTGGTATCAACAAACTGCCTTATCATGCCACCCTGCAACTGCCCTCTAAAGAGAAAGCTTGCAAGGAGATTATCTCTCTTGATGGCGAATGGCTCTTTCATTGGAGTAAGACCCCCGATGAAAGACCAGTTTCATTTTATGAGATGGATTATGATGTGAGCCAATGGGGAAAGATTACTGTGCCAGGCAATTGGCAGACGCAGGGTTATGGCGTACCTATCTATATCAATATCGACTACCCCTTCGTGAAGAACCGTCCCAGTGTAACTACAGAACCACCGAAGGACTGGACGGCCTATGAGAATCGTAATCCCGTGGGCTCTTATGTCACTTTTATTGATGTGACACAAGAGATGTTGGGTAAAAATCTGATCCTGCACTTTGGAGGTGTTCATTCAGCGATGTATGTGTGGATCAACGGACAGAAGGTGGGCTACAGCCAGAACTCAATGTCGCCTGCGGAGTTTGATGTGACTTCATACTTGAAAGCAGGGCGCAATAAACTCGCAGTGGAGGTATATCGCTGGAGCGACGGCAGTTATTTGGAAGACCAGGATATGTGGCGCCTCTCAGGTATCTTCCGTCCAGTGCAGTTGTGGGTCAGACCACTGACACATATCAGCGACTATCAGTTGACGGCTGAACCCAATCATGACTATAGTGAGGCTGCTGTCAAGGCAAAGGTAAGCCTTTGTAATACAGGTAAGACTGCAGAAAAGAACCTACGAGCCGTCCTGAAGATTGATGGAAAGGAAGTCTCGACCAGTGTCTCACAGATTGCTTCAGGAGATACGATGAAAGTATTGCTGAACTATACCATTAACCAACCTCATCTCTGGTCGGCAGAGAAGCCTTATCTCTATCCTTTCAGTGTGGAGCTGCAGGATGAGAAGGGCACTGTCATCGAGCACTTTGACTATCATCTGGGTGTGAAGAAGGTAGAGGTGGTTGGCGAGGTCTTTAAGATCAACGGCAAGAATGTGAAGTTGCGTGGTGTCAACCGTTACGATCACCATCCGAAGACAGGACGATTTGTAGATGATGCGACCTATGAACAGGACATCCGTCTGATGAAGCAGGCGAATATCAACTTCCTGCGCACCTCGCACTATCCTGACCGTGAGTACCTCTATGAGCTCTGTGACCGTTGGGGTATCTATGTGATGGACGAAGCTAATCACGAGACCCATGGCTATGGCTATGCCAACGATGTGATGGGCAATGACCTCGCGTGGCAGCAGGCTCATGTGGATAGAGCAGAGTCTTTGGTGAAACGTGACTTCAATCACCCCAGCATCATCCTATGGAGTCTGGGTAACGAGGGTGGAATAGGACCGAATATCGAGGCGATGTATAATAAGGTACGTGAACTCGACTCCACCCATCCGCCTTTCTACGATAGCGATCGACGTTACTCTGCCATCTGGGACGACAGTTATCTCTATCCTGACGATCTGCGTAAGAATGCGCAGGCTGTCACAGACAAGCCTTTTATGATGCGCGAATATGCTCATGCCATGGGTAACTCGATGGGCAATCTGCAGGAGTATTGGGATGTCATCGACGCCGACAGCAGTATCTGTGGCGCTGCCATCTGGGACTGGGTGGATCAGGGACTTGAGCGCAACGGCTATTATGCCTATGGCGGAGACTTTGGTGATCAACCTAACGATGGTCCGTTCTGTATCAACGGACTTGTGGCACCTGACCGCACGCCTCATCCTCATTATTATGAGGTACAGCATGTCTATCAGCCATTGAAGTTCGTTCAGGAAGGCGATTCCATCCGCATCATCAACCGCAACTGGTTCACTGATATTGATGAGTATGAATATTACTGCGAGGTCTATCATAATGGTGAGTTGGTTACTGGTGAATTCGCTAAAATCAAGGGTGATAAATTCGAGATACCTTATCCCAATTACCCCGACCATGCACCAGAACTGGCGCTGAATGTCTATGCTCGTCTTCGTCAAGCCACGCCATGGGCCGATGAGGGCTTCGTGGTGGCTAGCGAACAGTTCGTCCTAAAGCCAGAGGATTTCTTCATAGCTTTTGCTGGCAGAGAAGCTGCAGCAGAAGAAATGGTTGAAAGTTTTGTGGCTCCTATCGAGAATGGTTCTATCACGATCTCCAAATCAGGTGCCCTCACCTCTTGGGTAGTTGGTGGTCAGGAGATGTTGCAGGCACCCCTCGAACCCTATTTCTGGAAACCAGAAAACGACAACCAGCATGCAGCACATTATGCCGAACGCTTGGCTGTCTGGCAGGATGCTGCCCAGAAGCGCACCCTCAAGACGATTCGTGCAGAAGGCAACAAGGTCATCGTCGAGATGGCACTGCCTGTGGGGGCCGATCTGACCTTGACCTATCATCTCAAGGCTGATGGACGGATTATGGTCGACATGAACTACCAGCCTACAGCCACCGATATTCCTTTGATACCGAAGTTTGGTATGCGGATGCGACTGCCTGCCGACTATACCTCTATTAAATACTATGGTCGAGGTCCTTGGGAGAACTATCCTGACCGCAAGCATTCCGCCTTCATCGGTATCTATGAGACATCTCTGAAAGATTACGAGACTGAGTATATCCATCCGCAGGATAACGGTAACCGTTGCGATGTCCGTTGGTTTGAGATTGCTTCTCCTGCTGGTATGATTCGTATAGATGGCTACCAACCGCTCTGTATCCGAGCCTGGGATTATGGCGAGGAAGATCTGGACGTGCGTCATCCCAATGAGTTGCCACGAGGTCGATTCGTGAACCTGAACATCGATTTGGATATTCATGGTGTGGGAGGTGCCGACACCTGGGGCAAGCGCACACTCGCCCCATATACCATCGACGGCAACCAGCCCCATCACTATAGCTTTATCCTCTCGCCGAAAAGTCTGGCAGAACCTTGTGGCCCTGTGCCTTCTGCCAACCAGTTGCGTTGGCAGGATATGGAAATGTATGCCTTCATCCATTATTCGCTGAACACCTATACCGATCAGGAATGGGGTTTTGGCAACGAGGATCCCAAGTTGTTTAACCCCTCCAACCTCGACTGTCGGCAGTGGGCGCGTGTCTGCAAACAGGCAGGTATGCGTGGCATCATCTTCACCGCCAAGCACCATTGTGGCTTCTGTATGTGGCCCTCGGCCTATACCGATTACTCTGTGAAGCATTCCCCTTGGAAAAACGGACAGGGCGATGTCGTCAGGGAATTGGCTGATGCCTGTCGTGAGGAAGGTCTGAAGTTTGCCGTCTATCTCTCCCCATGGGATCGTAACCACCCTGAATATGGACGCCCTGCCTATGTGGCATATTTCCGCAATCAGTTGCGCGAGTTGCTCACGAACTATGGCGACATCTTTGAAGTGTGGTTCGATGGTGCCAATGGTGGTGATGGCTGGTATGGTGGCGCCAATGAGGTGCGCAAGATTGATCGTACCACCTATTACCAATGGCCTGAGACTTATAAGATGATCCGTGAGTTGCAACCCCAGTGCGTCATCTGGAACGATGGTAGCGATCGGGGTGATCTGCGCTGGGTAGGAACAGAGGCTGGCAACGTGGGTGAGACCAACTGGAGTCTGCTTTATCACGACGGTGAGGTGCCCTATCAGATGTTGCATTATGGTGTGGAGAATGGTGATGTGTGGTGTCCAGGTGAGACCAACACCTGCATCCGTCCAGGTTGGTTCTATCACGATGCGGAGAATGAACACGTAAAAAGTCTGTCGAAGCTGATGGACACCTATTATAAATCTGTGGGTCGCAACTCCACGCTGTTACTCAACTTCCCCATTGCCCCCAATGGCCGCATCCATCCCAACGACAGCTTGCGAGGCATCGCCTTTAAGAAGATGATCGATGAGGTGTTTAAACATAATCTGGCAGAGAAAGCCGACATCCGCACCCAAGAACTTGTGACGACGATAGACTTTGGTGCTCCCACTACCTTCAATCGCTTCTTGGCAGAAGAGCATATCGCCCTTGGCCAACGTGTGAAGAAGTTCTCGCTTGAAGCCCTTGTTGACGGGAAATGGCAACCGCTGAAGGATGCCCTCGTGGAAGAGGGGGATGGCCTCACCACCATCGGTCATCGGCGCATCATCTGCTTCCCCACTGTTACTGCTACCAGTGTTCGTCTCATCGTCACTGACAGTAAGGCCCGTCCGCTGATCTCGAAGCTTGGTGTCTATCTGGCACCAGAGCTCACTGCCGATATCCCTGACGCTGGCGAGAAGTTCTCATCAGGATTGCATATCTTCTTCACCAGCCCCACGGAGATGATGATCGACTACGATACAGAGCAGACTGTCAGCGCCTTCCGTTATCTGCCGCCTCAAAATACGCAAGATGGCATCATCACACATTATACGCTCTGGGGCTCATCCGACTGGAGCAACTGGCAGAAGCTGGCCTCAGGAGAGTTCTCGAATATCGTCAACAACCCCATCTGGCAGACCATCCGCTTTGCGCCTACCAAACTGAGAATCCTCCGTTTCGTGGCTGATCGTCTCCATTCCGGCACCCGTATGGGCTATGGCGATGTGGAAGTAGTTAAATAAATAAGTTATGAAAGATAATTCAGAAGAAAGGTTCCCGTTAGTAGATGAGGCAGGACAGGTGATAGGCTCGGCCACACGTGGCGAGTGCCATAACGGGTCGAAGCTGCTGCACCCTGTGGTGCATCTGCATGTGTTTAATTCAAAAGGTGAGGTATATCTGCAGAAACGCCCTGAATGGAAGGATATCCAACCGGGGAAGTGGGATACCAGTGTGGGTGGTCATCTCGATTACGGGGAGACCCCTGAGCAGGCACTCGTCAGAGAGGTCCGCGAGGAGTTAGGTATCACGGACTTCCAGTCTGAACGGAAAGGCATGTATGTGTTTGAGAGTCGTAGGGAGCGTGAGCTGGTCTATGTGAACACCACCATCTATGATGGTCCTATCAAACCCTCGGCAGAAGAGCTCGACGGCGGGAGATTCTGGTCGATCGCAGAAATCAAGGAGGCGATGGGCCAGAACCTCCTGACGCCGAATTTCGAGAGCGAGTTTAAACGATTCTTCCTTTAACGCTGGCTTTCGGCCTGTTCGCGCTTAGCCTTGTAGCAACGGTCAATGAAGTCGATCTGCTCACGGTTAGGACGCATGATGAGCGAAGCACCATTGCTGAACTGCATTGTGGTGGGCTTCGACTCGTCGAAAGTAGGCCAATAAGCCAGTCCCTTACCATTGGGATTACCAGTCTTGGCGAAGTTCACCCAGTATTCTTGGATGATCTCAGCCAATGCGGCCTCGGCAGGATACTTGTCGGGCTGGGTCAGGAATTGACCGCCCAGATACATCACATCATCTGCATGGGCCACACCACGACGGCGCGGATCCTGTGAGAAACTCATCGTAGAGGGTTGTGCGAGGAAAGCAGCATAGGCGCCGCTCTTACCCGTCTTGGCCTGCAGTTTCACCCAGGCATAAGAGGGCCAAGCGAAGCCCAGGTCGCGGAAGGCGTCACCAAATCCGTGCCATGCCTCATCGTCGGTATTGCCAGGATAGTATTTCTGAGCCTCTTCTGCCCAATCACCGAAGATACCCTCGATGGCCTTCTGATAGCTTTCAACCGTCATGTTGCCAGGTGCGAACAGGGCACCCTCGTCAGAGTTGGTCATCGCAATCACGGGTACATCATTATATTCGCCACGTTCGTAGAGACGATACTGGTCGTCTACAATCACATAGCCATCCACACAGGGCCAGAAACCAGCAAATCCGACGTTACCATCGCATAGCGACATGGCATCCATCTGACGAAGCTGCTTGAGGTTCTTCTTCTTCAGATGCTTCTGGAATTCCAGTCCCTGCTGCTCGGCACCCTTCTGCGAAGCATCCATACCAAAAGAACGGGGCTTGTCGCTCCAAGGCGCAAACGAACCGCCACTCTGGCTGATACAACGGTGGAAGAGACCTTTGGCCAACGGTGAGGCACAGAGGATGCTACAGCTGATGGCACCAGCACTCTCGCCGAAGATGGTCACATTAGAGGGATCACCGCCGAAGTTGGCAATGTTACGCTGTACCCACTGCAGGGCGAAGATCTGGTCGAGGATACCATAGTTGCCAGAGTGACCTTCTTTGTTCTCCTTGGTGAGTTCGGGATGTGCCATGAAGCCCAGTGCACCAGTGCGGTATTCGATGCTGACAATCACCACACCACGCATGGCGAGATGTTTCCAGAGGTCACCACCATACCATTCCGTCTGGAAGCCACCACCATGGATCCACACCATCACTGGCAGACGATCGTTGGCAGAAGTGGCAGGTGTAGCAATGCCCAGATAGAGACAGTCCTCACTCATCATGTCGGCTGTACGACCCGGACGTGTGGGCTGTGGCGGCAGAGGTCCGAACTCATCACACACTCTCACGCCCTCCCAGGGCTGAGCGGGTTGTGGCGCTTTCCAACGCAGGTTGCCTACTGGCGGCGCTGCATAAGGGATAGCTTTATACACTGCGAGCGTGCCTTCGAGAACTCCCTCTACATCGCCCGTTTCAACATGGGTTTTCAGAAGCGGCTGCTCCTGAGCGTTCATCGTCATAAAGACGGCAAAAACCACAAAAAGGGTAGAAATTAGTCTTTTCATCTTGATATAAGTTGGTAAGTTACTCATTTTTTGCAGTCGAAATCAAGTTTCGACTGCAAAAATACAATTAATTTATCGAAATTGCAACAAAATAGGGCACAAAATACACCTGTTTTGGAATAATATTCTATGCGAAAGGCTTAAAAAGGCTTGTTTTGGAATATTCTTCCTTTGAATGAGAATATTTAGGTAAATCTTCTATATTTCAATGAAAATTTGGTGGATTGTTCCAATCCCCGTACCTTTGCACCCAGAAAACAATTAATAATTAAAAAAGAAAGGATAAGATTATGAGTACAAAGAATTACAAGTTTGAGACTTTACAACTCCATGTAGGCCAGGAACAGGCAGACCCCGCTACCGACGCACGTGCCGTGCCCATCTATCAGACCACATCGTATGTGTTCCGTAACTCCCAGCATGCTGCCGACCGTTTCGGCCTTCGCGATGCAGGTAATATCTATGGTCGTCTCACCAACTCCACTCAGGGTGTGTTCGAGGATCGCGTCGCTGCCCTTGAGGGTGGTGTGGCAGGTCTGGCTGTGGCCAGTGGTGCTGCTGCCATCACTTATGCGCTGCAGAATATCGTGCAGAACGGCGATCACATCGTCGCTGCCGACAACCTCTATGGTGGTTCCTACAACCTGATTACCCACACACTGGCTACGCAGGGTATTACGAATACCATTATTAACGTGAACGATCTCGAAGCCCTCGATGCTGCTATCCAACCCAACACCAAGGTGGTGTATGCCGAGACCTTCGGTAATCCCAACTCTGACGTGCTCGACCTCGAAGGTGTGGCTGCAGTGGCTCACAAGCATGGCATCCCCTTCATCGTAGATAACACCTTCGGCACACCTTATCTCATTCGTCCGTTGGAGCATGGTGCCGACATTGTGGTACACTCTGCTACGAAGTTCCTCGGCGGTCATGGTACAAGTCTGGGTGGTGTCATCGTGGATGGTGGTAAGTTCGACTGGAAGCAGAACGACAAGTTCCCCACGCTCTCCAAGCCCGATCCCTCGTATCATGGCATCGTGTTTGCCGACGCTGTAGGAGCAGCCGCTTACGTCACCCGCATCCGTGCCGTCATCCTGCGTGATACAGGTGCTGCTATCTCACCTTTCAATGCCTTCATCCTGTTGCAGGGTGTAGAGACCTTGAGCCTGCGCGTGGAGCGTCATGTGGAGAATGCCCTGAAGGTGGTCGATTTCCTCGCTAAGCACCCGAAGGTAGCTGCTGTGCACCATCCGGCTCTGGAGAGCCATCACGACCACCTGCTCTACAAGAAGTACTTCCCCAACGGTGGCGGTTCTATCTTCACCTTCGAAGTGAAGGGCGGACAGGAAGAAGCCTGGAAGTTTATCGATGCCCTGCAGATCTTCTCGCTGCTGGCGAATGTGGCCGACGTGAAGAGTCTGGTGATCCATCCTTATACCACCACCCACTCACAGCTCTCGCCTGAGGAACTGGCCGAACAGCATATCACGCCATCAACCGTGCGCCTCTCTATCGGAACTGAGCACATCGACGACATCATCGACGACCTCGCACAGGCACTAGATAAGATTTAAAAAGTGAAAAGTTAAAAAAGTAATGCGTAATCTGTCAAACCTTACAAAAGATTTGGCAGATCGCTTTTAATTCTGTAACTTTGCCGACACAGTATGAGGAATTATATTATTGCAGATAATCAGGAACTGACGGCCTATGCACTGCAAAGTCTGCTGAAGCGTGATGAAGGAAGCACCATCTTCCGTGCAGTGGATAAGACTGGGCTGACAGAGTTGCTGAAGGAGCACGAAGACGCTGTCGTGTTTCTGGACTATACCTTGTTTGATTTTGCCGACGAGGACCAGCTGCTGATTGTTGCCGAGCGCTTCAGTCTGTCGGAGTGGATTCTCATCAGCGATGAGCTCACACCCCAGTTCATCCGTCGTGTGGTCTATTCCTCCCATCAGTTCAGTCTGGTGTTCAAGGATGGTCCGATGAGTGAGATACGTGAGGCCTTGCAGGCCGTTAATCGACATACACGTTACCTCAGCCAGCGGGCCCTCGAGTTTATTATCACCCAACAGCAGGAAGAGGAGAAGCCCGATATCCTGACGGCTACGGAAACGGAGATCATCAAAGCCATCGCCCAGGGTAAGACCACCAAGGAGATAGCAGCCGAGCGCTTCTCGAGTGTTCATACCGTTACGACCCATCGCAAGAATATCTTCCGCAAGCTGGGCATCAACACCGCCCACGAAGCAGTGAAATATGCCCTCCGTGCCGGGCTGATAGATCCTTCAGAATTCTATATCTAAAAGGCTTCCTCCACAGGAAGCCTTCTTCTTTTGTCATTCTTCCCTTATAATCATTGACGGAGGGCAATCATACATCACACGGGCATGGTTGGTGCGGATGAGCTGACTTTCCAGGCACTGTCCGGATACGCGGTCGATGATGTCGCGATAGACCTCGCCGTTGCGATAGACCACACCATTCTTACGCGAGAAGAACTCATTCTCGGCATGGATATGGAAGGTATGGGGCTGCTGCTCCGTGGCCCGCAGTTCGCCGCACAGGTACTCTTCGTTCGTCCAGAGTCGGAGCTGATAGGTGTTTCGGGTATCATTGCGGAAACGGTAGTCGATATAGTTGTACGAGATGCTGGTGCCAGTGCCGAAGGGAATCTGACGACCGAAGTCGGGGAAGAGGTCGAGTCCGTCGTGGTGATGGTGCTCCGTAATGGTCAGCTCGCTATGTAGCACGAGCCAGTGGATGAGGTTCGACAACTGGCACATGCCGCCCCCGATGCCCTGCGAGGGCTTACCCTTGGCGATGGTCAGTCCCTCCTTGTAGCCCCTGCGCTTGGAAGTGCGTCCGATGAGTTTCCATACGGAGAATGTTTCGCCGGGATGAATCACCAGTCCGTCGATATGCTTCACTGCCAAGGCCAGGTTCGTCGCCTTGTTCTCCTGCAGCTGCATATTGACGTTGCCCAGTCGCCTACGGATCAGTGAATTGTGACGATAGACGACTACAGGCAGCGACTCCTCCGTCCGCTTCTTAGCGAACTGCGTCTGATGCAGCATATCCTGTATGTGGCGCTTCAGGATTTCCTTCTCCATCGACAGCCGATAGGTGAAGGGCGAGATCTCGCAAAACAGTTTCCGCTTCATGTCCTTTAGTTATTTCTGAATTCCAACGGCGTCATGCCGAAATGATCTTTCACGTATTTGCCAAAGAAAGAGGGATTAGGAAAGGCGAGTTTGTCGCAGATCTGTTTGATGCTGAGATCTGTCTGACGCAGGTAGTAGCGGATGTCCTCCAGCACCTGTTCTGTAATCCACTCGTTAGCGGTCTTGCCAGAGTTCTTCTTGCAGACAGCAGTCAGGTATTTGGGTGAGATACAAAGTTCGCTGGCATAAGCCTCCACCGTGTGGCGTTTCACATCGTTGGCATGCAACAGATCGAGGAAACGCTGAAAGTGACTCTGGCTAGTTGACTGTTTTTCGTTGAGAGTTGACAGTTCGCTGCCAGCTTGCGACAGCATCCACTTCATTTCGCCGCAAAGACCAAGGATAGCCGAACGGAGCAAAGCCTGAATGATTTCAGTGTGATAAGGATTCTCCTTGCCTCGCTCGATAGCCAGTGTGAGCATGTCGTAGAAGTGGGTGTAGAAGAGCATCTCGTTTTCGTCCATCGTTACGATATGCTGGCGATGGATATACGTCATATCATTCCAGACGCTGATCTTCTCGTTCAGGAAACTACGCAGAATACGGTTGGTAAGGAATACGCCTTTCAGGTCGAAGTCAGGACTGATCATCACATCTGTCACCGTTACATTCTGTGGGATGATGGCTACCTGGTTTTTATGCAGTTCCATCTGTAAGCCATTCATTTGCGCCTGCGCCTTGCCGCTATTACAGATCACGATGGCGTTCATGGTGACATGAGCGGTACTTAATTGAGTGACCTGTTGGATGCTATCCACAATGACTATTTCGTTGTCAGAATAGCCGATTTGGACATCCTCATTGTCAGCTAATGTCTGAAATGTTACTTCCTCATGCTGTTTCATGCTGCAAATATAATCATTATTTCCCATAGATGGTGTTTTGTTTAGCGTTTTTTATGTTCTATTTGGATACATATAGAAGATTTGACAACAATCGTGGCGAAATCGAACATAGATAATGACTGGTTTTGTCTTACCTTTGCAAATAAATTTGCGAGAACAGGCGGCGCCTCGGCAATTTGAGCAAGCTCAATTGCACTCGGCTTGCACTGTTCTTGTCACCAAAAATAGTCATTTAGATATGAAAAAGAGTATTTTGATGCTGCTGGGCGTGATGCTGATAAGCAGTTGTGGAGGAAAGAAGGAGCACGACGTGAAGGCTCCGACGAGAGTGAAGACACAGGTGGTGTCGCCTGGCATGGTGGATAATGCCCAGACGTATGTGGGCATCGTGGAAGAGCGCGAGGCTACCGCAGTGAGTTTTACTGGCATGGGCGTCGTGAAGCGCATGCTGGTGAATGAAGGTCAGGCTGTCAGCAAAGGTCAGCTCATTGCGGAGATGGACGACACGCAGGCCCGTAACCTGCTGAGTGGTGCCGAGGCCCAGATGACGCAAGCCAACGATGTGTTAGTGCGCTATAAGATGTTGCACGACAACGGCTCACTGCCCGAGGTGAAGTGGGTGGAAGTGCAGAGCAAGGTGGCTCAGGCCAAGTCGCAACTGGAGGTGGCCCGTAAGACCTTGGCCGACTGTAGGCTGATTGCTCCTGTAGGTGGTATCATCGGCAAGAAACTGATTGGTGCTGGTGAGACGGCCATGCCCTCGCAGGCAGTGGTAAGCATCCTTGATATCTCAACCGTAAAGGTGAAAGTGGCAGTGCCTGAAGCTGAAATCGGCGGCATCAACGCCAGTACTTCAACGAATATTTCGGTAGAAGCCATCAATGCCAGTTATCAGGGCGGCCAGATCGAGAAGGGTGTGCAGGCCGATGCCCTCACGCATACGTACGATATAAGAATTAATGTGGCAAATGGCGATCGGAAGCTGTTGCCAGGTATGGTGGCCAATGTGCGTTTTATCTCTGATGGCTCACAGGCCATTGGTAGCAAGATGGTGCCTGTGACGGCAGTACAGAAGAAATCAGATGGCAGCTTGTTTGTGTGGACAGTGGGCAAGGACAGTACGGCTCATCGCACTGTTGTGACGATAGGTCAGACGCAGGGCAATTATGTGAGCGTCGTCGATGGCCTGAACATCGGCGACCGTATTGCCACAGAGGGTTATCAGAAACTGAGTGAAGGAACTAAGGTGATTTACTAAAATGAAGCATGTGAACTGGCTCCGATGGCCATTGGAGCATTACTCGATATCATTGCTCATCGTCGGCATCTTGTTTGTGATGGGCTTCTATGGCATGTATATCATGCCGAAGGATGAATTCCCCCATGCCACCATCCGTCAGGGGGTAGTCATAGCAGTCTATCCTGGTGCCACCAGCGAGGAGGTGGAGCAGCAGGTGGCTCGTCCGCTGGAGCGCTACCTCTTTACCTTTGGTGAGGTAAACCGTGTGAAGACCACCACGCAGTCGCAGAACGGCTTATGTATCATGATGGTGAAACTGAATGATGATGTGAACAATAAGGACGAGGTGTGGTCGAAGATCAAGCATGGTCTGAATGGCTTTAAGGCGCAGTTGCCCAGTGGGGTGCTGGCTATCGTGGTGAACGATGACTTTGGAAATACTTCGGCCTTGCTCATCGCCATCGAGAGCGACCAGCGCAGCTACCGCGAACTGAAACAGTACAGCGACGACCTGAGCGACCGCTTGCGCCGCATCCCGTCAGTGGCTAACGTCAAGCTGTTTGGCGAGCAGAAGGAGCAGATCAGTCTCTATATCGATCGTCAGCGCCTGCAGGCCTATGGTATTGGTCAGCAGATGCTCTTCTCACGCCTGCAGGCCCAAGGCATCACCACCATGAGTGGCGCCATCAGCGACGACGACCAGCAGATACCTATCCATGTAGAGACGCAGGAGAACAGCGAAGAGGAGATCGCCAACCAGATAATCTTCTCTGATCCTGTGACTGGTAAGGTGGCCCGCGTTCGCGATGTGGCCCGTGTGGTGCGCGAATACGAACCGATGTCGAGTCGTATCGAACAGGATGGTCATCCCTGTGTGTTGCTGTCGATGGAGATGACGCCGGGTAATAACGTGGTGCAGTATGGTCAGGAGGTGGATCAGGTGCTGAATGATTTCCGCCAGAACGAACTGCCCGAGGATGTGAACGTGACCCGCATCGCCGACAAGCCCAAGGTGGTGGCAAAGAGCGTGAGCGACTTCCTGCGCGACCTGCTGATATCGATGCTGATTATTATCCTGGTGATGATGGTGCTGTTCCCCATCCGTTCGGCTATTGTAGCAGCGATCACCATCCCGTTGAGCACCTTTGTGAGTGTGGCAGTGATGTATATGATGGGCATCGAGCTGAACATCGTGACGCTGGCGGCGCTGATTGTGGTGTTGGGAATGATTGTCGATAACTCCATCGTGGTGATCGATGGCTATCTGGAGTATCTTGGAAAGGGTTTCAAGCCCTTCGATGCCGCCATCGAGTCGGCGCGCCAGTACTTCATGCCGATGCTGTTGGCCACCATCTGTATCTGTGCCATCTTCTATCCCTTCCTCCTCACGATGAAGGGTATGTTCCACGACTGTCTGGAGGATTTCCCTGTCACGATTACCATCAACCTCATGGTGTCGCTGGTGCTGGCGGTTACCGTCATTCCGTTCTTGGAGACACGTATCATCAAGCCCGAGAAGGTGAGTACCGATGGCAATAAAATCACCAAGTGGGTGCAGAATACTTATAATAAGGTGTTAGACAGGACCTTTGCCAACCCGTGGCTGACCATCGGTGGTGGCATCGCCGTCATTCTGCTCTCAACCCTGATCGCGCCCACGCTGAAGATCCGCCTGTTCCCCTATGCCGACCGCGATCAGTTTGCAGTAGAGATCTTCCTGCCCGAGGGTAAAGGCTTGGCTGAGACGGAACAGATAGCCGACTCCGTACAACACGTGCTGGAGAAGGATGAACGTGTCACTGGCATCACGGGATTCATCGGCTGCTCCTCACCTCGATTCATGGACGCCTATGCCCCGCAGATGGCAGGTAACAACTATGCACAGTTTATCGTGAATACCCAGAGCGACAAGGCCACGCTCGATCTCTTGGCCCAGTATCAGCCCCAACTGAGCGAGGCGTTCCCCAATGCCTACGTGAAGTTTAAGCGCTTGGACTATCTGGAGGTGAATGAGTTGGAGTACCGTTTCTATGGCGACAACCTCGACTCGCTGCATGTGGTGGCCGAGCGGTTGATGGAGCGTATGCGCCAGATGCCGGAACTGGAGTGGGTGCATACCGACTACTTCCAGCCTTATCCCATCATCAACGTTGAGCTCGATCCTGTTACCTCTGCCCAGTTGGGTATCACGCGCACCACTGCCCAGCTGGCATTGAGTGCCACGTCAAGCGACCTGCGCGTAGGTCAGATTTGGGAGGACAACTATGAGTTGCCCATTGTGGTGAAGGACGATACGGATATGACCTTCTCGGATGTGGCTAATCTGGGCATTGCATCGCCAGCATCAATTGCAGCGGGAGGTCTGTACAGCACCAATTCCACAGTGCCTCTGCGCCAGATTGCCAAAGTGGCTCCCAAGTGGAGCGAGAGCCGCATCATGCATCGTGGTGGCGAGCGCTGCATCACGGTAACAGCCCAGTTTGCACAGGGCGTCTATACCGCGCCTATTGAACAAGAGATAGCCCGCATCATGCAGGAGGACATCCAGCTGCCGCAAGGCGTGCGCACTGAGGTGGGTGGTGAGATTGAATACGGCGATGAGGCTATGCCTCAGATCATCGGTGGTATCTCTATAGCCATGATCATCGTGTTCTTCTTCCTGTTGTTCAACTTCAGGAAGTATGGTGTCACTACCGTCTGTATGGTAGCTTTGGCACTGATGATTCCTGGCGCACTCATCGGCTTGGGACTGATGAATCGCGCCTTAGGACTGACCTCCATCTTCGGACTGATCACACTGATGGGAATGATTATGCGTAATGAGATCCTCATCTTCGAGCATGCCATCGACCTGATTAAGAAACATGTGGCAGCGCATGGCGACTGGACGGTGGATCGCAAGGCTTATAACAACGCTGTCCGTCAGGCTGCCTACGAGGCTGGCAAGCGCCGTATGGTGCCCATCTTCCTCACCACAGCCACGACTGCCGTTGGTGTGGTGCCGATGATCATCGCCCAGAGTTCATTCTGGATGCCCGTAGGTGTCACCATCTTCGCAGGTGGTATCGGTTCGCTCATCATGGTAGTCACTATGCTGCCTGTTATATATTGGAAAGTAAGTACAAAGTAATTATGAAAAAGATATTATCACTGATAGCCTTAGGCTTTTCACTTTCAGTCTCGGCACAGACTTACACCCTGGAGCAGATCAAGGATTCTGCCCTCAGCAACAACATCGCCATCCGTAGTGCCAAGTTCAACATCGAGACTGCCCAGCAGCAGCGCAAGGAGGCATTCACCAAATTCTTTCCCAATGTGAGTGGCACTGGTCTTTGGTTCAACGCCAACCACGGCATGGCTCAAACCACACTGAACCTCTCTGAGAATATCTCACCCGAACTGGCGGCAGCATTGGCTCAGTCGTTGCCCCCAGAGGCCTTGGCAGCCTTGGGTAATCCCATCAGCATCTCGATGATGAAGAACGGCACCATCGGCTCGCTGATGGCTGTGCAGCCCGTCTTCGCGGGTGGTCAGATCATCAACGGCAACAAGCTCGCCAAGGTGGGTGAGGACGTGAGTCGCCTGCAGTTGCAGTTGTCGGAAAACGAAGTGGAGAAGACGGCCGAGCAATACTTCTGGCAGTTAGCTTCGATGCAGGAGAAGATGAAGACCATCGATGCTGTCGATACCCTGTTGGCCGACATCCACAAAGATGTAGATGTGGCTGTGCGCGCAGGGTTGGTCATGCCCAACGACCTGTTGCAGGTGCAACTGCGTCAGAACGACCTCGCGAGTCAGCGGCTGAAGCTCCAAAACGGCATCTCTATTGTCCGTCTGTTGCTGTCGCAGTATTGTGGTCTCCGTGACACCTCGTTCGTCATTACTTTTAAATCTGAGATCCCGGAAAACATTAAAAGTTTAATGTTCAATGTCCAGTCTCTCCCCGAGTATCAGTTGCTTGGCAAACAGGTGGAAGCCACAAACCTCCAGAAGAAGTTGGCCGTTGGTCAGAATCTGCCATCAGTCGCTGTGGGTGCAGGTTACAACTACCATAACCTGCTGGATGTCAACACCACTTTCGGGATGGTGTTTGCTACTGTCAGTGTGCCCATCTCCGACTGGTGGGCTGGCTCTCATGCCATCAAGCGCCGCAAGATAGAGCACCAGAAAGCCGTAGAGCAGTTGGAGGACAATGCCCAGCTGCTGCAGATCCGTATGCAAAACGCGTGGAATGGGGTGGAGGAGTCGTACCAGCAGTTGCTCCTGGCTCAGCGTAGTATCGAACAGGCCACAGAAAACCTGCGCCTGAATCGCAACTATTACAAAGCGGGTATCTCAAAGATGAGCGACCTGCTCGAAGCGCAGATGCTCTACCAGCAGTCGTGCGACAGGCGCACTGACGCTTTCGCCGACTACCAGAACCATCTTCTGGAATACAAACAATCAACAGGACAATAATATCATCTCGACGCCCCCGAGCATATCTCAATCTTTTTTTTGTACTCACTCGTTTGTCGTTTTGGATTTTTTTCCTATATTTGCAGCAGTTTTACTAAACAGACATGGTTATGAAGAAGTACATGAAGATTTCGGCCCTTGTGCTGACAGGCATACTGCTCGCTGCCTGTGGAAATAAGCAGCAGACTGAGGTAGCAACGTCTAACAACCTCTTCTCGACACTGCTCGGCAAGAGCGAGGCAGAGGTGCAGGCTCGTATCGACAGCGTGTGGACCCACTTTTTCACACCAGGCGACATCAGCAAGTATGATGCCGACGGCGAGAAATGCGTCTATTACGAGGTGGGCGACTCAATGGGTATCATCGTCGATACTGGCAGCAACGACGTGCGCACTGAGGGCATGTCATACGGCATGATGATCAGTTTGCAGCTCGACAAGCGCGAGGTGTTCGACCGTCTCTGGCGATGGGCCAAGACCTACATGGCATATTCCGCTGATACTCCTTGGGACGGCTATTTCTGCTGGCAATGCGCCCTCGACGGCAAGCAGATCGGACAGAGCAATGCCTCTGATGGAGAGATCTATTTCGTCACGTCACTCTTCCTTGCTGCTGAGAAATGGGGCGAGCCGAAGTATGCTGCCGACGCCAACGAGATTCTTCATAAGGTGACATCGAAGGACGGCAAGGCATCGGGCATCTATAACCTCTTCGACGACTCTACGCGGCTTGTCACCTTTGTCCCCAACGAAGAGGTTCACTGGTACAGCGATCCTTCCTATTGTCTGCCTGCCTTCCTCGACCTCTGGGCAGAGAAGGCTGATGCGAAGAACGACTTCTGGCGCGAGGCTGTCGACAAGGCCCGTTGGCTGCTGGAGGCTTCCCAGGACTCAGTGACAGGCCTCTATCCCGACTACTGCCTCTTCGACGGAAAGCCCTATCGCCGTCCTAACTTCAACTACAATACCGACCGCTATCAGTATGATGCCATCCGCTGCCCGATGAACGTCGGCATGGATTATTATTTAACTGGTAAGGCCCGAGATGCCCAGCGCACGATGATGCGCCGACTGCTGACATTCTTCAAGAATGAAGGGTTCAAAGGCGGACAGTTCAACCTTGATGGTACTGAGCCTACAGGCAACTACACCGAGGGCATGGCAGGAGCCAATGCCGTGGGAGCCTTTGCGCTGGCCGACAGCGACAATGAAGAGGATCGCGCCCTGGCTCGCGAATATGTGCAGCGACTGTGGGATGTAGAGCCGCCAACGGGCAAATGGCGCTACTATGTCGGCATGGTGTATTTCCTCTCCATGCTTCACGTCTCCGGTCATTTTGCTTTGTAATATGCAAACTGTAAAACTAATGGCAGTGCTGTTGCTGCTACTGATGACCAACAGCATGAAGGCAGAACAACATCCGTGGGAACACGGACGGTTAGAGGTGTCACAGAACCATCGCTTTCTGCAACATGCCGACGGCACACCCTTCTTCTGGTTGGGCGAGACTGCCTGGCTGATGCCTGAAAGACTCAACCGTGAGGAGGTCTCCTATTATTTGGATAAGGCACGCGACGCAGGCTATAACATGACCCAGGTGCAGGTGCTGAACGATGTGCCCTCGATCAACATCTATGGCCAGCCCTCTCACGACAAACAAGGACATCTGCTGACCAAGGCCGACTATGGCTATTGGGACCACATGGATTATATCGTCAGTCAGGCCGAGCAGCGCGGCATCTATATCGGCATGGTGTGCATCTGGGGCGGCGTGGTAAAGGCAGGCAAACTGTCTGTAGAGCAGGCGAAGGTTTACGGACGCTTTCTGGCCAACCGTTACAAGAATCGTCCGAATATCATCTGGATCATCGGTGGCGATATACAAGGCGATATCAAGGCTGACGTATGGGAAGCACTCGCCACCACCATCAAGTCGATCGACAAGAATCACCTGATGACCTATCATCCACGTGGTCGCTATACATCCGCCAAATGGTGGAGTAAGGCATCGTGGATCGACTTCCACACCTTCCAGAGCGGGCATCGCAAATATGGCCAGCGCATGAACGACAAGACCTATCCCATACCCGACTATACGGAAGAAGACAACTGGATGTATGTGGATTCCACCTGGGCCTACAAACCCATGAAACCTGTGATCGACGACGAGCCTATCTATGAGGGAATACCCAAAGGGCTCCACGATCCGAATGAGGGATTCTGGCAGGCCTGTGATGTGCGTCGTTATGCCTATTGGAGTGTGTTTGCGGGCAGTTGCGGTCACACCTATGGCCATAATGCCATCATGCAGTTCTACAAGCCCGGCTATCCTTCGGCCTATTTTAATAAGAAGGTATGGACGGAGGCACTCGATGATCCAGGATTCAATCAGATGAAGCATCTGAAGCGTTTGATGCTCGCATTCTCGTATTTCGACCGTGTGCCTGATCAGAGTATCATTCTGGAAAACGGCACCCAATACGACCGCCTGATTGCCACCCGAGGCAACGACTACCTGTTGGTATATAACTACACAAGCCGCGATATGAAGATCGACTTACGCAAGATCTCTGGTCATCAGAAGAAGGTCTGGTGGATGAATGCCCGTACAGGCGAGCTTACTTATCTCGGCCAATACGACAACAAAGTATTCATCTTCCGCCCTCAAAAGTCAGGCACCGGCATTGAGGATGGCGTCCTCATCGCCATAGACGCCTCGAACGAATTGTTTTAATATCCTTCAACTTCAACAAAAATAACGCAAAAATCCCAAAGCAAAATATATTTTGCCTTGGGATTAAACTTTGTAGAACTCAGTTGCGCTCTAATACCCCATGCATGACGTAGCCCCCAGTGCCGTCAGCACCGCACTCGCAATCGAAACAATGATCTGTGCTATGAACTTAATGGTCTCTTTTTTCGTCATAATCGCCTCCTTTCTTAGTCGTCATCGATGGGACTGTCGTCATCACCGCCGCCACCGCCTCCGGTGTTGCCGCCCTGGTTGCTGCCGCCACCAGTGTTACCACCTTCTGAGCCTGAGCCGTTCTGGTTCTCGCCACCATTCTCGTTGTCCTCGATCTCCCCGCTGTCACCAGAGATTACGCGCTTCAGCACGTTTCCCTCCTCATCGAGACAGGTGATCTGGATGCTGGTGTTCTTCAGCTCATCCTTCACATCCACATTCGGGGTGAAGATGATGCGGCGAACACTGATCAGGCTCGTCTTCACGTCCTCCAGCTTCTCTACCGCCTTACTGCGGACGCCGAAGCGCATCGTGCCGAGTCCGGGGATGGGGATGGAGTGGCCCTCGGTCGCCCAGGTGCGAATCACTTCGCCTGCAGCATCCCAAGCTGCCTTGATCACACCTGTCGGGGCGCATCACGAACTTCTTACCAGGATTCTTACCGAGCTTTACTTCACGTAGCTGTGCAATTACTTTAATAGCCATAATTTGAATAGTTTTTAAGTAGTTTGTAATTAAAGTTGTTAATACTCTCGTTGTCTTCTGAATCCGCCTTCTGAAGCACCTGTTAAAGGAAAATTTTGCTACCATTAATGCGCGCAATTTCTAGATTTAAATCTCGCAATCTTTATCCTTAAAGGCCGCCTCTGCTGCTTCATCGTTTTGACATCGCAAAGGTAAGAACATTTGATTGCGGTTCACGAATACTTCGCAAGAAATTTTTCATTTTTCTGCGAATTTTCTTTTTCCTGATTCAGTTTACACATTTTGATGCAGTTGTTGCAGTGTTGCAGTTCTCTAAAGGCTCTTTCCATCATCAAAATTAATTCTTTATATTAATATATATTTATATATATTAATATAAAGATATTTTTTAGACTATCACATGATCTATTTTGGAACTGCAACACTGCAACGCTGCAACAGCGAGTGCAGAGCGGAGCTCGCTCCAGCTATGCCGAGCGCCAGCAGCCTCGACGAAGTCAACACTGCAACAGCGAGAGCAGAGATTTGGTCAAGCTCTTGATGTCAAGAGGCTTGCAGGTGTCTAATGATGCAAAGGCCACGTGAAAGCGTAGTCCTGTCATTTCGAGCGTCTGTCACCTCGAGCCTGTCGAGAGGTCTCCTGAGATATCTCCATGCGCTGTCATCCCTCGAGGCTCTCCATGTGTTGTGCCGACTATTTGATAAGTTTTGTTAAATTATGAAAAAAAGTCAGCAGAAATCTTGAAAGTTTAAAAAATAAACCTTATATTTGCGCTATATATCTATTAACTTTTATGAAAGTAAACCAAGAACTTGATATTATAGCCCAAATACGTAGTGAAGTGATGGCGCCGAAGGAATTAACTGGCTCGAATCCTTTCCTGATCTGGGGTTATCCTACAGCTTTCTTCCTGCTGCTGGAGTTCGCCGCACTGATTTTGTTAGGTAAGAACTGGTGTTGGTGGCTTTGGGCTGGCATTCCTTTGGTGGGTACACCGCTGATGATTTACAATTTGCACAAAGATTACAACCACAAACATTGTCGAACGAAAGAGAATAACACTATTTTAAAGATGTGGATATTCTTAGGGTTCCTGAGTTTTGCCTGTGGAATATCTATGGGGTTTACAGGTGTTTTCGGACAGTGTTATTGTACATGCCAGGGCATTATCGTCAGTATGGGATGCTTCATCACAGGCATGATTTTGCAATATCGACCTAAAATGGTGTGCGGCATTTTTGGTGCAGTCTTATCTTTTACATCTCTCATCTTTCAGGGTGACATGTGGCCTTGGCAGCTGCTGATAGCTGCACTGGTTGCTGTTGCCACTCTTATAATTCCCGGACATATGTTTAACCAATATATTAAGAACCATGGCATTTAAATTTCCTGTTATCAATCCGTTGCTCCATAACGAGCTACGGCTGAAAATCATGGTGGCGCTCGATAGTCTTGACAGTGCCGACTTTGTGTATCTGTGCGCTATCACCGACTCAACGCGTGGAAATTTGAGTGTACAGATAAAGACATTGCAGGAAGCAGGGTACTTGGAGGTAAACAAAACGGGACTGGGGCGACTTTCACATACCGTGTGTCGTATTACCAGTCTAGGCCATCAAGCCCTTAGAGCTTACGAACAAGGTCTTCGGAAAATGTTCGCTGAAGGTGTGTCAGATGAGCAAGGAAATCAAAAATTCAGAAAAGATAACTAATAGTAACTTATAATCAAATCATTATGCAACATTCTACTCAAAAAACCTTTTTGACGAGGGTAGCGATGGCGTTGCTGCTCTCTATGATGAGCATGATGGTCACGGCACAGACACTTGTCGTTGTTGATAAAAACGGCAAGAAGACAACTTACGATGTGAGTAAGATCGACAGCGTGACCTTCCAAAATGCTACCCCAGGCTTCACACTGCATGAGCAGGAAGCCACAAGTGCTGAAGGCCAGACATCGGTTACTGGTAAATCCACTCAGTACAATTTCGCTGATGTACAAAATGTCTCTGGCGACAACGAATACATCTTTGCCGATCTCGACACTATTTATGTGGATGGCGAGGGCCAGGATTTTGAATTCAAGGTGCGTTCGAGCGTCAACTACAACTACAAGGTCAGCGAAGGCTGGTTGGAGTATGGCAGTAAGGATGCCGAAACGGGTGTATTTAAGTTCTCGGCTTCGAAGAATCCATCAACCAATTTGCGCAAAGGCTATGTAGCTCTGGTAAGCTCTGACGAGCAACGGAGTGATACTGTATGGGTGGTTCAGACCCGTAAACTTGACTCACGCTATATCGACATCGATTGGGCAAAGGCCACGCTTAACAGTTTCAGTGAAGAGACAGGACAGGCTAGTATAACCTTTACCAGCGATGTGCCTGTGATGGGTGATTACGACGTAGTGCTATTGCCCAAGGACGGGGATTATATGATCCGTGTGATTGACGATGTACAGCAGACGGCAGGCAGCAAGACGGTGACCCTTGCAACCCGACAAGGTGTGATGGGTAACCTGTTCAAAGGTACCAAATTTAATCTGGCTACACAGAGGACCGCCAACACACGTGGTTCCTATGACGACGTGCGCACCTATCTGCCCACAAAGGTTGAGGTGTTCACTGGCGAAGAATATGTAGAGATATACAATGCCGACAAACCTCTGAGGGGTGGTACAAGAGCACCACAAGGATTCGAGAATGAATTTATCAATTGGGAATACAATGATGATGGCAGGTCGCTCTGGGATGGTGGTGCCAAAGGCACACTCTCCTGGGACAAGCTGAACTTCAATATCGGTCTGAAGGGCCTGTTCTCGTTCGACTTTGGCGATGTAGAATGGGAGAAGGTACGCATGGGCGACCTGCAGCACCTGAAGATTACTCTCGAGGGCGGATTCAACATGGAGTTGGTAATGAAGTACCTTGTCTCCAGTTCGGTTGAATGGCAGAAGGAATGGACTCTGAAGGAGGATGTTTTCAAAGCCAAATATACGTTCATGGTCGGTACGGTGCCTGTTTATATTAGTGTGGGTGCCGACCTGATGGCCGAGGTCAGTCTCGGTGCATCTGGCGAGGCCAGCATCACAGGTGGTATTCAGGCATCCAACACCGTGACATACGGCGTGGAATGGGATGCTCAAGAGGGTGTCTCGAAGATTGCAGAATGTAACAAGAGTTTGGAAATCGTTGGTCCGGATGTTGATATCAATGCTCATGCAGAGGCTCGTGCTACGGCTTATCCAAAGATCAAGATCGGCATCTATAAGGTACTCTGTCCTACGATTAGTCCGCAGCCATACCTGAAGGCAGAAGCTGATGGCCGATTGGTAGATAACAGCATGGTGGCCTGGAACGCAGGTATCAACACGGGTATCGACCTCGGACTGGGACTATGTCTCGACCTCTTCTTCTGGAAGAAAGACCTGGGTGAGTTTGATCCTATCAATGTGTTCGACCAGCCTTTGGTCAGTCTGCCTGACGAGATCGAGCTGCAGAACGAAAAGAAGGAGCAGATGCTAATCAACGGACAGAAGGAGGTGAAGTATCATGTGACGAACAAGAACTACCTGACGGGTACTGAATACAACGCTTCTCACGTGCTCGTGCACTTCGAGGCCGAGGGCGGTGAAATCAGTTCGGAGTACGACTATACCGATGCTCAGGGTAATGTCAGCGTGAGATATACACCGACTGCGGGCGAAAAGGGCGGTGTCGTGAAGGCTGAGGTTGTATTAGGTGCCGAGCCTGAGAAGCCAGAGGATGCCATGAAGGCTGATGATTACAGTATCGAGGCTATCGACTACCGACTGACAGGCGGTTCTTATACGATCCCAGAGGGTGAGACAAGCGTGAAAGTCACCTTCCAGCTTGATCGCTACTCATCAACGAGTGCGACATGGGCAGGTGCTGCAGGGCGTACCGTTTCGTTCACAGCCACCAACGGTACGGTATCACCAGCATCCGGCGTGACCGATGCTAGTGGTAAGGTTACCGTTACCTTCACAGCAGGGAATAACTTCTCACAGGGTTCTGTCACAGCCAGTGCCAACGGCAGCGATCCAAGTGCCTGGAGCAAGACCGGCTCTGCCACAGTCAAAGGCGCTGGCAGCGGTGGCGGCGTTGACGATATCACTGACGACGACCTGAAGAAGGCCAAGAGTAAAGGTGAGAATGTATATGTCATCGAAGATAAGAACGGAAAGACGGAGGATTTCTCTTATTCTCAGGAGTGGTCCGACTGGACGGTTAATGAAGATGGAGCGGTATCATTCCAACTTGAGAACGCTGACGAGAATGGAAGCACTCTTGGTGGGTTCTGGGGGTCTATTCCTTTGTCGCTGGTAGGCTCCAACACTGCAATTACACAAGAGTTCCTCCAGCAGAATTCTGGTTTCTACGTTAATTTCGGTCATTATATCAGTACTGAGACCAGTAATGGGTTCGACGCTTATGTCATGTCCAAGGGTGGTGAAATCGGAGGTAATATCAAGACCGATGGTAGCAGTAAATTCTTGTTGAGGGAAGTAAAATCTCAGCAGGGCAATACGCGTGGAAATCCTGATTTCGCAGGAGAGTATGAATTTATCTATTACTTAGTGTTTACAAGTGAGAGCGACGACTACATAGTATATGGCAATGGTATAATTAACAAGCACGTTCCAACTGTAAGCAGATTTGAGCTGAGTGCTGATAAAGACTGGGTGAAAGTTGGTGGAACAACTAAGGTGACACTGGAAAGTTATTATGAGAAAGAAGCCACTTGGGACTGGAGCGATGTGGAATTGGTTGGACAGTCAACCTCGTACAACGGTGCCGACAATGAGAATCTCGGCTTCTTTACATGGGATGCATCCACTCAGACTCTTACATCGGTCAAGTCGAACAATAATAAGGATGTGTACTTGAAGTTTGCCCTGAAGGATAAACCGGGAGTAAAGGAATACATTAGTGTAAAAACTGGCGATGGTTGGAATTATACGACAATCACGCCGAGTGTGAGTGAGTTGACATATACAGGCTATGGTTATATGTCATTCAGTATAGACTTCACACCGAAGGCCAGTGATACCGAGAAGTTCGACTACAACGCTCTTGAAATTGATCCAGAAACTAATCCTAACGGTTATTTCTCAATTCCCATGTCCTATGCCTCACAAGGTTGGCCGCTGTACGTTAACAACGCACCAAAGGGCGAGTACAACGTTCGCTTAAGGATTAAGAGTAACCACGACGTCAACTGTACGGTGAAAATTATCTCTGAGTATGAAGAATGAGTAAACAATTAATGAAGAGGAATAATAATCATCTAAATTATGCACAATATGAAACGATATAAGAATTGGGTGAGGGCGGCCATGCTGCTGCTCCTCACCATGCTCGCAAACAACAGTGCGTGGGCTGGTAATACGAAGGTGACCGTATGGCTGAACGACGGCACGAAGACGGATGTGCTGTTTGCAAATAATCCTGTTATTACCTATGCCAGCGGTACGGTGACATTGGCAAGCACCAGCGGGAACAAGTCGTGGCCATTGGCTCAATTAAGGAAACTGACCTTTGGTGAGGGCCAGACAATACAAGTAGAAACCGAAGAAGGGGATGCAGTTAAAATGGATATCGATGTAGAGACCTCGTATGCCGATAAGGAGGCTGTCATTACTTCGGCTGGTGTGTCGGGAACCGAAACCGATAAAAGTACGTTGGCTTTACCTTCGGAGGTGGAGGTGTATGGCGAAACCTATAAGGTGACTGTCATTGCTGACAATCTTATGAAGGATCAGACGGATGTGACAGACATTCATCTGCCTGAATCAGATGAGCCGCTAAAGATCGGTAAAGATGCCCTGAAGATTGATGATGATAATGTGGCAACCATCCATTCTCCGTTGGCCCATCTTGATGATTACGCCATCGATGAGGAGTTGAAGCAGAACGTGGATGCTGGCAAATTAACTGCCACCGTAAAGGCTCCGAGTCACTACTGGACTTTCTCATGTGGTATCAATGTGGTGCTACCTGATAACATCAAGGTCTATAAATGTGTGATTGCTGACAACAAGGTTCAGATCACCATCATTGAGGATAAAGACCTGATGATTGATGGCAAGCGCATTCTCAAGGCCAACAATGGCGTACTGGTAGCTTGTCCGGACGACGACACTGTAAACGCCTATGAAATTGTGGCACATCCTGATGGCCAGACGGTTATTGATGCCGACAGCGACGCGAAGAGCTATGGTGAGAACTGGCTGGAGCCCGTCATCAAAAGCAAGTCTTATCCAGCTAATGAATACTACGTGCTGAAAGACAATGAATTTCATGCGATAGATGCTAGCATTAACTCGGCTGTGCCCGCATGTAAGGCGGTGTTGAAGAAACCTGCCACTGTATTTGCTGCCAGAATCCTTGGAGTCGTGGGAGATGACACAACGGATATATCTTCTATGATTAGTTCGTCTGCTCAAGAGGAAGGCTATTGGTACAACCTGAATGGACAACGCATAGAAAAGCCTACGGCTAAGGGTGTATATATCAATAAAGGTAAAAAAGTAATTATCAAATAAACTGCAATATGAAGATAAAGAAATATATACTCATGTCAGTGGTAGGCTTTATGGCCTCATTATTGAGCTCGTGTGTTTTTGATGATGTCAGTGATAATCCTGTTATCAATATCTCAGGCATAGAGATTAAAGCAGCAGGTTTGAATAATGGTGTACTAACGTTGACTGTTGGCCAAACCATTCAACTGTCGTCCGAAATTTATCCTGCTGACGCAACGGTGGTAAAAGTAACCTGGAAATCGAGCGATAAGAATGTAGTGACAGTGTCGGAAACAGGACTGGTGACTGCTGTTAAAAGCGGGCAAGTGACTGTGACACTGCAATCGGTGGCAAATCCAGATATCAAGGCAACCATTGAGGTACATGTGGTTGATGGCACCGTAGATGTGAACAACGAACCTGTTGATCAATCATTTGCCGAATCACGAGGATAAAAATATGGAATAATATTCTCGTCTCGGGATGACAGTATGAGATTTAGAATAGTTTTCTTTTATAGCTTTTAAGTTTTAAGAGGGCAGGGGCAGTCGCGAGGCTGCCCCTGTTTTTTGTGGGTGTTTATTTTTTCGATTTCAAAAAAACCAAAATGCTTGGATGTGTCGAAAACGCTCAAATTTCATATTGAAGGAATTCACAAAATCGGTCGAGAGTTAATCGCTGTGAAATAAAACACAATAGGACAGTCCCTATTGTGATATCCAAATTGTGATAAGTGCTTTTACCAAAAAATCTGCGACTTGTAGAAGTAGGCAATGGTCAGGCGGTAATGTGTTTCGTTGTCAGAGGTGGCGACGAGTTGACCAAGGCTTGCGTCGTAATATTGAGGCTTCTTGAGGAAGAAGAGACGGGAGGCTGTGTCGGACACCCAGAACGTTGACACGGGGTTGATATGCATGCCAGCTTCCTCAAAGACTTTGAGGAGGGCTTCGTCACTCTTGAGTATATCAAGAACTTCCTTCAGCTCCTCCACTGAGGGGAAACGGAAGCTGTAGTATGTGTCAGAATATAAGCCTTCGAATTTGTCATCCTTGCAGAATGGCCTGCCGCCCTGCATTATGATGTCCTCGCGGGCTGTTTTACCCAGTACTTTTAGCAGAATGCCGCGTTGACCTTCAGTGGCCTCACGGATACAGATGTAGCGCGAGGTCATCAGGTACTCATATTTCTTGTTGATTTGTGAGGTCTGCCTCGACAGAAGTGCGACTTCGCCTAAAGTCCAGTTCTTTTTGTCTGATTCCATTTCTTGTATATACTTTAATTATAGTTTAGTTGCAGGTAGGATGTGCTGACTATTGGCTAAAGAGAAAGCGCAAACCTACCATATCCTCAGCCAGGCTCGGAACAGCCCCTAATTCACTATGGAGAAGTCTGCGCTATAAAGCGTAAACTTCAACGTGAATTAGTTTGCTCTTAATTCTCTTTCGAGGTTCCGATTCGGCCGAGAAATTGAGCTTAAAGTTCGTGTCTCCCAAGAAACACGCTGCAAAGATAGGTAAAATCTAAATACGCTCCAAATAATTATGCTATTTTCTTAATTTTTTCGAGATGACACCTTCCATGTCACCTCGAGCATAGTCGAGAGGTCTCCTAAGATCTCTCCATGCGCTACGCTTAGATTCCCGCTATCGCGCCCGCTCGACCTCTGGTCGCTTGCAAGGCAAGAACCCGTAGCCTTTCGAGATGACAAGGTCTTTTGCGACACATCTTCACCACCTCGTGGCCGATTTGTCGCAGATGGGTGATTAAGGTTATGAAGACAAATATGATTAATGCAAAGAAGATGCTCATGAGCACACTTGCAGCAGTTGCTTTCTCATTCGTGTTTACCACCAGTGCAGGTGCAAGTACCATCGGAGAAGCCTCCCAGTATGAAGCCTCAAAGTGCGAAGTTCAAAAGGCTTCTAATGATAATAATCAAGAGAAACAAAAGGTAGAAACCTTCTGGGAGTTGGTCAAAAGATATGTTTGGCCGATGCACTAATAATCCTCTTTGTTCATAAAACAATAAGCAAAGCGTTCTGAAAAATAATTCCAGAACGCTTTTTTGTTTACTTTATTTTTCGGGCGTTTCCTTGCAAGTTTAAAATAAAATTTCTATCTTTGCCCGCGTTAACATCATTTATTCACTTAAATTTAAATGCGTATGAAAAAGAAAAAAGCAAAATAGTCGGCAAAAAGTTTCATTATTTTAAAACTTTTGATTACCTTTGCACCATGAGAAGGAGAATCATTGCGTTTGGGTCGTATTACCACGACTTCATGAAGACCCTCTCAGAGAAGGAGAGCAAGAAGATTGATTATATCCTCTCATTACTTGAAAGAGAAGACCGTATACCTGTGAAGTTCATCAAACACATCAGGGAGCATGGTAACCTCTATGAACTACGAATGAAGTATGAAAGCTACATCTATCGGGTGTTCTTCATCTTCGACGGTGATTGCATCGTGGTGTTATTTCATGGATTCCAGAAGAAGACACAGAAGACACCACAGTCTGAAATTGAAAAGGCATTAAAAATTAGAGCAGAGTATTATGAGTACAAAAAAGAAAATGATCACTGATATTAGCGCTGAACTTGACACAAAGTATGGTGCTCCTGGCACTCCTGAACGAGAGAAATTCGATGAGGAAGCCTATGCTTTCTATACGGGTCAGTTGTTGCACGATGCCCGTAAGGAGGCAAAAGTCACCCAGGCTGAACTTGCTAGGCGCATCAACTCCACCAAGTCGTATATCTCACGTGTCGAAAATGGTGACATCATCCCGAGCGTAGCCAAGTTCTGGGAAATGATCACCTCGTTAGGTATGAGAGTAGAGATCGTGAAACCAATATAGGCAAGACGATGTATCAGAGTAACACTATACGACAGTGCCTGTGGTTGATAGCGACCATCAGGCAGAACAAGCGCCTCACGCTGAAGGCGCTGCAGAAAAAATGGATGGCTGACAAGATGGGCGACATGCTCTACCGCTCGTCGTTCAACCGCTATCGTGACAAGATCTTCGAGTTGTTCGGTCTGGTGATGGAGTGCGACGAGAAGTACCAGTATTATTTTGCGAACCCTGGCGAACTGACCGACCATTCGGTAGAGAGTTGGCTGCTGTCGACGATGACGGTGAACGTGGCGCTGGCCGACAGCCAGACGGTGAAGGACCGCATCGTGCTGGAGAGTGTGCCCGAGGGCGAGCAGTTCCTGCCGGTGATCATCAAGGCCATCAGGCTGAACCGCCGCCTGCACATACGTTATCAGCGCTTTGGCTGTGAGGTGAGCGAGAAGATGGTGGAGCCCTACGTGCTGAAACTATGGGGCCGCCGTTGGTATCTGCTGGTGTTCACGGGCCGCCACATGGCTATCTACTCGCTGGACCGCATGCTTTCGGTTGAGATGACCGACGAGACATTCGTGATGCCTGCCGACTTCTCGTCAGAGCAGTTCTTCGGCGAATACTATGGTGTGCTGACCGACGAGGCGACGCCCATGACGCATGTGGTGGTGCGTGCCTACGGCAAGACAGCCAACTACCTTCACACGCTGCCGCTGCACCACTCGCAGCAGGTGGTGGGCACGACGGAGACCTATACCGACTTCGCGCTCGACGTTAGACCCACGCCCGACTTCATCGGCGAACTGCTGAAGTTCAATCAGGGCGTAGAAGTGCTGAATCCGCCCGAACTTCGTCTTAAAATATGTAAAATCATTAAGGAAATGCTTAATAGATATTAAATCGCGAAAGGGTGTCCCCGTTTTTTGGGACACCCTCTGTTGTATCTTTGCTCTCGGTAATTGAAATTGAAATGAATAATTAAACAAACCGAGTATTATGACAAGTTTAGTATCTATCGCCCTTTTTTCGGTAGGATTCCTGGGCATATGTGCGTTTACACAAGCCGTCGTTGACTATGTATGTAGACTTTTAAATCTGAGCGAGGAGGGCGCGCAATGAACTATGAGGAACTGAAGGACTGGTGTGCCGACGCCAGGAGGAGTGTTGAACGCGAGCTAGACCGTCTGCAGGAGCAACAGCGGACGATGGGCAACCATCTGCAGGTGCTGGAGGCCGCCGGCGAACTGTTGGACGAGATAGCCCGTCAGAAGGATGAACTGGAACAGAAGCAGTCGGAGATTGATATGCTGAACGAACAGCTGGAGCGGAAGAAGCTGGAGATGGCCAGCGTGTGCCAGCAGCACCAGTCGGAGACAGACGACCTGCGACGGCAGCTGCTGGAAGCGAAGAACCTGCATCTGGAATCAGAGCGGCAGCACCTGGAAACTGAGGTTCATGCGAAGCCCATGGAGATTCACAACCATTTCGAGTCGGGCAGCAGTTCGCAGGTGTTCAACGACCAGGTGAGCGGCAAGTATACCAGAAACCGTAACGACAAAAAAAAGAATAAGAAAAGATGGAAAAAGATAGTCAGAAAAATGTTGTAAACCATTTTGCGGCAGGCTCGAATTGCCAGGTGTTCAATGGCAGCGTCACAGGTTGCGTGTTTGCCATGCCTGGGTCGACTGTCACCCAGCAGGCGACGGCCCAACAGGCGCCATCGCCTGCTGTTGTCCATGACGATGAACAGCCAGACGTGACGAAGCTGGCAGCGTGTGTCGATTGTGTGCGTCAATACTTCTGGGGCGACAGTTCGCTGGCAGTTATCTTCTGTACGTGTCGCGACTGCTATGGCTATGCCAACAACATGAGCCAGTTTGAGCGCGACTTCCATTGTCAGGAGGGGCTGCTGTCGAACGCTTTCAGAAACAATCCATATATGCGACTGCATGTCGACAAGTGGGCGCAGCAGGGCATCAAGCAGCGCGTGCTGCGACTGATGGAAGCGTATAAAAATGCCGTTGAGGAGGGGCATAAAGCGTAATACCGGCAGAAAAACCTACAGAACCTACAGAAAAACCTACAGAGGTGTATGACGTTGTTTCATACACCTCTTTTTTGTGTTTACCTTTGCCAACGCAAACAAGTTGCAATGGCGAGTGAAGGCTGCGGCTCAGAAAAGCTCGATCAAGCTCGGCTTTGCGTTCGCCTTGCACTTCACTTGCACCGTCGTTCTTTGACATAGTGATACACAGGATACACGCAGGAAGGCCTGCGCGAACATTAATAAATAACTATCATTTATGGAAACAAAAATCTTAAAAGTGGTACGCCAGGGCGAGGCCTTTAGCGTACAGAGTTTAAAACAGGAGTCGGGCAGCATTCAGAAGTGCAACATTGTGCTTCGGGAGTTGGGCGGCTCTAAGTTTGAAAACGAGTTTGTGTGCACGATGCTGGGTAATCTGGCGGCGTGCAAGTTCTACGAAGGTGATGTGGTTGCGGCCACGCTTCGTTTCTCTACGCATGAGTATCAGGGGCAGGTGTTTCAAGAGATACTGGCGACTGATATCGTGAAAGTATAATAACCGATGTCATTTCGAGCGTAGTCGAGCGCTCGACCTTTGGTCGCTTGGCTTGTCCAAGAAATCTCAGGAGATCTCTCCATGCGCTACGCTTAGTCGAGATGACAAGGAAAATATAATATTAACCCTTGAGTTGAAGTGAGGAGGATGTTCCCGGGTAAATGCGCAAAGATTCCAATCTTCTCTCGCAAAATCAACTCAAAACAATGAAAACAATTGCATTAAATACACAACAGACAATGACGTCGCTCGAAATTGCTGAGCTGACAGGTAAACAACACAAGAACGTTATGCAGGCTATCAGAAACATGGAGCCTGCCTGGGAAAAAACATGTGGGCTGAAATTTCAGCTGACATCCCGAACCATCGTACAGCCGAATGGTGGCAAGCGTGAGGTTCCCTGCTACCAACTGACTAAGACCGAGTGTCTCTACATCGCAACAAAGTTCAATGATGAGGCGCGTGCCAAGTTGGTGCTGCGTTGGCAGGAATTGGAGGAGTCATCTCGATTCCCCTCCTTGTCATCTCGACTAAGCGTAGCGTATGGAGAGATCTCAAGAGATTTCTTGCGTCCCTCCGGTAGCAAGCGAGCAGAGCTCGAGCGCTCGACTGTGCTCGACATGCCAAAAGAGACTGCGCTCGAGGTGACAAGTGGGTGCCAAAAGATCCTCGCTGCGGCCGACGCGATCATCGGTGAGGGGCTTCGACTGCTGAACGAACCTGCTGAGGACACGCTGACGGCTACGCAGGTGGCGAAGACCTTCAACATGACCACCAACGACTTTAATGCCATACTGCGCGACATGGGCATACAGTATCGTCGTGGTGGCCACTGGAACATCAGCGACGATCTGGCCGATCGCAACATGGTACGCATGCGCACGCACGTATCCTATAGTCTAAAGGGGCAAAAGAAAGTAAAGGTCTATATGACGTGGACCCTCGATGGCGTGCGATTCTTGAATGCTAAGCTTGGTTATCCGAACTTTTAAAAGACAGAGCAACAGTTTAAAGACAAAGTAACAGACTAACATATAATTTATACAATGAGTTGTTATTATGTTTATAAAAGGGATGGTGGCGCAAAGTTTATGCGCCCCGTCCATTCGAGAGAGGCGTATCTGAAGCTGAGGAACGGTGGCGAACAGGCCTCGCTGGTGAAGCGTATCAGGGCAGGCGAGGAGCAGCTGAAATCGGAGTTGGTGCAGATGAACTACTCGTGTCTGCCGAATGAGGATGGTTCACTGAAAGGCAGCAAGCAGATGACAACCACCGTTGGGATGGACATCGACCATATTCCTGCCGATGAGATGCAGTCCGTACGTGAGCGGATACTCGTCAAGAAAGACGAACTAGGTCTGCTGATGTTAGAGGAAAGTGCGCGCGGTCAGGGTTATCATTTGGTGTTCAGACGTAAGCCGGAGCTTTCGCAGGAGGAGAATCTGAAGTGGGCGAGTGGGTTGCTAGGTGTAGAATACGACAAGGGGGCGAAAGATATCACCCGCGTGTTCTTTACTACTACTGAGCAGGAATTGCTTTTTCTGGATGATGAGGTGTTTGAAATAGGAGACCTCTCGACTGCGCTCGAGGTGACAAAGGCTGCTGACGCAGCGTTGACTTCCGTCGACCCTGCTGGCGCTCGGCATAGCTCAAGCAAGCTTGGCTCTGCTCTCGCTGTTGCAGGGTTGCAGTGTTGCAGTTCGGAATACGACCCGGAGGCGAGGTACAACGGGGTGCTGTTCAAGGACATCATCGCGAAGTATTGGGAGCTGTTCAACGGCGGGAAGGCGCCTGTGGAGGGCGACCGTAATGCGCTGACATTCGAGCTGGCGGTGACCCTCCGAAGCATCTGCGGCTACTCGTTGGAGAAGATGCTGACGGTCGTTCCGAACTACTGGGCAAAGCCTGACGGCACATGCTCTCAGGAGGATCTGACCGAGTGGCGCCAGACGCTGGAGAATGCGCTGAACAAGAAACCGCGCGAGGGTATGTCGTACAGGTTGAAGCAAGTGCTGCAGGTATTGAAGTCGCAACAGGGCGTCAAGGCTTGTGGCGGTACGCTGACTACGCCCCCGCCGATGCCCAAGAAACTGCCGCCGCTGCTTAAGCTGCTCACGAAGAACGTGCCCTGGTTCTACAAGCCTGCTGTGGCCAATGCGGTGTTCCCCGCGCTGGGCGTCCACTTGCACGGCGTGAAGTTCCGCTATTGGGATAATGTGGATCACGAGGCCACCTTTATGAATGTCTTGATCGGTCGTCAGAGTATCGGTAAGGGTACGATCAAAAAGCCTATCGAATACATCATGGAGGACATCAAGCAGCGCGACCAGCCCAGTCGTCAGCGTGAGGCCGAATGGAAGCAGAAGAATCCGGGCGCGAAGCAGAAGAAAGATCCTCGGCCCACGGACATCTGCATTCAGATGTTGATCGATAATCTGACGGATGCCGTCTTCAACCAGCGTATCGTGGATGCCAACAACAACGGTCAGCGATTTATCTACACCATCGTGGATGAGATTGAGGGCTTGAAGAAGGTGACATCGAGGGGCACGGTGGATGAGGTGGGGCTGCTGATTCGTAAGGCCTTCGACAATTCTGATGCCGGTCAGGAGCGCGTAGGTGCCGACAGCGTCAGTGGCATAGCCCCCTTGAGGTGGAACTTTAATGCCTCGACGACACCGCCAAACGCCAAGAAATTCTTCTTTAAGATGGTGAACGACGGAACTGTTGGCCGACTGGATATCTCGACGATTATCAGAGGTGACGACGACGATGATACGGCACCCGTGCTGGGCATCTACGACCACACGTTTGCCGCAGAGTTGAAGCCCTACATCGACCGCTTGGAGGCTGCCAACGGACTGATTGAGTGCAACCAGTCGAAGAAACTGTCGCTCGAGATGAAGCAGGAGAACAAGGATGCTGCAAAACTCTTCGACAGCGAGGCTTATCGCGTGTTCAGTTATCGTGCCAATGTGATTGCCTGGCTCAAGGGGATGGTGCTCTATGTGGCTCACGGCTACAAATGGAGCAAGGAGATTGCGGATTTTGTCCGTTGGAGTCAGCAGTATAATCTCTGGTGCAAGATGCTCTATTTCGGTCAGCAACTGGAAAAGGAACTGCGCGAGGAGATTGAGATCCAGCGCCAGTCAGGGCCACAGAACTTGCTGGAGTTGCTGCCTGATGAGTTCACCAAAGAGCAGTATCATCAGATGCGCCAGCAGCAAGGTAAGAGCGGCGACGGCGAGAGTACACTGCGCAGTTGGCAGAGTCGCGGGCACATCGTTTTTGACGAGGTGAGCGGCCGCTACTGCAAGACGGATGAGTACAAGCGGAAGTTTTCGACTAATTGATAGTGAATAGTTATGATTACAATCGAAAACACCCAGGAATGCTTTGTGCAGCTCTGGCTTCGGCTGGAGCGCACGAGGCGCCTCCTCGGAGGTCAGTATAAGCGCTTCTGCATCCGGAATGTGCTGAAATCGTGGTTCGGCCATGAAGCTAACGATAATATTATCTGGGAGGTGTGCCACAGGTGTGAGCAGGAGGGGTGGAACGAACTGCCGCTGCCCAGCCTCTTTCCGCGTCAGCACCGCGAGTTGTTGCGGGCAATCGTGTCGGTCAGGTTGGGCATCAGCTATTATAAGATTCATCTCCGTGCCCTCGACGCGGCTTACAGTATCGCCTTCCCGAATAGTACACCTATTAATATTAATAAGAAAAAGAAAGAAGATGTTACCAAGAGGAATTAGAAACAATAATCCACTGAATATCCGACGTTCTAAAGATCAGTGGAAGGGCTTACGTGCCCAGCAGACTGACGCTGAGTTTTGTCAGTTTGAGAGTATGGAGTATGGTTGGCGCGCTGCGTTTTACCTGCTCACGCGTACCTATTATCATAAGTATAGGCTATTTACCATTCGAGCGATTATCAACAAATGGGCACCGCCAAATGAGAATCAGACTACTAAGTATATTGAGAATGTGTGTCGATTGACGAAGATCGGGCCCGATGAGCCGATAGGTATTCCATCAGATCAGCCGGAGCACTGGATGATGCTGGGGTTAGCAATGGCGATACAGGAGAATGGGACGGAGAGCCTTGATTACTTCGCGATGCTACGAGGGTGGGGGATGTGTAGGGATCGATGAGACCTCTCGACTACGCTCGAAATGACAAGGGTGGGAGTGTTTTAATACTCGTACAGTTTGATGTGGAGGATTTTCCACTCTCCTACGCTGATGCGGGCATGGCGGCCTTGATGGGTCTGGTCGCCGTTTTGACGACGAAGGTATTGCATCGTTCCGTCATCAGAGATTTCAACCTCATCGACGGAAAGGAGACCGAGGCGCTTGCCGCTAAAACGCTTGTTCGCATTCTGACCTGTGCTTCCGCCTGCCTCGGCGAAACCATCCTCGCCTAATGTCTTTTGCTGCTCTTGTTGCTTCTCAGTAGGAGTCTTGAAGTCAACCACCACGCCGCTACCCGCCAAGAGGTAGTCATATTTTCCAAGACGGATGAGCATGGCGCCGCCCTCGGGCCATGTACTGCCATCGGTGGCTCGTGGATCCCAAGGCAGGGTGAAGTAATGACGGCAGGTCATCACTACACCATCATCGTTGATGATTCGCTCACGATCCTCCTGATCGAAGAGCAATCCCCAGGTATTCAAAGGGCGCTTCACATTGAATACTTGTCGCAGCAGGGCATAGGCTTTTGTTACGGATTCCGATTCTTTGGGGCTGGCCTGGTCGATGGCGAAGGGGGAGAAGCCCAAGGTCTGATGTTCGCCAAAGGCATAGAGGGCACGGACGCCGCTATTCTCGCAGCAGCGGCTCTCAGGGATAAAGAGGCGATTCTTCACTTTGTCTCCGTCCTGTGGACGCAATGGCATCGCATACTGCGCACACCACGACTTGAAGCCTGTGTCGTAGATATCTGGAGCAAGCAGGTCGATGCTGGGTGCGCCCTCATGCCAGAAATCAATAAGGTGTGCCAGAGGCCCTGCCGAGGGATATTCGCCAGGACGACGCCCACGACTGTTCATCGCGGCATTCACATAGAGCGGCATGTCATGAATCTCACGGGCAGCCTGGGCCAGATGCTCCACGTAACGGGCATAGCTCAGCGCCATAAACTTCTCGTCGGCATACTCATCCGTGCCGTAACGCTCTGCCCACCGCATCTCTTTATAGACTTTCTCAGCCAACGGCGAATGGTCGCGGGCTGACTCCAGCATACCGATCTCATTTTCTATCTGCATCATGATGACCACCTCGCGCTGCGGGTCACGCTCGCGGATATGTCGCATCAGTGCCGAGAAGGCTTTCAGGTCGGCCTGCAGCACATTGTCGCTGAAGCACGAGGCTATTTCCATCTGCTTTCCTTCGGCAGTCATCGCTCGGGGGAATCGCTTCGTGTCCTGTTTGAACCACCCAGGCGCATAGCACGACATGGAGTTTTTCCACACGCCAAACCAAAGGAACACGACATGCAACTGCTCTTGTCGCGCCACGTCGATGGTGCGGTCGATGAGTGTGAAGTCGAACTGTCCTTCCACTGGTTCCATCAATTGACCTTCGGTCGACTTCTGTCGCCTCTCGGCAGAGCTCAAGCAAGCTTGGCTCTGCTCTCGCGGCTCCATCAGTTCCCAGTAAGCGGGTACGAGAACTGTGTTTAGACCCAAGGCCCGCATCCGTGGCATCACCTCATCAATATCCTCTATCGATGTAGCAGCCGAGTTACTCAGCTCTCCACCAAGGATGCGACATGGTAAACTCGATAGTCTGTCATTCGAAAAAGCCGTTTGAGTCACGAACCATGTTAGTAGGTATATTATCAGTCTTTTCATTTTTGGTTTGTATCTATTGTCAGTATTGCTTTCTTCAGGTTCTTCAGGCTGCTGTCAGGGCCTATCATCACTTCAAAGTCGCCAGGCTCTAGCACATAGTCGAGACGGGCGTTATAGAACTTCAACAGATCATCTGTGATTTCAAACTTCACCTCTTGGCTTTCGCCCTTCTTCAGATGGATACGCTGGAAGCCCTTCAACTCCTTCACTGGACGCGAGATGCTTGCCACTACGTCGTGGATATACAACTGAACAATCTCGTCAGCCTCATAGTCGCCAGTGTTCGTGACGGTGACAGATGCCGTGCGCCCGTTAAGACTGATGTCGCTATAGTTAAAGGTGGTGTAGCTCAGACCATAGCCGAAAGGATAGAGTGGATCATTACGTACGTCCAAATAGTTACTGGAGAATTTGGCAAACGAGTCCATGCCCTCTCCAACAGGTCGGCCCGTAGGCAACTGGTTGTAATAAAGCGGCTCCTGTCCTGTGGTCTGCGGCATCGAGACAGTCAACTTGCCGCTGGGAACTTTGTCGCCGAAGATGATGTCGCAGATGGCATCACCAGCCTCACTGCCTCCGAACCACACATTGAGGATGGCTGGGATATGCGCCTGCTCCCACGTCATCACTGTAGGACGACCAGCGAAGTTGAGCAGTACGATTGGCTTGCCGAGTTTCAGTAGCTCTTCCAACAATTCTTTCTGCGCGTCGAATATCTCCAGACTGGCACGACTGCTGCACTCACCACTCATCTCGGCCTCCTCACCCATGGCACAGACGATGACATCGGCCTCCTGGGCTATGGCGATGGCCTCTTGCTTCAACTTGGCGGCATCCTCGAAGGGCGTCTGGTGATAGAAGCCGCCCGCTATCTGCAACGTCTGATCGTTGGTGAAGTTGCAGCCTTGGGCGCAGGTCAGTTCGGCCTTGCCTTTCAGGGCCTGCTCCATGGCTTCCTTCAAGGTGATGTATTTGTCAGGTACGGCAGTAGGAGCCCATGTGCCTGACAGATTAATCCGGCTATCAGCCATCGGACCTATCAAGGCGATCTTGCCCTGCTTCTTCAGAGGCAGCAGTTTCCCCTCGTTTTTCAGTAGCACGAAGGTCTTGGCAGCCATGTCGCGAGCAGCCTGGCGGTGGGCTGGCGTCAGGATGTCAGTGGCGCGACGCTTGGGGTCGAGGAAACGATAAGGATCGTCGAAGAGTCCCAGCTTGTATTTGGCCTCCAACACACGACGGCAGGCGGTGTCGATGTCTTGCATCGTCACCTTACCTTCTTTCAGCGATTGGGCTAACGTATTGATGAATCCCTCTGCGCACATGTCCATATCTGTACCAGCCTTCAGTGACATCGCTGAGGCTTGCTGGAGATCGCCCAGCCCGTGCTTGATAATCTCTCCAATAGATCCGTAGTCGGTGGTGACAAAGCCGTTCCACTGCCATTGCTTACGCAGTACATCTGTCAACAGCCATTCATTGGCTGTGGCAGGCACGCAATCAACTACATTAAACGAACTCATAAACGAGCCTGCACCTGCTTTCGCAGCGGCCTCGTAGGGTGGGAAGAACTGGTTGTACATCCTGATATGGCTCATATCCACTGTGTTATAGTCGCGTCCGGCTTCGGCAGCGCCATAGAGCGCATAGTGCTTCACGCAGGCCATCATGTTCTCCTTGCCATAGTTGCCCTGCAGACCACGTACCATTGCTTCTGCGATTCTCGAACCCAACCACGGATCCTCGCCATTACCTTCGGCGATGCGTCCCCAGCGTGCGTCAAGGGCAATATCCACCATCGGACTGAAGGCCCAGCAGATGCCGTCGGCGGTAGCTTCCTTGGCAGCAATCCTTGCACCTTGTTCAATAGCCTCCAAGTCCCAGCTGCACGATTGTGCCAATGGGATAGGGAAGATGGTCTCATAGCCGTGGATCACGTCGAGTCCCATCAACAGGGGGATGCCTAAGCGACTTTTCTTAACCGCCGTCTCCTGAGCCTCGAGGATGTCCTTGTAGCCCTTCATGTTGAGGATAGCTCCCAGTTTTCCTTCAGCAGCCAGTTTTAGCAGCGGACTGTCCTTCTCAGCACCAGTGGTGATGGTCTGTGCAGGCATCAGGTTCAACTGACCGATTTTCTCCTCCACAGTCATTTTCGCCATCAGCTGGTCGATAAACTGATTCATCTTTTCTTCTTGGCTCTCGGCCATTGCTGGGATACCTGCCATGAGCAGCGCCGCCAGCATCAGATACTTGAATTTCATATTCATAATATTATTAATAGTTTATGACGGCAAAGATACAAATAAGTGAGCGAAATGCAAAGAAATAGGACGATTTTGTGCAAAATACCATGTTTATGGTATGCGAATAACATGCAAAAGGTATTGTGAGTGTGCTCAAACCTACTTACCTTTGCACCCAGAAATCATTATTAATATTTTAAAAGGTAAGGATTATGACAAAGATTGCAAAACAGCTGACTGAGCTCGTCGGCAACACACCACTTCTTGAGCTCAACAAGTATTCACAGGCAAAGGGTCTTGAGACTCCAGTGATTGCCAAAGTAGAGTTTTTTAATCCTGGCGGCAGCGTGAAGGATCGTATCGCGCTGGCGATGATCGAGGATGCTGAGGCCAAGGGTATCTTGAAACCCGGCGCTACCATCATCGAGCCAACCAGCGGAAATACGGGCGTAGGACTGGCACTGGTATCTGCCGTCAAGGGTTACCATCTTATCCTTACCATGCCCGAAACCATGAGTATTGAGCGCCGTAATCTTGTGAAGGCCTATGGTGCTGAGGTTCGCCTCACCTCTGGAAAAGACGGTATGCCAGGTGCCATCCGCGCCGCCGAGGAGTTGCGTGACTCCATCCCTGGAGCAGTGATCCTGCAGCAGTTTGAAAACGCTGCCAACCCCGCCAAGCATTATGCCACCACGGGTCCAGAGATCTGGCGTGATACCGATGGACAGGTAGATATCTTTGTTGGCGGTGTAGGTACTGGTGGTACGATCTCGGGCACAGGTAAGTATCTGAAGGAGCAGAATCCTAATGTGAAGATCATCGCCGTAGAGCCGAAGTCGAGTGCCGTGCTGAACGGACAGCCCAGTGGTCCCCACAAGATTCAGGGTATCGGTGCAGGTTTTATTCCTAAGACCTACAACTCGGACGTGATTGATGAGGTGTTTGACGTAGAGAATGACGATGCCATCCGTACAGGCCGTGAGATAGCTCAGAGCGAAGGTCTGCTGGTAGGTATCTCTGCTGGTGCAGCCCTCTACGCAGCCATCCAGGTGGCCAAGCGCCCAGAGAACAAGGGTAAGAAGATCGTAGCCCTGCTGCCTGATACAGGTGAGCGCTACCTCTCTACCGTTCTTTATGCATTTGAAGATTACCCACTTTAAGTTTTTGCCGGACTGACTGGTAAGGTCAGTACAAAGCAGGCTCCCTTGGTATAGGTTTCATCCAGTGTAATACGACCGCCAAGGAGGCCTGCTAATTTTCTGCATAGCGTGAGTCCCATGCCAAGACCTTCGTTGAAGTCGTTGAGCTTGGTGAACTGCGTAAACACGTTCTCGTGCTGATCCGGGGCAATGCCAGGGCCTGTATCACTGACGATGAAGCTGACAGACTGCTGGTCGGCCTGGGTGCAACTGATGGTGATGCTTCCCGCTTGTGTGAACTTATTGGCATTGTGAAGGAGCTCAGAGAGCACTTTCAGCAGACATTCCTTATCGGTGATGATATGCAGGCTGTCGGGGACAGTCGTCGCCACTTGAAGTGTGACTGTCTCCGGATTCCGCAGGGTGATGGTGTCGGCTGCCAGCTTACACATCTCATGACAGCTGACGTCATCGTGGCATTCCACCTGGTCGATACCCTCAAGTGCCAGCGTTCTCATCCAGTTGTCGATGATGTTCGTGATGGTATGGCTGTTTTGCATGATGTCGTGGGTGATAACGGTCATCTCTGACTCGTCTATCGACTCATAAGCATCACGCAGCACCTGTGTAAAGCCTCCGATAATATTCAGTGGCGTGCGGATCTGGTGGGACAGATCCTGAATGAATGCCGCCTTCTTGCGGTCGGCCTCTTCTGCCATACTCTTGGCCGTGATGAGTTCCTGGTTCTGCTGCTCAGTCTCGTTCTTGACACGCTTCAGATCGCTGACGTGGTTGGCGATGGACTCCTGCATGCTGACGAAACGATTCTGTAGCTGGCCGATCTCATCGATGCGCTTTGTATGCTCGAGATGCTTGCCGAACTGTCCCTCTGCCATCTTCTGTGCCTGATTGGCAAGGACTTTGATCGGAGAGACGAAACGGTTGACGACGAAGTAACTGAATGCCAGCATCAGCACCAATCCGAATATGATCAGCGACACCACGATATAGACCAGCTGGTTGTAGCCCTTGAAGATGTCCTTGTCTGGACAGATATAGGATAGTTTCCAGTTCGTGTTAGGCAACATTTGGCTTACCACGAGACAGTCGTTACGGTAGAGGTCGTCAGGAAGCGCGTTCTCATTGCTGGTGGCAAAGATATTTCCGTTTTCGCCTGTTATCATGAAGTAGGCATTGGGGTAGAAATGCTCCTGCGAGAGGATCTGTGACAACCTGCGCTGGGAGAGGTCGGCGGAGATGACGCCGATGGTATGGCCGCTATTGTCAATGAGCGGTTTGCAGTAGCAGGCGATCATCATATCGTAGGAGGTGCCAGGGGTGTAGTCGCGGAAGGGATCCACCCAGCAGGCCTGGCCTTGGCGGATGGGCTCCTGATACCAAGCCATGTTGAAGTAATCATAGTCTTCACTTCCTTCCTGCTCAGTCTCAATGTGTCCGTCTTCATTGACGGAATAGATGGAGAAGTATTTTCCCTGATCGGAAAAGAAATTGGGCTCAAAGGAGATGCTACAGCCATAAACGTCGGGGTTCAGTTCCAGAATGCGACGCGAGAACGATGTAATGGAATCTGGTTGCGGCTTGCGTATGACGAGCCAGGCGGAATTGTTGGTGGCCACCTCTACCTGTCCCATGAGGCCCATGATGTTCTGGGCGGTATTATTCAGGATCTGGGTGTTTTGTTCGATGGCTGTTTGTCTGACAAAGTGCCGTGAGCGGAAGAAGATGATGCCGATGGTAATCATAAAGATGATCACCGTGAAGGCGAGTATGCTCAAACTCAGCTTCAGCGACAGCGAGTGTTTGATTTGTTGGGCGAGCTTGTTTCTCATACGCTTGCCTCCTTTCTTTCTTCTTCCTGAGCCGCTCTGATCATCTCGTCGAGGAGGGTGGTAATCTGTGCAGTGTTCTCACGTAATTTATTAGCGGCCTCGCTGATGTCGAGGGTATCGTCGCCCTGGTGATCACATACCTGTTTGGCTGTGGTAAGGATTTCTGCCACAGGGGCAGCCATCTTATCAGGCATCTTATGGAGCACTGCCGTCTTCAGCCGCTCATCCTCCCTGGCATGTTCGTAGGCTTCATGCAATTCCTCCTGGCGCTCCTTCAGTTTGATTGTCTCGCTCCGCAACTCATTGGTGTAGTTGTTGACTGACTGTTGCATGGTGGTGAAGCTACGCTGCAATTGTCCGATCTCATCGGCACGCGGACTGTTTTCTACTGTGACAGAGAAGTCGCCTTCAGAGATACGACGGGTGGTCTCTGCCAGTTTCTGGAGGGGCTTCAGACTGTTACGGATGGTGGTCAGAGAGAAGAGGAGCAGCAAAAGCAGTCCTGCTGCCGATATCCATAGGGTGTAACCCTTCAGACGGGAGTAAGGTGCAAGGATATCACTTTCTGGGATGACTACCGCAACACTCCATCCCGTATTTTTAAAGGGCCTGTAGAATACGTGACAGGGCTCTCCCTGGTAGTTGATGGTCTTGTGGCCGCTCTCTCCTGCCAGCATCGAGGTGCCGAGGGCTGTCATCATCGAGTCTGGTTCCTCAAGCGTGCGCGTGAAGATGGTCTCGTAGAACAGCTTCGTAGAGTCGGGATGTACGAGGTAGGTGCCTCCTTTGCCGAGCATGACGCAGAAAGAGTGGGGGTAGGGCTTTATCTCACTGATCGTCTTCGTGAACCACTCCAGGCGGATATCGACAGAGAATGTACCTACGCAATTTCCCTTGGCATCATGGATGGGTCGGCTGTAGGAAGAAAAGATATCTTTCACGATAATGCCCTCTGTGGCATCTTCCATGAAGGGCTCAATCCAGTAGGGGCGATCGAGGAGTCTGGGTATCAGATACCAGTCCATGCAGTGGTACTGGTAGTTGTCTGTGCCTTCCTGCTCTGTCTGGATGCTATCCCCGTCGTTATACGCGTAAGCCGAGAAGTATTTACCTTTCTCTTTATAATAGTAAGGGTCGAAGGAGATGCTACAGCCAGTAAGCTCAGGATTGTTTACAAGCACCTGCTTGCTGAGTGAAAACATACTGTCAGGCTTGTTGAGATTCCGCTCGATGACGCGGAGCATATTGTCAGAACTCACCTCGACATGTCGGAGGGTGTTGTCGATATGTAGGACTGTGCCGTCGAGTGTCTGCGTGGCTTTGCCCCAGGCCTTATCTCTGACGAGGTCACGCGCTTCAGTGAACATGATACTGAATGTTCCCACAAAGATGGCTGCCACAAAGAGCACGACAGCAAAACTGAGGCGTGCCGAGAGTGAACGGCGGAAGATATCTAGTACTTTGCTCATTGTCCAGTCAGTTCTTTATACGTCACGCGTCGTTTAATCATACCGCATTCGAGCATCATCTGAGAAGCATTCTCCACCATGTCGGGGCGGACACGGAATTCGCGTCGCTTGGAGTCGCGATCAATCTGGAGGCGGAGTGTCTCTTTAAACATCAGTTTCTGCATCACGGAATTGGTAGGTGAATTGTAGCGATGCACATATTTCATCACAATCTCCATCGCCTCTTCCTGATGTGCTGCCACCCATTCCCATCCCTTACGGGTAGCAGATGCGAAACGCTGACATTCATCGCGGTGAGACAGATAGTAATCACGCATTACATAGACCCCGTTCTCCTGGATGTTGTAACCATTCTCACTGAACCTGTAGATGCTTTTCTCGGCCATCTTGAAACCAGCCTGTTGAAGCTGATAATACTCATTATAACTGAGCGCCATCATCGCATCAACGGCACCAGAGAGGAACAGGTTGATATTGCTGGTGAAACGTACCCACTCGAAATTCATCTTCTCCCGATGGTTCATGATCATGGCCATATAGCTGGGGTCGGAATTGAAAATGGCCACCTTCTTACCCTTCAACTTCATGGGATCCACGTCCCAGCGCGTCACAAGGATATTGCTGCTGTTCATGGAGTCCTGGAAGATGTTGACCAGGGGGATACCTTGAGAGATAAAATCAATGGCCGACATCATCGACATCATGATGGCATTGGTTTGTGCAGTCTGTAAACGGTGGAAGGCAGAACTGGTGAGTGAGGGATGCTGTATGACAACATCAAGCCCTGCCTGTTTGTAGAATCCTTTCTCTTTCGCAATATAATAACCCGCGAACTGTGCCTGAGCTGTCCAGGCTGTCGTGAAGATGAATTGCTCAGCTCTGACTGAGCTTGGTGTCAGCCATAAAAAGATGGTCAGTGTCAGGAAAACGCAGTAGTACCATCTTGTTGTCCGCTTGATCTTCTGTTGCCTCATTGGGGGTGTTGAACTGCGGTTTATGATATATTATTTGGTTGCAAATATAAGGGAAAAAGTTGGAATATGCAAGCAAAATCCTAAAAAATTATAATAAAACCCCGTAGTATGACGTTATTTAGGCGTGAAATGGAAAATCTGCATCATTTCCATACTCTGTTTTGTGGCTATGACAGCCAAGGCGCAGTATGATGTCTCCTTCTCCCATTATTGGGCGATGGAGCCGTCATTCAATCCCGCTGCCGTAGGCAAGGAATCCAAACTGAACATCACTGGCGCCTATGCTCTCCAGATGGCTGGTTTCGAGAACAACCCGAAGACGATGTATGCTGCTGCCGATATGCCTTTCTATGCGCTGAAGTCCTATCATGGGGTGGGTGTTCAGTTCATGAATGATGCTATTGGTCTCTTTACCCACAAGCGTCTGGGCATTCAATACGCTTACCAGCCGGAGCTGCTTGGAGGGCGTTTGAGCATAGGCTTACAGCTGGCGATGCTCACTGAGACATTCGATGGTTCCAAGGCTGAGGTGATCGATCCCGATGACCCTGCCATCACCAGCTCATCGGTGAATGGCTCTAGTGTAGACATCGGATTGGGCGTGTATTATCGGCGTCGCGACTGGTATGCGGGTTTCTCTGTCTTGCATGTAACTTCACCTCATGTGGAACTTGGCGAAAAGAACCAACTTGACATTGCTGCCACCTATTATTTAACAGGTGGATACAATATTCGACTAAGAAATCCGTTTTTATCGATACAGACCTCTGTGCTTGGACGTACTGATGGTGTCGCATGGCGTGGTGATCTTTCCGGACGTGTGCAGTATTCGCATGAGAAGCGCCACTTTTATGCTGGTCTCACCTATAGTCCTGCCACCTCGGTAACAGTACAGGTGGGTGGCGTCATCAAAGGTGTAAAACTGGGTTACAGTTATGAGATCTACACCTCGGCTATGAGTATCGGCAATGGGAGCCACGAGATCTTTGCAGGCTATCAGATGGATATCGATCTTCGTAAGAAGGGCCGTAACCTTCATAAGAGTGTGAGAATATTATAGAATAAGAAGTAAACATTGAAATATGGGAACGAATAAAACTTTCAGCCTTTTAGCCTTGCTGCTTTTGTTAAGCAGCTGTTTAGGTAGTAAAATGGCCTCATCAGGTGGCGAGGTGACAGGTACGACTGGTCGTACTTTCTCTGAGCCGACGCCTTATGGAATGACACTTATAAAACGAGGTCATCTGAAAATGGGTATTGAGAACCAGGACACGCTGTGGGGAAAGAAAACCCCTCTGCGTGATATCTCTATTGAGGGATTCTGGATGGACGAGACAGAGGTGACCAACTCGATGTATCGTCAGTTCGTGAACTATGTTCGCGACTCCATCCTGCGTGAACGCCTGTCGGAGATTGATGAGACCTACAAGAAGGTGAAGACCGATAAGGACGGAGAGGAGATTGGTAGCGTCCTCAACTGGAAGAAATCCCTGCCTCGTCGTCCGAGCGAAGATGAACAGGAGATCATCGATGGTATGTATATCACCAATCCTGCCACGGGTGAGCGTATGTTGGATTATAAACAGCTGAACTATCGTTATGAGATTTACGACTATACCACTGCCGCTTTGCGTCGTAACCGCATTAATCCGCAGGAACGTAACCTGAATACTGATATCAACACGAGCTCAAACGAGCAGGTGTGGATCTCTAAGGATACTGCCTATATCGATGATGAAGGTCGCATCGTACGAGAGACCATCAACCGTCAGTTGACAGGACCATGGGACTTCCTGAACACTTATATCATCAATGTGTTCCCAGATACGACCTGTTGGGTGAACGACTTCCCCAATGCCGACAATGAGACCTATATGCGCTATTACTTCTCGAACCCTGCTTACAATGACTATCCTGTTGTGGGTGTCACATGGGAGCAGGCCAATGCCTTCTGCGCCTGGCGTACGGAGTATCTGCTGAAGGGACTTGGTCCTGCGGCACGCTATGTGCAGCGCTATCGTCTGCCGACAGAGGCTGAGTGGGAGTATGCGGCTCGTGGTAAGGATCAGAATGAGTTCCCATGGGACAACGAGGATGTGGCCAATGGTAAGGGCTGCTTCTTTGCCAACTTCAAGCCTGATGATGGTAACTATACCAAAGACGGCAACCTGATCACCAGTAAGGTGGGAATCTATGCGGCAAACACGAATGGCCTGTATGATATGGCAGGTAATGTGGCAGAATGGACCAGTACGATCTATACTGAAGCTGGTGTAGAAGCCATGAACGATATCAATCCGCAGTTGAGGTATAATGCAGCTTTGGAGGATCCCTATCGCATGAAGAAAAAGAGTGTGAGAGGTGGCTCTTGGAAAGATCCTGAGTCGTATATCCGTTCGGCTTGGCGCTCTTCTGAGTATCAGAACCAGCCACGCTCCTATATCGGTTTCCGTTGTGTTCGTAGTTTGGCGAATACCACCAGCGACAAGATCAAGCTGAAAGGCAAAAAGAAAAAGTAACACTTAGATAAAGCTATAAGATATGACTATATACAGTAAAATCAATATCATCTACCGCTTGCAGAAGTGGATGGATAGTGTGCCGGGTCAGACCTTCCTGAACTATGCCTATAGCTGGGGTGCGTCGATCGTTATCTTGGGTACACTTTTCAAGTTGACTCACTTGCCAGGAGCGAATTTCTTCCTTTTCCTGGGAATGGGTACAGAAGTTCTGGTGTTCTTTATCTCAGCATTTGATCGTCCGTTTGACAAGACTGCTGATGGTATGGAACTGGATGCCCATATGAATATGGGTGTAAACACTGGCAGTAGTACTGTCGTTGTGGGTGGTGGAGCTGGTGCTCCAGTTTCAGGTGGCAGTGCACCAATTTCTGGTGATAGTGCTCCAGTTGTAAGTGGTGGCGCTCCTATTGGCGGCGGCACAGTGATTATTGGTGGTGGTGCTCCTGCATCTGGTGGCAGTGTGCCAGCTTCTGGTGATAGTGCTCCAGTTGTAAGTGGTGGCGCTCCTGTTGGCGGCGGCACAGTGATTATTGGTGGTGGAGGTGCCCCAGTTGTTAATGGCTCAGGTGCTCCTGTTGTCGATAGTGAGGCCATTGCAGCCGTATCTTCTTCTGTCATTTCTGTATCTGGCGGTGGTGTGTCAGCACCCTCTACTTTGCCACAGATGACACCAGAACTTGAAGAGGCAACCGCCAACTATATCGAAGAGTTGAAACGCCTGACAGAAATGCTCTCCCGTGTATCAGAACAGACGGAAAAACTTGCCCACGACTCTGAGGAGATGGAGAACCTGAATCGTACTTTGACAGGTATCTGCAAGGTTTATGAACTGCAGCTGAAGAGTGCCAGCTCACAGATCGGTACGATTGATGATATCAACGAACAGACACGAAAGATGGCAACCCAAATTGCCGATCTCAATAAGATCTATGCCCGTATGATTGAGGCAATGACGGCTAAGATGAACGTATAAGAACATGGCAATCAAAAAAAGACCAGTCTCCCCTCGCCAGAAGATGATCAATCTGATGTATGTCGTCTTGATGGCAATGCTTGCGCTGAACGTCTCTTCTGAGGTGCTCAACGGCTTCTCCATCGTGGAAGACAGTCTGAATCGTACCACCCAGGGCTCCATCAAGGAAAACAAGCTCGTCTATGATGATTTGGAGATGCAGATGAGGCTTAATCCCGTGAAGGTGAAGGCTTGGTATGATAAGGCTCAAGAGGTGAGACGTATCAGTGATTCCCTCTATAACTTTGCCGATGAGCTGAAGCTTGCCATTGTGCGTGAGGCTGATGGTAAGAATGCTCGTCTTGAGGACTTCCAGAATAAGGAAGACCTTGAGGCTGCAAATCAGGTGATGCTGGCTCCTGGACGTGGTAAGGGTCAGGAGTTGCACGATGCGATCCGATCTTTCCGCGATCGTATCGTGGGTATGACGTCGGATATGAGTAAGCAACAGATTATCAATGCGAACCTTTCTACCGCTGTTCCTCCAAAGGCTCAGGCGATGGGTAAGAACTGGCAGGAGTTTATGTTTGAGGATATGCCTGCAGCAGCAGCTGTCACCCTGTTGTCGAAACTCCAGAGCGATGTCCGCTATGCAGAGCGTGAGGTGCTCCATACGCTGGTACAGAACATCGACGTGAAGGATATCCGTGTGAATGCCCTTTCGGCTTTTGTCATCCCCAGCTCTCAGACCATTGTCAGAGGCGATCGCTTCTCTGCCCGTATTGTAATGGCTGCAGTGGATACCACGCAGGTGCCTGATATCTTTATCGGCAATCAGAAGGTGACATTGAACAACGGACTGTATGAGACAATCTGTAATCGTACGGGCGACTTCACTTTGGCTGGTTATATGGAGACTGTGAATGGTGATGGTGAACATATCCGTCGTGACTTCACACAGAAATATACGGTTGTAGATCCGAGCGCAACCGTATCGGCAGACCTGATGAACATGCTTTATGCAGGTTATAACAACCCCATCAGTATCAGTGTGCCTGGTGTACCTTCCAATAAGATCCAGGCGTCGATGACGAACGGCACGCTCCAATCTGTAGGGCCAGGTAAGTATATCGCGCGTCCATCAAAGATCGGACAGGATGCTACCATCACTGTTATCTCCACGAATACTGGTCGTCCGCAGCAGATGGGACAATACACCTTCAGAGTGCGCAAGCTTCCAGATCCCACACCTTATATTTCTATGAAGGATGAACATGGGAATCCCACACGTTATAAAGGTGGCGGTCTGGCTAAGTCGCAACTTGTTGCTGCCAACACGATTGGAGCAGCGATTGACGATGGCATCCTGGATATCGCATTCAATGTGCAGAGTTTTGAGACTGTCTTCTTCGACAATATGGGAAATGCCGTTCCGATGGCATCTGATGGCGCTACATTCTCTGCCCGTCAGAAAGATGCCTTCAGGAAACTGGCACGAAACCGTCGTTTCTATGTATCCCGTGTAACGGTTGTTGGTCCTGACGGACTGACACGTACTCTTCAGAATCCAATGGAGGTGATTGTGAAATAGAATTTATTAGTTGAAAGTTTATAGATGATATGAAACAGAGTATAGTTTATAATAGCAGGTGTTTAGTGAGAGTGGTGTTGATACTATTCACTATTCACTTTTCACTATCCACTGCTATGGCCCAGCCACCCCAACGCCGTGCTGAACGGCAGGTTCAGAAACAACCAGTACAGAAGCAACAGGTTCAGAAACAACCAGTTCAGAAACAGATGATTCTGGAACAGCCTGTTCAGGAGCAACCTGTCCAGGAGCAGCCAGCCCCAAAGCCGGTGGTTCAGGAACAACTGGCTCAAGAACAGCCAGCTCAGGAACAACCTGCCCAGAAGCAGCCCACCCAGAAGCGGCCAAAGCAAAACAAGGTTTCGAGCGCTATGTCTGTGCGTGCCCAGATCTCATTCCCTACCGCTGTGGATATGCCAGAAGAGGTGGTGTGGCGTCGTGATATCTATCGTGAGCTCGATCTGACGAATAATGACAATGCCGGCCTTTACTATCCTGTAGAGCCGCAGGGCAAACAACTGAACCTGTTTACCTATATCTTCAAGTTGGCTCAGAATGGCTATATCCCTGTCTATGAATATCCCACAGATGGCAGTGATGTCTTTACGAATGATGCGAAGGTGGAGATGAAGACCATTCTCGACAACTATCATATCTTCTATGAGGAGCAGGATGGCAAGTTGAAGGTTGATAATAGCGACATCCCTTCTTCTGAAGTCAGGAAGTTCTTCTTGAAGGAGAGTGCCTACTATGATCAGGCCAATTCCTCTTTCCATATCAAGGTGCTTGCCCTTTGTCCTGTGATGCTGCGTGAGGATGATTTTGGAGGAGAAGCCACCCAGTATCCGCTGTTCTGGGTGAAGTATAGCGATTTGGAGCCTTTCCTGAATCGTCAGACAGTAATGGCCAGTAGTCTGAACAATGCCGCTACGATGTCGATGGACGATTTCTTTACCTTGAATATGTATCGTGGTCAGATCTATAAGACCACTAATGCTCAGGGAAAGACCTTGGCACAGTATTGTCCTGATGAGGCGTCAATGACGGCAGAGCAGAAGCGTATCGAGAAGGAACTGGCTGATTTCCGAAAGAACATCTTTGGTGACCCTGTCAAGAAAGACTCTCTCGACAGCATCGCCAAACTCGAGGTTGCCGGCAAGGTTAAGGTCAAAGCTGCCAAGAACAGTTCGCGTCGTACAAAGGCTGGCAAGTCAAAGAAAGGCACAACGACTACCCCTGCCAACAGCTCAGCCCGTGTGACAGTTCGCCGCGAGCGTCATTGATGTGTTAAAAGTTAGGAGAAACGATACATATTCCGAGTTTTTTCGTATCTTTGCACCGATGTTTTTAACTTAACAAATGAGAAAAATGAAAAAGTTTTTAACTGTAGTAGTACTTTTCGCTGCCTTGATGACAGCTGTTCCTGCTAAGGCAGAGGTTAAATTCGGTGTGAAGGGTGGTTTGAACCTGACAAGCATGAGTCTTGATGCGAAAGCTATCGACAAGTCTAATCAGGCAGGTTTCTTCATCGGTCCGACATTCAAGTTCACACTTCCTATTGTAGGTCTTGGTTTTGATGCTTCAGCCCTCTATGATCAGCGTAAGGCAGAGGTTGATGATACCAGTATCAAACAGCAGTCTATCCAGATTCCCATTAATATCCGTTATGGCATTGGTCTGGGAAGCACTGCCAGCATCTATTTCTTCGCTGGTCCTCAGTTCGGATTTAATGTCGGTGACAAGGATATTAAGACAGACGTAGGCAATTGGACATTCAAGAGTTCAAACATCAGCGCCAATGTAGGTTTAGGTCTGATGTTGCTCCGCCATCTGCAGATATCTGCCAATTATAACTTCGGTCTTGGCAAGACTGGTGAACTTGATGAGTTCTTACCAGGTGCTGTAAATGCTATCAAGGAAAACGGTAAAATGAACGCCTGGCAGATTGCTGTCGCTTATTACTTCTAAGAACATCCGTGCGGTACACGGACGTTATATTACCCTTGCCGCTTGACGGCCTTTTTACCTATGCTGTTCCTCCGCAATTGGAGGGTCATGTTAGGGTAGGCGCTCGTGTACTCGTACCTTTTGGAAGAAACAAGACCTATGTAGGGGTCATCTCGGAGATCCATGATCGGAAACCCTCTGACTATGAAGTGAAGGACATTCTGCAGTTGCTGGATGTTTCGCCCATCTTACTTGATAGTCAGTTAAGGCTCTGGAATTGGATCTCCGATTATTATATGTCTCCTATCGGAGAAGTCTATAAGGCAGCGCTCCCTTCAGGTTTGAAGGCAGAAGACGGCTATCGCCCGAAGACGGAGCTTTATATCCGTCTTACCCCTAAATTCCGCCATGAGCAGGCGCTTCACGTCGCCCTTAATATGCTGCAACGAGCAGGTAAACAGCAGGAGGCTTTCGTTCATTATCTGGCATTGTCGCATTGGGATACCTTGGAGGGACAGACCTGTCGGGAGGCACCAGTAGAGATCACCCGTGATGAGCTGATGAATGCGGGTCATGCTTCGTTGCAGACTTTAAACGCCTTGGTGAAACGAGGCTTGTTGGAAACCTATGAGCTTGAGGTAGGACGACTGAATCATGGGGGAGAACCTCATCTGGAGAAGATCAAACCCCTTAGCGAAGTCCAGCAGGATGCCTATAATCAGATTCTCCTCTCTTTCATGAAGAAGAACGTCACGCTGTTGCATGGTGTCACCTCCAGTGGAAAGACGGAGATTTATATCCATCTCATCAAACAGGCATTGGAGAAAAAGCAACAGGTGCTCTATCTGTTGCCAGAGATTGCGCTGACAGTTCAGATCATGCAGCGTCTGCAGCATGTGTTTGGCGATCGCTTGGGTATCTATCATAGCAAGTATTCCGATGCCGAGCGAGTGGAGATCTGGCAGAAACAACTCTCAGGTCATCCTTACGACGTGATTCTTGGTGCCCGTAGTGCCGTGTTGCTACCTTTCCAGAACCTAGGCTTGGTGATTGTCGATGAGGAGCACGAGACCAGCTATAAGCAGCAGGATCCCATGCCCCGTTATCATGCCCGTTCTACGGCTATCATCCTGGCTCAGATATTTAGTGCCAAGACCTTGTTGGGCACAGCGACCCCTTCAATGGAGACATATCACAATGCCAAGATGGGTAAGTATGGCTTGGTGACGCTTGAGAAACGTTATCAGGGAATCGAACTCCCTGAGATACAGGTGGTTGACATCAAGGACCTGCAACGACGAAAGATGATGAAAGGTCCCTTCTCACCTTTGTTGCTGGCAAAGACGCGTGAGGCTTTGGAACGGGGCGAGCAGGTGATCCTCTTCCAGAACCGTCGAGGTTATGCGCCCATGATCGAGTGCAAACAATGTGGTTGGGTGCCCCATTGCCAGCATTGCGATGTCTCACTCACCTTCCATCGCAATCTGAACCAGCTCACTTGTCATTATTGTGGCTATACCTATCAGGTACCCACAGAGTGTCCTGCCTGTGGCTCCAAAGACTTGTTCACCAAGGGCTATGGCACAGAAAAGATTGAAGCTGAAGTGCAGGATATTTTTCCTGAGGCTCGTATCTCCCGTATGGATCTCGACACCACCCGTAGTCGGCAAGCTTACGAACGCATCATCAGCGAATTCTCTGCTGGTCGTACGAACCTGTTGATTGGCACTCAGATGATTTCAAAGGGACTCGACTTCGACAAAGTGAGTGTAGTGGGTATCCTGAATGCTGACGCCATCTTGAACTATCCTGATTTCCGTGCATACGAGCATGGTTTTATGATGATGTCGCAGGTAAGTGGACGAGCAGGTCGTAAGGGAAAACAGGGACTTGTAATCCTGCAGACGAAGAGTCCGGATACTCCTCTCATCAACCAGATTGTCCGGAACGACTATCAGACTTTCTACAAGTCTGTGATTGCCGAGCGCCAGCAGTTCCACTATCCGCCCTATTATCGCCTGATCTACGTCTATCTGAAGCACCGCTATGATAATGTCGTCGATACTGCTGCCACAGAGATGGGTAGCAAGCTGCGCCAATGGTTTGGTGGTAGGGTGTTAGGTCCTGACAAACCCGCTGTGGCAAAGGTCAAGTCACTCTCCATCCGTAAGCTTGTGTTGAAGCTGGAGCCCAGTCTCAACATGTCGGATGTGCGCAAATATCTAACATTTGCCCAGCAGCAGATGCTCCAAGACAAGCGCTATGCCTCGCTTCAGATCTATTACGACATCGATCCGTTGTAAGCAGACTATCATCAGTCAGTACTGATGGCTATGATGGCATCCCCCTTGTCGAAAGCGGCTTTTATCTCCTTACCACCCTTCTGAACCTTGCAGAGCGAGATGTCATCGCCTAAGGTCTCACGGACGCGGATACGACCAATCTGCTTACGCGTCTCACGACCTGCAACCTGTCCTACGACAAAGACTTCGAAATGTACATCTTCACCTATAAATCTGCTACCAACGTCAATATAGAGTTCCTTGGTCTTGTCTTTCTTCTCTGTGCCACGTTCAATGATGTTTGCACGGATTGGATAGACCTCGTTATAATACTCATAGATGTTCTCTGCCAGTTCGTCCAATGCAGTGCGGATCGCTTCATCAGCTGATTTTGCTAGAGAGTATTCCGAACAACGCCCGGAAATGGTGCTGGTGGTTAACTCGCCTGACTGCAGATTCTTGAAGTTGAGGGCTACAGTCACGATGGCACCGTAGTAGGTCTTAGCCTCAGTATATTCACGCCCCTTACTGTCCTTGCGGTCGTAGGTCTTCACTTTGCGAGAGGCTGCAATATCTGTCAGCGTAGCGGTTACCAAAAACTTAGCGTCCTCTACCTCGTCTGCTTCAACGGTCTGCAGACGACGGACATGGGTCAGTCCTTCCTTGACACAGTTTGCTGCCAGTGGAATATATTCTTCATTGTGGATGTCAGTGACTCTGCCTTCTATCACATCGGCCATCACACTAAGAACTTTACTCGCAGTCACCTTCTTGCTGGCCTCGCCTTTCTGGAAGGTGATGTCTCCTAATTGTACTTTGTAAACGGGGTTCAGTCCGTTGTCCTGTGCACTGACATTTATACTAATTAAACATGCCAATGCGATGGTGAGAAAGAATTTGATTTTCATTTTCTTTTTTTTTCGCATCTGCAAAGATAGTAAAAATCTGAATACGTTCCAAATATTTTGGGCTGATTTTTGACTTTCTCCAGATTAGCGCAATTGTTAGGATTAAAGGCAGAAATTTCTATCCTTAAAGGGTGCAAAAACTCGTGAGCTACCATGACAATCATGACAAATGACAGTGTCATGATTTGCATGGGAGAGAAATCGGTAAATATCGTGAATGAATCCATATTATATATTATTATTTATAATATTATATAATATGAACTATTTTATAATTTTTTTCTTCGGAACATGTGTGCTCGGAAGTGTGCTGTCATTTGTCATAATTGTCATGATTTGGATAATTACGAGACTTAAAGGTAACAAAAAAAAGTGGCAGTTATCGGAACAACTGCCACTTATGGTGAAACCAATATCTCTTATTAGAAGTTCATTTCGCAGCCGATACCGAGCACGCGGTTGGTGCGGGTGAAGGTGTCGCTGATAAGGGGCTCGGTAGAGGTGACGCGCTTGTAGTCGTCGTAGTTGGTCTGGAAGTAAGCTGCCTTGAGCGTTACAACATCAGACACTTTGTAGTTGAAGCCGAAACCCACACTGTAGCTGTTGACGACGAACGACATATCATTCATATAGGCATCGGTGAGCTGATAGCGGGTGATCTGGGTACCTGCAGAGATGGTAAGCTTCTTGGTGACATCCCATTCTGCACCTCCCAGATACTCGTTGGTACCACCATCGAGCAACTCCTGTGTGTCGTTGTACCACTTCACGTTCTTATCGTAGAAATGGTGGTAGCCGAGGTTCACGCGTACATCGTCTGTAATGCTCCACATGGCACCAAAGGCGAGTTGTGCAGGCATATCCTCATTGATCTTCTCACCATCGCGGAACTTATTTACGGCAGGAATCTCGCTGGCCTTATTGACAGTGGACTCGTTCTCCATGCGGATCTGAGTCTTGAACTCGTATTTGGCAGCGAAATTGAACTGACCTACGCGCCAGTCAACGCCAATAACAGGTGCAATGCCTACGCTCCACTGGTTACAGAGCAGGTTCACGCCCTCGGAATATTTCTGCAGACTGTTAAGGTTCGCGTTGGTGCCCTGAAGCGTGGCGAGCGATCCCTCAAGTTGTGCCCTTTGCGTAATGAGCTCCTGATACTGGGGAAGGGCTGTGGCGACTGCTGCCTCATACTGGGCGATACCGGCATTCACTAGTGCAAGACCGTCGTTGACGTTGGTGATGCCGCCGTCAACCATTGCTGTGGCCGACTGGAGGAAGCTGCCGAAATCCTGATAACCTCCTGCGGTCTTTACCATGATATTGCTGATCTTGGCCTTATAGGTGGCTGTTCCGTAAAGGAAGCGCAGACCACCATAGACGGAGAGGTCGGGTGTAATCTTATAAGCAGCACCAAGCTGTACGCCAAAGTAATACTGGCGTCCCTGCATATAACCGTCCATATCGTAGCCGCTGACACCAGGAGTTGGTTGTCCTAATGCTGTAGCGATCTGATCAAGTCCTCTCAGCTGATGGGCAATATTGCCAACTACACTCTCGAAAGAGCCCAGACCATCGGAAAATTCGCAGCTACCACCACCGCCAGGAACGGAGAAATTGAACTGCACACTCCAATTACCTTTATTATAGGCACCCTGAAGAGAGGGGATGAAAGGTGCGTCGGACACACCCTCGAAAGTCTTGGTGGGGTTATCGTTGTTCTTGCGACCCAGCGCGAAGACTGGATTGGTGCTGGTGATGGTACGTGTTTGGTGGGCGTACTGCCAGTTGAATGCGACATGGAATCCTTCGGGCAGGAAGGCTACACCTGCAGGGTTTGAATAGACACCATCGAGGCTGATAGCTGCATCGCGAGCCGGATTCCTAAGGAAGTCAACGCTTTGGTTGGTATTGGTTAAGATACCGCCAGCGTTTGCTGAGGTGGTTGCTGCCAGCATCACGCTGGCTAGAATTGCTTTTAAATTGTTCATAATCCTAAAAACTTCTTAAAAATTCGGCTGCAAAGGTATGCTGATTGTTCGAAAGTTTGCCGTTTGCGCACACAAAGTTAACAACTATTAACCAAAAATAGGGAATTTCCTGCACAAAAAAGCCCGTTTGTGCAATGTTTTCTTGCACAAACGGGTGTGTAGTTGTGCAAAATCCCGCTATTTTTTCAGCTCGGGATAGTTGACACGGGTGTGATAAATCGTCTTCAGCTTCTCAATCAGTACCGTTTTGGCATAAGCGATATCGCGGAAGGTGATAGGACACTCCTTGAAATAGCCTTCTGCTACCTGGGCATCGATGAGTTTGTTCACGAGGTCACGGATGCTCTGTTCCGTGTAGTCAGGAAGCGAGCGTGAGGCAGCTTCTACCGTATCTGCCATCATCAGGATGGCCTGCTCCTTAGTGAAGGGGTTAGGACCAGGATAGGTGAAGAGCAGATCGTCAACCTCGTCGTTGGGATGATCATTCTTATACTTCACATAGAAATATTTGGCTTTGCCTTGTCCGTGATGGGTGGCGATAAATTCCCTAATGATGGTGGGTAGATTATATTTCTCTGCCAGTTTGATGCCTTCCGTCACATGACTGATAATCATCTGGGCACTATCGATGGCACCTAACTTCTCATGAGGATTCACACCCGACTGATTCTCTGTGAAATAGATGGGGTTCATCATCTTACCGATATCGTGATAGAGGGCGCCTGTTCTTACCAGCTGGCTTTTGGCATCGATCTTATTGGCTATCTCTGCGGCCAGGTTTCCTACTTGGATGGAATGCTGGAAAGTACCTGGTGCCACCTCGCTCATCTTGCGGAGCAGAGCTTTGTTCATGTCTGACAACTCAATCAGCGTGATATTCGAAATGAAGCCGAAGGCCTTCTCGATCAGATAGAGTAGGGGGTAAGAACAGAAGAGGAGCATGCCGTTGATAGCAATATAGTTGTACTCGCTAAGGCTGAGACGTGCGAGGTTGTCGTTGCGAATCCATTCGAGTGCAAGATTCGTTAGTCCTGAGGCAAGGGTTACAAGAACTGCCGTCCAGAACAGTTGGGAACGACTTGACAGCTCTCTCAATGAGAAAATAGCTACAAGACCAGCTACTATCTCTACTGCCGCAAACTCCAGAGGGTGCTGCAGCATACTGGCACTGATCAAAATCATCGAGACGTGAGCCATAAAGGCGGTTCTGGAGTCCATGAACACGCGGACAAAGATGGGTACCATCGCAAAGGGGATGAGATAGACGTGTAGCACACTATGGCTCACCATGAGTGATGCTGCCACGATGAAGATCAGGATGAGAGAATAGAGCATCAGCACAGAGCGGGCATTCTCGAAATAGTCCTTCCTGAATAGCGTGATATAGATGGTGAAGCAGGTGATGATGATCAGCACATAGAGAATCTGGCCAAGGATAACCAGGCTGATACCCTGTTTGTTTTCCTCACGTCGCTCTGTCTCCTTCTTATACGACATGAGGATGTTGTAGGTGTTCTTATCCACGATGTCACCACGATCGATGATCTTCTGACCTCGCTGCACAATACCACTGGCTAGTGGGATGCTGTTATGTAGCTCGTTGAGAGCAGATTCGCTACGGGATCTGTCGTAGATCAGGTTGGGCGAGATATAGTCGTTGAGATTGCACTTCTGAAGCACCTCTTTATGTCTTGCCAAAGTCGCGTCCTGGAAGATCTGCTCATAGGCAGAGACCACAGAGTTGATCTTGGTGATGGGTACACTGGTGACATCCTTGCCAATGATAACTCTGACGGCCTTGGAGGTGTCTTGATGCAGCAAAGTGTATTCCGAGCTGTTCATGATACCTTGGGTATAAAGGTCACGCAAACGATTGGCAACGATGCTCAGGTAGTCATCGGGAAGCCCTGGGATACCTTTATTATAATCTTTATAGAACTGGCGTACCTGCTTGCCTACGATTTCTTCATTAAAAATGTAGTAGGGCTCGTAATGTTTCATCATACTGTCGCGTTCTGCCTTGACAGCCTCGTCGCTCTTATAAATCGGGAAGTCGAATGGGGCGCTCAGGTCGTTATAGACCCAAGGCTTACCTCGTTCTATTTTGAAACTGGCTTGGGAGTTACGCGGCATCAGCCAGACGATGATGGCTGCTGTAGCCAAGATCAGAGCCGAACGGATGAGAATATCACGCCAAGAGAGGTCATTTTTAATGTTGAAACTACTCATTTCTGTCTATTTTTTCAATATTCGGGGCAAAGATACAAATAAAATAAGAATTAAGAATTAAGAATTGAGAATTATTTTGTACCTTTGCATCCAAAATTACGCAATTTATGTCAGAAAGAAGAGTAAGAGTGCGTTTTGCTCCAAGTCCAACAGGAGCATTACATATCGGTGGTGTGCGTACCGCCTTGTATAATTATCTGTTTGCTAAGCAGCATGGTGGTGATTTGGTATTCCGTATTGAGGATACCGACTCAAACCGTTTCGTACCAGGTGCTGAAGAGTATATCATTGAGTCTTTTAAATGGTTAGGTATCAAGTTTGATGAAGGTGTCTCGTTTGGTGGTGACAAAGGTCCGTATCGGCAGAGTGAGCGTCGTGATATCTATAAGAAATATGTGCAGCAGTTGCTCGATGCAGATAAGGCCTATATCGCCTTTGACACACCAGAGGAGTTGGAAGCCAAGCGTCAGGAGATCCAGAATTTCCAGTACGACTGTCATACCCGTAGTCAGATGCGTAATTCACTGACCCTTCCGAAAGAGGAGGTTGAGCAGATGATTGCCGAAGGTAAGCAGTATGTGGTACGCTTCAAGATCGAAGCTGGACAAGAGGTGCTGGTGAACGACCTGATTCGTGGAGAGGTGCGTGTGAAGAGCGATATTTTGGATGACAAGGTACTCTATAAGAGTGCTGACCAGTTGCCTACCTACCACTTGGCCAATATTGTGGATGATCATCTGATGGAGATCTCTCATGTGATCCGTGGTGAGGAGTGGTTGCCCAGTGCACCGCTTCATGTATTGCTCTATAAGGCTTTTGGCTGGGAGGACACCATGCCTCAGTTTGCGCATCTGCCATTGCTGTTGAAGCCTGATGGTAAGGGTAAGCTCTCTAAGCGCGATGGTGATCGTTTGGGATTCCCCGTGTTCCCACTGGAGTGGCATGATCCGAAGAGTGGTGAGGTGTCGCGTGGCTATCGTGAGGATGGCTATTTCCCTGAGGCTGTGATCAACTTCCTGGCTCTGCTGGGATGGAATCCTGGTACTGAACAGGAACTCTTCTCACTCGACGAGTTGGTGCCGCTGTTTGATATCACTAAATGTTCAAAGGCTGGTGCGAAGTTTGCCTACGATAAGGGTATCTGGTTCAACCACGAGTATATCCTGAAGAAGTCGGTAGAGGAGATAGCCCAGCTGTTCTTCCCCATCGTGAAGGAGCACTGCCCTGATGAAACATTGGAGCGCGTCACAGCTGTGACAGCAATGATGAAGGATCGCGTGTCGTTCGTGAAAGAGCTCTGGCCTCTTTGCTCGTTCTTCTTTGAGGCACCTACGGCCTATGATGAGAAGACCGCCAAGAAGCGTTGGAAAGAAGATTCGGCTCAGGTGATGAACGAACTTATTGGCGTGTTGGAAGGTATCGATGACTTCTCGCTTGAGAATCAGGAGCAGATCATGCATGCCTGGGTGGAAAAGAAGGAGTATAAACTGGGTAATGTGATGAATGCCTGGCGATTGACACTTGTAGGCGAGGGTAAGGGCCCTGGCATGTTTGACATCTCAGCTTTCCTTGGTAAAGAGGAGACGATTGCCAGAATGAAACGTGCAATAGAAGTACTCGGCTGATGATTTACAACCTGATTATATACCTCTATCTATTAGGAGTGGCTATTTATAGTCGCTTCAATGAGAAGGTACGGAAGATGTGGCGTGGTGAGCGTGAGGCTTTCCGTATCTTGAGGGAGAAGGTGGATCCCAATGCGAAGTATGTCTGGTTCCATGCGGCCTCGCTTGGTGAGTTTGAGCAGGGACGCCCGTTGATGGAGCGCCTGCGCCAGGATCATCCTGAGTATAAGATTCTTCTGACATTCTTCTCACCCTCAGGTTATGAGGTGCGTAAGAACTACGAGGGGGCAGACATCATCTGTTACCTGCCGTTGGATACGATTACAAATGCGCGTCGTTTCCTGCGTACCATTCGTCCTGTGATGGCCTTCTTCATAAAGTATGAGTTCTGGTATAACTATCTGCATATCTTAAAGCATCGTAATATCCCTGTATACAGTGTATCGAGTATCTTCCGTCCTGATCAGGTGTTCTTTAAGTGGTATGGTCGTCAGTATGGTCGTGTGCTGAACTGCTTCACACATTTTTTTGTGCAGAACGAGATCAGTAAGGAACTGCTGGGGAAGATTCGTATCAACAATGCTACGGTGGTGGGTGATACCCGTTTTGATCGTGTGCTCCAGATTAAAGAGGCTGCAAAGTATCTGCCTATCGTTGAGACTTTCAAACATGATGCCAAGGTATTTGTGGCAGGTTCTTCATGGCCTCCCGATGAGGAGATCTTCATACCTTATTTCAACAAGCATCCTGAGTGGAAGATGATTATTGCACCTCATGTGATTGGCGAGGATCATCTGCGCCAGATAGAGAAACTGCTTGAGGGACGTAAGGTGATGCGTTACACTTCTGTGACGGAGGCAAACCTTCCTTCGCTGACAGCAGAGTTGCAGGCTGCAGACGTGCTGATTATCGACTGCTTCGGCCTGTTGTCGAGCATTTACCATTATGGTGAGGTCGCTTATGTGGGTGGTGGCTTTGGCGTGGGTATCCATAATGTGTTGGAGGCTGCAGTATGGGATGTTCCTGTGTTCTTCGGACCAAATAACCAGCGATTCCAAGAGGCTCAAGGTCTGAAGGCTGCAGGAGGTGGTTTCGACTTCGAGACCTATGATGCTTTTGAACATCAGATGGATATCTTCCTGACGGATTCAGGAAAGCTGCATACAGCAGGTGCACAGGCAGGTAAGTTTGTGCAGAGTCTGGCTGGCGCAACAGAGAAGGTGCTCTCGGCTGTGGATCTATAGATCGATTGTTGACTAGACTTAAAGGATGAAGCGTATGTGGATGTTGATATTCTGGGTATTGCCATTATTGGCTATCATCTATGTTGCCTGGCATGTGTGGACACTCATGCCGCTGACAGGTTTGTGGAAAGCGCTCATCATTCTTGTCGGCATCCTCTGCTTCGTACTGCTGTTCTTGAACTTTGGACGAAAGTTCGATCAGCTGCCCTTACCCATAGCGCAAACGGCCTACGAGGTTGGTACTTCAACTCTCTTTATCCTGATGTATATTGTCATAATCTTCCTGGTCCTCGACTTGGGAAGACTCGTCCATCTGGTTCCCAAATCGTTGCTCTATCATAACTGGTATGCGTCTATTGGCATCTTTGTGTTGATTTTGGGTGTTTTACTTTATGGAAATCTACATTATTATTATAAGGTACGTGTATCACTTGAGTTAAAATCTGCCAAACCTTTACCCAAGGACTACAAAGTGGTGATGGCCTCTGATTTGCATCTGGGCTATCATAACCCTCGTAAGGAACTGGCTCGCTGGGTGGATATGATCAACGACGAGAATCCTGATTTCATCCTGATAGCGGGTGATATCATCGATGGAAGCATGCGCCCCTTGTTGGAAGAACGTATGGCAGAGGAGTTTCATCGGCTTCAGGCACCTGTCTATGCCTGTTTGGGCAATCATGAGTTCTATGCAGGTCATCCTGAGGCTAAACAGTTTTATAAGGATGCTGGTATCCATCTGTTGATAGACAATGGTGTCGTTATAGATAGCTGCATTATGATCATAGGTCGTGATGATCGTACCAACATGCGCCGTAAACCTATCAAAGACTTAGTAACCTCATTCCGCACTTCACTCGCCTCACTCCACAATCCATTTACGATCGTCTTAGACCATCAGCCTTACAACTTGGATCGTGCTGAGGCTGCAGGTGTTGACTTTCAACTAAGTGGCCATACCCATCGTGGACAGGTATGGCCAATCTCATGGATTACTGATCATATCTACGAATGTTCCTGGGGTAGCTATCAGCGTGGTAACACCCAATTCTACATCTCTTCAGGTATCGGCATTTGGGGCGGCAAGTTCCGCATAGGCACCCAAAGCGAGTTCGTCGTAGCTACTCTTCGTTAAGATAATATTTCGAATATGCTACGTAGTGCTCGGCATTATCAGTCTGGCCTGGGCGCACGGGCTTGATGTATTTGGCTGGTACGCCTCCCCAGATTTCTCCTGCTGGAATCTTTGTGTTCTGAAGTACAAGCGCACCAGCTGCTACGATAGAGCCTTCTCCCACTTCACAGCCGTCGAGCAGGGTAGAGCCCATGCCTATCAGCGTATGGTCGTGGATGGTGCAGGCATGCACAGTGACGTTGTGACCTATCGTCACATAGTTGCCAATATGTGTAGGGCCAGTCTCGTGGGTCACATGTACACAGCTGCCATCCTGGATGTTTGTGCAGTTGCCGATGGTAATAGGAGCCACGTCGCCACGTACTACAGCATTGAACCATACGCTGCACTCGTCGCCCATCGTAACATCACCAACTATTGTCGCATTCTCGCTAAAATAGCAATCTCGCCCCCATTTGGGAGCGAGACCGCGATAACTTTTTATTAAAGCCATACCTCTGTGGATTAGAGGTTAGGATTAATCTTGCTCCACTCAGAGATGGGAGGAACGATATTCAGCGTAACCAGCTCGTCGCGCATCTTGCAGAGGTGCTCGTAGCTCTGATCCAGCTTAGCATTCTCCTCAGCAGTGCCCTGAGGAACCTCGTACTTTGCACCCTCAGCAGTCATAGTGGTCTTCATGGCCATCATGATGTGGTCGTACTTGTCGGTCTTAACATATGTTCCAACGGGGAAGCGGAAAGGCTCACCACCCATAGCGGCACGAATCATCTCAACAGAGAGATAAGCGGGGCTCTGGAATGAGCTGCGTCCACGGAGCTCAATAATCTTGGCACCACCCTTGGTGACATCGATCTTCATCTGCTCCCACTCCTCAGCAGGGAACTCTGCAGTGCCAATGATGTCGGTCAGCTTGCGACCTGCAATCATTACGTGGCTTCCAAATACAGCCATCTGCTCACCGTGACCACCATAGGTAGCGCAACCAGTGATCTGATTCTGCATTACACCAAACTTCTTTGCCAGTGCGCTCTGCAGACGGGTTGTGTCGAGACCTGCAAGTGTTGTAACCTGACCTGGCTTCAAACCAGAGTACAGCAGGGTTACCAGACCAGTCAAGTCAGCGGGGTTGAAGATAATGACCACGTGCTTAACATCAGGACAGTACTTCTTGATGTTCTGACCCAGCTCCTCTGCAATCTTACAGTTGCCAGCGAGCAGATCCTCACGGGTCATACCAGCCTTACGGGGGGCACCACCTGAAGAGATGATGAACTTAGCATTCTTGAAAGCCTCTTCAGCATCAGTTGTAGCAACGATGTTCACATCGTCAAAACCACTCTGGCGCATCTCCTCAGCAACACCCTCTGGAGAAAATACGTCGTACAGACAAATCTCACTTGTCAGACCCATCATTAAAGCGGTCTGAGCCATGTTTGAACCAATCATACCGGCTGCGCCGACGATGGTCAATTTCTCATTTGTTAATGCCATAATTGTATTATATAAGTTTTAATTATCAAAAGTGCTGCAAAGATAAGAAAAAAGCAGCATATTTCATCCCTTTTTAATATTAATCTTAGTTAATCCGTTGAAAGTCTGATAAAAATATTGTATCTTTGTAAAGTCGAAATTACAAAACTGGATAAATAATGAATATAAATCAGCGACTTGAAGAACTAAGGGAAGTGATGCGTCGTGAACATTTAGCGGCTTTCATTTTTCCAAGTACCGATCCCCATCAGGGTGAATATGTACCCGATCATTGGAAGGGACGCGAGTTTATCTCTGGCTTTAACGGCTCTGCTGGCACGGCTGTAGTGACTATGACATCAGCAGCTCTTTGGACAGACTCCCGCTATTTCTTGGCAGCAGCAGAACAACTGAAGGGTACGGAGTTCCAACTGATGAAAGAGAAGATGGAGGACACACCTACTATTGCTGAGTGGATTGGCAAGGAGTGTGGTGCCGGTGCAGAAGTCGCCCTAGACGGTATGGTAAACGCCACTAACAGTGTCAGGGAGCTGATTGCAGATCTTCGCAAGCAGGGTGGTATCACGCTTCGTACTAATCTTGACCCGTTGGCGCAGATATGGCGAGATCGCCCCCCTATACCAAAGAATCCTGTGGAGATATATCCGCTGGCTTATGCTGGTGAGGCAGCCAGTGTAAAGATAGGCCGTATTCGTCAAGAGTTACGAAAACTTCATGCAGACGGTATGTTAATGGCAGCTCTTGATGATATCGCATGGACGCTGAACCTCAGGGGAACAGACGTACATTGTAACCCGGTCTTTGTGAGTTATCTGTTGATTTCTTCATCAGCTGTCACCTTATATATAAATAAGGAGAAACTGACGCCAGAGATAATTAACTACCTGAAAGGTGAAGGCGTAGGTGTGGATGCGTATGAAAACGTGCAGAAAGGTCTGAAGAGCTATTTCGAATATAATATCCTGTTTGATCCTAACGAGGTGAATTATACGCTCTTCAAGGCTGTAACGCGTGAGGTCATTGAGGAAGAATCGCCAGTAAAGCGGATGAAGACCGTAAAGAACGACACTGAGATCGCGGGTTTTAAGCAGGCGATGCTGAAAGACGGCATCGCAATGGTGAAATTCCTCTATTGGTTGGATAAGCAACTTGCAGAAGGAGAGATGCTCACAGAATGCTCCGCTGCTGAGAAACTGATGTCGCTCCGAGCAGAACAACCATTGTTCAGGGGGATCTCTTTCGATACGATTGCCGGTTACGAGGCCCATGGCGCTATCGTTCATTATGAAGCTACGCCAGAAACGGATATTCCTCTGAAACCCAAGGGCTTTTTGTTGTTGGACAGCGGGGCGCAGTATCTTGATGGGACAACGGACATTACGCGCACGATTGCTCTTGGACCTGTAACTGAGGAACAGAGGAAGGTTTATACCTTAGTGCTGAAGGGGCATATTCAGATAGAACGCTGTAAATTCCCCAATGGTAGTAAAGGTACGCAACTTGACTGCTTGGCCCGTAAGGATATGTGGCGCGAGGGTTTGAACTATCTTCATGGTACAGGTCATGGGGTGGGTTCCTATCTGAATGTGCATGAAGGTCCTCATCAGATTCGTATGGAATGGAAGCCTGCTCCTTTAGTGGCAGGAATGACGATTACTGATGAGCCAGGCCTCTATCTTGCAGGTAAGTTTGGCGTGAGGATAGAGAATACGTTGCTGATCACTCCTTATATGGAAACGGAGTTTGGCAAGTTCTTGCAGTTTGAATCACTTACCCTTTGTCCCATTGATAAAAGTCCTATTCTCAAAGAGATGCTGCTGCCAGAGGAAATCGATTGGTTGAATGACTATCACCAGCATGTGTTTGAAGCTCTCTCGCCCCGTCTTGATGAAGGAGAAATGGAGTGGCTGAAAGAGGCTTGTGCGCCTCTTTGAGACTGAAAGTCAGCAAAATGTGACTTATTTTTAATAAAATTATGGTAAAAGCTTGGTGGATTTGCAAAAAAGTAGTAACTTTGCACCCGCTTTTCGTGGCCCTGTGCCCGAAAGCGTCAAGTTTAACATAAAATATTTAAAACAAAGAACAAATGATTATTGTACCAGTAAAAGAAGGCGAGAACATTGAGAAGGCTCTCAAGAAGTTCAAGAGAAAGTTTGAGAAGACAGGTGTTGTGAAGGAATTGCGTCGTCGTCAGCAGTTCGATAAGCCGTCTGTTAGTTTCGAAAAATTTCCGTAAATTCGTAGCCGAATACCAGTAGGTGGCGATTTATGATGATTAACCAGTTTCTAAACTACCTGCGCTATGAGCGGAATGCATCTCCGCAGACAGTGCAGACATACGAGGAGAGCCTTCGGGAATTTGAATCGTATCTAAGTCTTAGGGATACCGGACTCTTGGTAGAGATGGCTGATGCCGACTTGATCCGTGACTGGATGGAGAGTCTGATGGATAAAGGAAACACTGCTTCAACTATTAATAAAAAGTTGAGTGCTTTGCGTTCCTTTTATCGCTTTGCCCTAAAACGAAAGCTGGTTGAAAAAGATCCCGCCCACTGTATTACAGGACCGAAGAAATCGAAGCCGCTGCCTCAGTTCCTCCGTGAGGGTGAGATGGACCACTTGCTTGATGGTTTGGAATGGGATGATAATAATTATAAAGATGTACGCGCACGTACCATATTATTATTATTCTATGAGGCAGGACTAAGACGCGCCGAGTTGATAGGGCTCAATGATGGCGATGTGGATTTTGCGACAGGGCAGTTAAAGGTAACTGGCAAGCGGAACAAACAACGCATCGTGCCTTTTGGCAAGGAGCTAGCTGAGGCCCTGAGTGTTTATCGGATTGTTCGTGACGAACAAAGGGAGAAGAACAGTGATGCTTTCTTCTTGAGTGATAAGGGTGAAAGGATGTCTGCACCTCAGGTCTATAGCTTGGTACGTAGGTATCTGTCGGCTGTCACCTCCTTGAAGAAAAAATCCCCTCACGTGCTAAGGCATACTTTTGCCACGGCCATGTTGAATCACGGTGCAGATCTGGAGAGTATCAAGAATCTGCTGGGACATGAGAGCGTCAGTACGACGGAAATCTATGCCCACACGACGTTCGAGCAATTAAAGCGAATTTATAAAGAGGCTCATCCAAGAGCCTGAGATTCATTTCGACGCTACCGAGAAGTTAGAGGCGTTCATCGAAAAGAAGGTCGCCAAGTTGGAAAAATCTTTTGAGGATATACAGAAAGTAGAGGTGCAATGTAAAGTAGTGAAGCCCGCTACTGCCCAGAATAAGGAAGTCAGTATTACTGTGGCAGTGCCTGGAAACACGCTGTTCGTAGAGAAGACAAGTGACACATTTGAGGAAAGTGTTGACCTTTGCGTGGATTCTATGCGTGCTCAGCTACAGAAATTCAAGGAAAAATTGAGAAATAGATAAAAAAACTTAGGAAAAGTTTTGGTAATTCAAAAATAAGTCGTAACTTTGCAGCCGTTTTCCGATAGGTCGTAAATCTGAATCAGAGAGCAGCCAAATGGGTGTTTTCCAGAGTGGCCAAATGGGGCAGACTGTAAATCTGCTGTCTTTCGACTTCGGTGGTTCGAATCCATCAGCACCCACTCTCAAGAGACGTTTCGCGGAAATAGCTCAGTTGATAGAGCACTAGCCTTCCAAGCTGGGGGTCGCGGGTTTGAGCCCCGTTTTCCGCTCAAAGTTGCGATCACGCGAGAGCAGAAAGTTCGCTTTTTGCCGAGCAAAAGCGACTTCGCACTTTGAAGTGCAAAACTCGCTGTAATAGCTCAGTGGTAGAGCACTTCCTTGGTAAGGAAGAGGTCCTGAGTTCAACTCTCAGTTACAGCTCTCTTGTATGAAGGAGGAAACTGAAAATTCAGAATTATATAACATTTAATAAACAAGTAAAATGGCAAAAGAGCAATTTGTGCGCACCAAACCGCACGTAAACATTGGTACTATCGGTCACGTTGACCACGGTAAGACAACTCTGACAGCTGCTATCACCACCGTTCTGGCAAAGCAGGGTCTCTCTGAGGTTAAGTCATTCGATCAGATTGACAACGCTCCTGAGGAGAAGGAGCGTGGTATCACTATCAACACCGCTCACGTTGAGTATGAGACTGCAAAGCGTCACTATGCTCACGTTGACTGCCCGGGACACGCTGACTATGTGAAGAACATGGTAACTGGTGCTGCACAGATGGATGGTGCTATCCTTGTTGTAGCTGCTACTGACGGTCCTATGCCTCAGACTCGTGAGCACGTTCTGCTTGCTCGTCAGGTAAACGTTCCCCGTCTGGTTGTTTTCCTGAACAAGTGTGATATGGTTGACGATGAGGAGATGCTGGAGCTCGTTGAGATGGAGGTCCGCGAGATTCTGGAGCAGTATGAGTTCGAGGAAGATACTCCTATCATTCGTGGCTCTGCACTCGGTGCCTTGAACGGTGTTGAGAAGTGGGAGCAGAAGGTGATGGAGCTCATGGACACCTGCGACACTTGGATTCAGGAGCCTCCGCGCGCTACCGACAAGCCCTTCCTGATGCCTGTTGAGGACGTGTTCTCTATCACAGGTCGTGGTACTGTTGCTACAGGCCGTATCGAGACTGGTGTCATCCACGTTGGTGATGAGGTTGAGCTGCTCGGTCT
>CACZTJ010000006.1 GCA_902784065.1 uncultured Prevotellaceae bacterium | reverse complement strand
TCGAGACCAGCCTTGCTCACCAGATCCTTCATGACGAACTCTGCCATCGGACTGCGACAGATATTCCCGTGACAGACAAAAAGTATGCTATGTTTCATTTGTAACTTTAGGATTTTTGTATCTACAGACCGTATATACGAACCCATTGTCTTTTCGGACAATCGTGTCAAACATCAGACTCTCAAGAACGTCTTTGGTGAATAGCGAGGGAAGGTCGTCATTGATACCTTCGCCTGTCAGTTTGAGAGCTGCCTCTTTCTTTGTCCACAGTTTCGTAAACTCAACACACGGATCTTCTGCAGAGGTGATTCCCGCCACCTCGTCGTCATTGTAGCAGAAGTGGCACAGGTTTAAATCGAGTGTTTCCTCTATTTGCTCTATATCGCATCCTATGGGATGATCATCAATGACGCACATGACGCCTTGCTTACAATGACTGAGATTGAAATGTATATCCGGATAGTCACGCAAGACGGGTTTCTCGTGCCTGACATACTCGAATGTTGGATTATCGGCAATCCCGTAGGCTTCTCTCAGTCCATTCTTTAAGAGCAGATAAGCCTTGGCGCAAAGCACTTGGTCAATTAGAAAGCGATATGACAAGACCTTCTCCCGTCTCCATAGCGGAAGCAGAAGAAGGTCTTTGTTCAGTTCCTCACGAGTTACGTCTTGCGGATGCTCAAACACCTGAAGATACATGGGAACAGGGATTATTTGTAATAATCGAGGATGCGCTCGCGAATGAGTAATTCGTACTTCGCCTGTATGGCATCCTGCTGGGCCTTAAAGTATTTCTGGCGAGCCTGTAGAAGGTCGAAGATGCTAGAGCGCCCTTCATTATAGCGAATTTCTTCGTATTCCATACTGATGCGGTTGGCTTCGCATGACTTTTCTGACGATTTAAGTTTCTGCTGGGCCAAGACAGCATTCTGATAGGCCGTTTCAATGTCCTTACGCAGTTTAAGTTTGGCATCCTCCAAGGCCAGTTTCTTATTAATAATATCGAAGGAGGCCTTTCTTACCTTGTTACGCGTCTGGAAGCGGTTGAAGATGGGGTAGGTGAGTACCAGTCCGATGATTTCACCACGATTGCTGTCAAACTGATGCCAGAAACTACCGAAATTGAGTTTGTCTCTGTTGAATACGGTGTAAGAGACGGTACCGATGCTACCATATAGGCTGACTTGGGGATAGAAGTCGCCCTTATTGACCTTCAGCAGATAATCGCTTTGGCGGACACCAGCCTGTGCAGACATGACGGCAGGCCAATTGTTTACTGAGCCGTCATAGATCGTCTGTGGCATCTGGAGCGTGCTGTCAGCCGAGGAAATCAACCCTCGCTCGTCTTCCACGATACGGAAATCCTGAATGTCGGGTATGTTCAGGGCGTGTGCCAATGTCAGCAGCGCCAGGGTATATTGTCCCTCATCGTTTACCAGTGTCTGCTCATCGGTGGCCAGCTGTGCCTCAGCATCAGCCTTCTCGCTGAGAGGGCGCTTGCCCTCTTCCACCTGTATGGCTGCGCGTTTCACCATTTCGCGGCTGGTCTCTACCTGTTTGCGTGCCACATCGGCTAAGCCTTTGTAATAAAGACACTGCAGATAGTAGGATGCCACCTGAATGGAGATATCTTTCTTTGCACCTTCCAGATCGGCGGTAGCAGACATGAGCGAGAACTTGTCTGCCTGAATCTGGTTCTTGATCTTGAAACCGTCGAACACAGGCATGGTACTATTGATGACGGGCTGGGTGACAGAACCGCTGGCATTGTTGAATGAAACATTGCTGCCGCTTGATGCTGATACCGGATTCTCAAATCCATATAGATGTTGCAGCTTTAGGTTCAGGTCGGGTAACCAGGCCTTTTTCGATGTGTTGAGTGTAATGTCACGCTGACTGACCTCCACGGCTCGCTTTTGAACGTCGATATTGTGGCTGATGGCATAGTCGATGCATTGCTGCATGTCCCATGCCTGCTGAGCTAAGCAAGTTGAGGTTTGAAAGATGCAGGTTGAGAGATGGAGGCCCACAGCCACAAGCATGCATCTTTTCATCAGGTTCCTGTAATTTCTATTCGTCTCGTATCTCATAGTCTTCACTCTTTACTTTTTACGTCCACGCAGTTTCATGCTTTTGTCAACCCCACTCTTGATGGCCACAAAGAGTCCGTCACTGATACCTAGTTCGACAGGAAGGCGCTTGAACTGCTGGTTTTCTTCGTCACTCTCCTTGCTTGTGAGCTGATAGACATAAGGCTTCTGGTCTTCGAAGACAATGGCGCTCTCGTCTATGGCAAGTGCATCCTTAACCTCTGCAAGGACAATGTCGGCATTAGCACTGTAGCCGGAACGTATCTTCACACCATTGGGGACTTTGACACCTGCCCTGATTTCAAAGACTTTCGCTCCGTTCTGTTCTGTTCCCTCTGGTGCGATGTACTCTAGGGTTGCCATTAGTGTCTCGTCGGGTTTTGCACCGATGGTGACTTTGGCCTCCATGCCGATACGCAACTGGTCAACGGCAGTCTCATCGATATTTCCCTTGAAGATGATATTGCTCATGTTGCCTACCTTGGCAATAGTGGTACCTTCTGAGAACTGTGATGATCCGCTAACTGATGTTCCTACCTTGACGGGAATATTGAGTACGACTCCACTCATGTTAGTGCGCACCTCAGTCGTATTGACGGTGGCCGAACGTTTGCTGGAGCCCTTGGTGATGACATCGACAGCATACTTGGCAGCAATGAGCGTCTCTTTCGCCTTGGCTAACTCGGCTTGCTTGCTCTCGTTCTCTTCCTTGCTTATAACACCCTTTTCAAAGAGAGCCTGGCTGCGCCGTGCCTCACGCTCGGTTTCCTCCAGCGTGATGCGGGCACTCTCCACGTTGCTTTGGGCATTGTTGAGCTGGCTCATGTCGGGAATTACTTTCAACACGGCAATGATGTCGCCCTGTTTGACAAAATCACCTGCCTTTACCCTCAGTTCGCTGACGGTGCCTGTCACTTGTGGTTTGAGGTCAACTATCTCGCGCGCTTCGATGGTACCTGTAGCAATGCATATTTGCTGTATGTTGCGCTGCTCAGGAGTCAGCAGTTCATAAATATCCGGTTTGGGCTGTGACTGTGCCCAAAGGAAATAAAAGGTGTAACCTACAAAGCATGCCAGCAATACCCACAGTGCTTTTTTGAAAATGTTCTTAGAGTCCTTCATATTCTATAATCTTTATTTTTGTTTCTTCTCATTATGTTATTCTTCACGCAAGGCCTCAATGGCTTTTACCTTCAAGGCTCTTTTGGTGGGATAATATCCTGCAAGGAGTCCGCCGATGACAAGAATAACAAGGGCGGAGAGTGTCGGGAGAATGCTGATCATTGGGTCTTTGATGAGTGTCATCGATGAACCGTCATCTCCTGACATGAAAATGTCTAATGCGTATAGGCACCATACACCAGCCACGATACCGGCAATGCCAGCTGTCAATGTTAGTGTCAGGCTCTCCATCATAATCTGTTGGATAATCTTTGAGGGCATGGCCCCTAAGGCACGGCGGACACCAATCTCCTGTGTACGCTCTTTGATCGTGACGATCATGATATTGGCAATGCCAATAAGTCCTGCAGCGAGTGTTCCAATGCCAATGATCCAGATAAGGATGTTGAGGCCCAGCTCCAGTCCGAGAAAACTTGAGAGTGCAGCCTTTAGGCTAAAGACGTCCAAGGCATTGTCGTCGGTAGGAGCGATGTGATGTCTCTCCTTGATGGTACTGACAATGGCTTCCTCATCGTCCTCAATAGGATACTTTGGAAAATTGGTAATGGATAGGAAGTTGTACTCGTCATGTCGGTTCATCACATCCTGCTCAGTCGTAATGGGCAGTATGACCGCCTCTGTGGGATTACCGCCCAGCGCGATATTGTCATTGGTACGCTTGATGACTCCCACTACCGTGTGTATGACGCCAGCCACAGTGACACGTTTCATCAGGGGTGACTCATCGCCGAATAGCACTTTGGCTAGCTGAGAGCCCAGGAGACATACCTTACGGTGCTGTTCGACGTCAATCTGGTTGATATATCGTCCTTCAATCACACGTTGCGGCACCACCTTCATATAGTCAGGTGTGATGCCGATCAATCCGTTGGTACTCGATACTGAGTTGTTTTTCACCTCGACGGTGTCATCAGAATTCACCGGCATCAACTCATCTACGCGTCCTGCCAGTTTCCCCTTCAGCAGACGGATGTCGTCGCTCTTGAACACCCATGCCCGGTCGCGGTCATACCCTTGATAGGGTTCTGTCGTGTTGGCGGGGAAGAGGAAGAACGTGTTCGATTCGAGACTTGTCAGTTGTCCGATAATGCCATTGCCAAAGCCAAAGCCGCAACCTACGAGGAGTATGAGCATGAAAATGCCCCAGAACACTCCGAACATAGTCATCAGGCTACGCATCTTCTGTTGGCTGACGGAGATGATGATCTCACGCCACAAGTCATTGTCGAATATTTCAAATTTAAACTTCATCTATTTTTGGGTATTTAAGATATTCCTGCAAGCGCATCCACAAGTTTGACTGTTGTTGCCTTCTTTGCAGGTATGTAGCCTGCCACTAGTCCACATACAATCATAATAGCGTTAGCAATGAGCACAATAGAGAGATCGACCGTAGGATTGCAGAAGATAGTGTTATTCGCACCAAGAAGTGACTCAGAAAGAGTCTTGAGCAGCTGCGTCAGTCCTACACCGATGAGCATACCTATGTATCCGAAGATAACCGTGATAACTACCGATTCGAGTAGCACCAGTCGGATGATTTCGCCCGACGAAGCTCCCATAGCTTTGCGTACTCCCAGTTCCTTGATACGTTCCTTGACAGAGATCAGCATGATATTACTGATGCCCACCACACCAATACAGAGGGTGGCCAGGCCAATGACCCAAATGAAGATACGTAAGGCATTCAACACATTGCGGATCTGAAGGAAATACTCAAAATCTCCAGCTATCTTCACCGCTTTCTCGTCCTTGGGAGAGAACCCTTTAATATCTGCAAAGAATGAACGAAGAGACTTCATGAAGGTCTCGTTGGCCTCAGGTGTATTAAGACCTTCTGCGACAATGCTGATATTAGACAGCTTATTACCATGACAGAACAGTGTCCGCACCGTGGATATCGGGGCATAGAGACACTTTTCCTCATCATTTCTGCGATTGGACGTGGCCACTCCCACAATCAGGAAATTGTTGTCGTATACATTGATACGCTTACCCACGGCAGGCTTGTCGTTAAAGAGACGTTTGGCCAGAGGCGCACTCACCACGCATACTTTCCGCTCCTCGCTGATATCAGTTTGGTCGAGGTCGCGTCCAGCAGAGATATAACGGTTCTTGAACATGAGATAGTCAGTCTGAAGACCAGATATCGGCACGCTGACATGGTCGTTGGCATAATTGATCCGCACCGTGGTATCCACCTGTGGCGTGACCTTGCTGATGATGTCGGGAAAATGCCTCTTCAGTTTGTCACAGTCGGAGAGATAGAAGTCAATCCTTGTATCCTTTTGTTTGCCTTGTGCCGGCAGCATCGTCTTGCCAGGAGTGATGGTCATGATATTATTGCTGGTACCAATAAAGCCGTTGGTAATGCCATTGATGATGCCATTGCCTGCGCCCAGCATGATAATCAGCAGGAAGATGCCCCATCCCACAGCGAATCCCGTGAGGAATATACGCATGCGGTTGTGCTTGATCGAAGCCAATATTTCACTCAGCAGTTCAGTCATGCCCGTTCGTCTTTAAATATAATACCATCCTTAAAGTATATGCGTCGATCTGTTTGTTCTGCGATGTCGTGTTCATGTGTAACGATGATGACCGTTTGGCCATTATCGCGGTTCACAGCCTTCAGCATATCCATCACTTCTTGCGTCGTCTTCGAGTCAAGAGCTCCTGTTGGCTCATCGGCCAGCAGAATCTTAGGCTTCGTGATCAGTGCTCTGGCAATGGCCACGCGCTGGCGCTGACCACCAGACATCTGCATGGGCAGGTGATCCCAGTGGCCTGCCAGTCCTACCTTCTCGAGATACTGCATGGCAAGCTTGTTGCGCTCCTCTCTGCCCACCCCTCTGTAATAAAGCGGCAGTGCAACGTTTTCCATAGCGTTCTTGAAATTAATCAGGTTGAACGACTGGAAGATGAAGCCTATCAATTCGTTACGCAACCGGCACTCCTGTTTCTCTGTGAGGTTTTTTATCAGGTTGCCAGCCAGATAATATTCACCCTCATCATAGTTATCGAGAATGCCCATGATATTCAGCATTGTTGACTTGCCAGATCCCGACGGCCCCATGATGCTCACGAGTTCACCTTCATTGATGTGAAGGTCAACTCCCTTGAGCACATGGAGCGGCTGGGCCCCCGGATATGTCTTGTGTATTCCCTTGAGGCTTATCATTTGTTCTTTTTATTATAATCCTTATTCACTTTTCTCACCACGAAGTCGGAATGGATGTCTCCGCAGACAATGTCATCGTGAGTGCCCGGCAAGTCGTAAATCTTGAGCTTTGGACACAAGGATTGCCAGAACGCTTTGTTTTCAGGAATATCATGTCCTTCACATATCGTTGCTGAGAAAAGTACGGTGTATCCATCGTAATGAGGGATGACTGTACCCTTCGAGATAGCACGCACGAAACGCAGACGGTTCTTAAGATATTCAGGCAGGTCATCATAGTTCAACCCGTGCTCGTCAACTTCGTCATACTCAAATGACTCCTTGTATGTCACCTCTGGCCAAGAGTCAAGCATGTAAACCACTGGATAATATCCTTCAGCTTCCTGCATGAGTTTTGCCATCATCAGGGAGATTACACCACCGAGGCAGTAGCCAATGTAACCAAACGGGAGTACACCTTCAGGCACATAGGCACTAATGAGTTCATGATAGAGCTTTACGATCTCAGTGAGAGAATCCTCAGAGAATACGTACTCAGAGAAGTCGAACGTAGGCCAGAATACCAGCACATTGAACGTCTTCGACAGTTCGTCCATCCTGTACTTAAGGTTTTCCTGTGGCACCATACCGCAAACCGATACCAGCACTGGCTTTGATGCGTCGTAAGGATGATGCCAGTAGGCAAGTGACTGTTCACCGGTAACGAGTCCCCTGATGCTTCGTTTCTCTTTGACTTCCTCTTCGGTAATGTTGATACCAATCTCCTGACAAGCCTTTGCGAAGTCACTGGCGAAGGTGAAATTATTGGCTATCGTCACAAGATCGTGTACGACACAAATATTATCATTGCCAAGAATCTTCTTTGCAACATCCAGTAGCTTAAATTCTGTTTCCGATGAAGGAGCTGCTTGCAGCTTGTTCTGCTCGTTTTCAATGAGATGCTGCACCATGCGACGGGCAGTCTTTCCTTCTCCAATAGATTGGACAGTAAGCCATTTGAGTCCCGTCTGGTATTTAAGTTTCAATGCAGCTAACGAGTTACCTCCAAGTTTGAAGAAGTCATCATCGATTCCAACTCTCTCCAGATGCAAAACAACAGCCATGGCGTCACAGATAGTCTTCTCGGTTTCGCTGCGAGGAGCCACATATTCCGTCTGTTTGATGACAGGCTCGGGCAGTGCTCTGCGGTCGATCTTTCCGTTGGCATTATAAGGCATGGTATCAAGCATTACGAATGACTCAGGGATCATAAAGTGTGGCAGAGTAGATGCCTCAAGGCTATTTTGTACCTCAGCCTCAGAAACAGTCTTGCCATCGTTGACCGTATAGTAAAGGATAAGATGGTCTTGACCTGCTATATTCTTTACTACAACAGCCACCTGATTGACACCTTCAATAGAGAGCGCCTGGTTCTCGATTTCACCAAGTTCAATACGTAGTCCGCGAAGCTTTATCTGATTGTCGATACGACCGAGATATTCAATATTGTCATCCTCATTCCAACGCACCAAGTCGCCTGAACGATAAGCTTTCTGTCCCTCTATCGTGATAAATTTCTGTGCCGTCAGCTCAGGTCGGTTGAGGTATTCCCGACCTACACCGATGCCTGCTATCACGAGCTCGCCTGGCACACCACGTGGCACGAAGTGCAGATTCTTGTCGACAATGAATAACTGATAGTTTGCTAAGGGGCGGCCAATAATCGACTTTACACCATCGTAATCGCCTTCCACCTTGTAGCAGGTCGAGTAAAGTGAACACTCAGTGGGACCGTAGCCATTGTAGATGGTATAGGATGTCTTTTTCGTGGGAGGCATTTTCTCACCACCGATCGTCATCGCCCTGAGATGGTTGTCAGGGAAGAGAGACGCTATCTGACAGCCTATCTGTGTCGTGAAGAAGGCCACCGTGATACCATTGTCATTGATATAGTTGTTGAGCGCTCCCAAGTCCATACGAATGTCCTCAGTCAGTATATGGAGTGTGGCTCCAGAAAGCAATGTCGGGTAGATGTCAATCATGTGGGCATCGAAGCCGAAGTTGGCGTAGCCAGCTACAACATCCTTCTCTGTCATCTGCAGTTCCTTCTTATACCAATGGGCATAGTTCACGATACCGTGATGCTCCAGCACACAGCCCTTGGGCATACCTGTCGAACCAGAGGTGTAGAGGATGACAGCCGCATCGTCTGCTTTTGCCGTCACAGTCATTCGATCCTCTATTGCAGGCAGCTGCCCCAGGTCGCGGTCAGAGAATATGATTCCGTCAAAATTCGGGAGAACAGTATTGGCAAGATTTTGGTAAGTGAGTATAATCTTCACACCCGCATCCTCACACATGAACATCAGACGGTCTTCCGGGAACTTACTATCAAGTGGCATATAGGCACCTCCAGCCTTCATCACCGCCATGGAATAAATCAATATTAGCTCTGAGCGGTTGATCATCAGTCCTACTACTGAACCTCTGACGACTCCAAGCGACATGAGGTGAGCAGCCAGACGGTCTGAGAGCTCATCTACCTGTTTGTAAGTGTATTGTCTGCCATTACATACCGTGCAAATAGCATCAGGCGTGAGCTTAGCCTGTTTGCGGAGTATATCCACCATCGTGTCATGCTCATCATAGACAAGCTCCTCTCCCATACCCAGCACCTTCAGCTTTTCTACGTCAGCTTCAGGGATAAGCTTCAGACTACTTAGTTTCACATCACCCTGCTCAGCGATGTTCTTTAGGAGTTCGTGTATGGTGTTAAGCACCTGCTGGATGTCTTGTTCACGATATAAGGCTGTATCGTAGCCCATGTTAAAGAGCATCTTTGTCTTTTCATTGTTGGTACTTACACTGAAGCTAATGTCAGAGAACACTTGCTCGTCGTAGTTGTCACCAGTGATAGAGAGTCCTGCCGGTTCATCAGCCTTCTCCTCATCGGGATAGTTCTCAAATGCCATGATTGATTGGAACAATTCTGACTTGAGCTCCGTCTGTGCGATAATCTCAGCGAGCGGGCAATAGTCGTGCTCATTCGTCTCTGCGGCCTGTGACTGAACTTTTCTCAAGGCTTCAACGACCGTGTCGTTATAGTCGAACTTCAAACGTACAGGTACAGAGTTGATGCACAGTCCCACCACATTGCTTAGGTTGAGCGACGAAGAGTTACGTCCCGATACCACTTTCACGAATACCGTATCCTGGGTGTTGTTGTACACTCCTAACGTGATACCCCATACGAGTTCAACCACCGAATTGATGGTGACACCGGCCTTGTCGCAGATGGCAGCCAGCCCACTCATAATCTCCGGTTCTATGTCAAGGAAGACATTGCTATTGTCGCTGCGCTGATCCTCTGGCACTTGGCCGTGCGATGGAATAACCGCCTTTTGTTCATAACCATCAAGGAGGTTTCTCCAATACTCCAGTGATTCAGCACGGTTACGCTTTGTAAGTTCACGGACGTGAGCCTCATAGACACCGGCATTTTCATCCTCAACAGCCGCCATGTCAACATGGGCTCCATTTATAAGCGCATCTTTCAAATCAGCGAAAACGAGGTGCAGACACCATCCATCAATAATGATATGGTGGAAGAAGAGCATCAGCTTGCACGAGGTGTCGCTAGTCTTAACACAGACAATGCGCATGAGGGCATCATCCTGAAGGTCGAAACCTCGGTTTGTCTCCCGCGTGTGTATCTCACTAATGAATGCTTCCTGATCACTGGCGGCAGTAGCATCCTCCATGATGACAGGGATAGGTCGGTCTGTAAGTACCTGACGATAACTGCTGACATTTTTATACACGACAGAAGTACTGAGCACCTCATGCTTGGCCATCAGTATTTGCATGGCCTGAGAGACTTGTTGTTCTGAAAGCAGTGCATTTACATTCAGCTGGTAGAAAATTCTGTAGGCCATCGTGTCAGGCTGTGCCATCACCTTCAGCAACATGCTTTCCTGCATAGGTGTCAACGGATAAATACGACGGATGTTGATGCCTCGTTCTAAGAATTGATTGTAAACCTGCAGGAACTCTTCATCAGTCCATTCAGTCTCCCCCAAGTCTGCAGCAGTCAATTCGGGTTTCTCTACCTTTGCGGTAAATTCTACGATGTTACGTAGCTCATCGAGGAAGTACTCGTTAAAGAGTTCCATGTCATTGGCACTGAACAAATTTTTATTATACACTGCATTATATTGCAACTGGCCACCACCGTTGACAGCACTGTTAATGGAGATGTTTGTAATGAAAGTATTCTTCTCAGAGTAACCTGATTTGTGTTCAACATTTTCTTCGATAGTGAAGAACTGTGTACTCGAACCACCGCCTTCATTGAACACACCATGATAGTTGAATCCAATCATTGGAGCTTTGTGACAATCCATGCCGAAAAGCTGACCGTAGCCAAGCCCCTTGTTCGGGATAGCGTGTAATGTTTCCTTTGTATGGCGGATGTCCTTACGAATGTCCTTTCCTAATTTAGTGAGAACTACAGGGAAAATAGATGTAAACCATCCCACTGTGCGGTCAATCTCCAATGGTTCATTAATTGGTTCCCTACCGTGTCCCTCTAACTGAATGGATACATCTTGCTTCTTTGACAAACGACAGTATGCTCTGCCAAGGGCCGTAAGCAGCAGGTCATTAATCTCCGTATTAAAAGCTTTATTGCTGTTATGTAGCAGTTCGTAAGTTGTATTCTTGTCAAGTTGGACGCTCATATAGCCGAACTGGCGTGAATAGTCATCCACCTGAGAACCCTCCATGTTGGTCACGAGTGAACGCACCTTTTCCCAGTAGCCCTTTTCCTGTGCGAGAGCATAGCTCTGCTTGTAGCGTTCCATGGCCTCTGCATAATACTTGTAAGAATGTGTTTTTGCCGGAAGTTTCGGTTCTTTACCTTCTTTTGCACTAGAATATGCGATATTCAGATCTTCTATGATGATTCGCCATGAGATACCATCAACTACTAAGTGATGGATAATGATAAACACATAGTCGCACTCCTTGCCATGGAACACTGTCACACGCATCATGTTGCCTCTCTCGATGTCGAGTGTCCCCTGCAGCATAGAGCTGATTTCTGCCACCTCGCTATTGTCATCGATTTGATACTCATAAAAGTCGTAATAGCATGCATCGCTGTCATACGCTCTTACGTCCAGCATACCTTCTTTCACTTGGGCACGTAATACATCGTGGTGTTTTGCGATAGCATTGAGACTGCGTTTCAGTGCTTCCATATCCACCCTGCCTGCGCAGCGTAGCATAGAGCTCTGATTGAAGTGCTGCGGAACAGGCAGGTTGAGGTCGAAGAAATACTGTACGATTGCGCTGTTCGGCAGCTTCCCACTCCAGTTGCTTTGGTCAATCTGACAATGCTCATTCACTCCGCTTGCTGCTGCAGCAATGGCGCTAACAGTCTTGAGTTTCATGATCTGGGCAACTTTTAATGAAATGCCCTCTTGGCGCAACATACTTACCAGTCGGATGGCTTTGATGGAATCACCGCCGAGTGAGAAGAAGTTATCCAGTACACTCACAGGTGTCGACAGGTTGAGCACGTTAGCAAAATATTGCGCGACAATCTTCTCGGTATCAGTCGAGGGTTCAATATATTCCACGTCATTCTCGATGACAGGCATTGGGAGTACCTTGCGATTCACCTTACCATTGGGAGTCAGTGGCAGTGCCTCTAACTGCATGTACTGAGTGGGTACCATAAATTCCGTAAGGTTCTCGCCCAGATAAGCTTTCAGTGCATCCTCGTCTATTGTCATGTCTGACACATAGTAACAGCAGAGGTGCTGTACACCGTTGACCTCCTTGACATCCACTACTACTTGGCGTATACCGTCGTATTTTGCAACAACAGCTTCTACTTCGCCAAGCTCGATGCGAAGACCGCGCAGTTTCACCTGATTATCGATACGGCCAAGGAATTGAATATTGCCATCCTCGGTCCAGCGTACCAAGTCACCTGATCGATAGGCTTTCTGTCCATCAACCTCAATAAATTTCTCTGACGTAATCTCTGGCCGGTTGAGGTATTCACGTCCTACACCGATGCCGGCAATCACCAGTTCGCCTGGCACACCGCGGGGTACGAGGTGCAGATTCTTGTCGACTACATAGAGTTGGTAATTATCAAGTGGCTTACCAATCACCGACTTATCTGCATCGAAATATTCCTCCTCAATTTTGTAATAGGTAGAAAAGAGTGAACATTCAGTTGGTCCATACACATTATAGAAATCGTAGGCAGGCTTTTTTACTGGCGGCATCTTTTCACCACCCGTGGACACACTCTTCAGACAAGGATTGTCGAAGAGACTGACCATTTGACATCCAATCTGCGTGGTAAAGAACGCCGTAGTCAGTCCATTAGTCTCGATATATTCGTTCATTGCCACCAAGTCCATACGCAGTTCCTCTGGCAGGATGTGTACCGTTCCGCCTACAAGGAGAGTTGGATAAATGTCAATCATGTGGGCATCAAAGCCAAAATTGGCATAACCCACACTCTTGCTTGTCTGGTCCATCTTCATCTCTTTGGCATACCAATGTGCAAAATTAACTACTCCGTGATGCTCCAACACAACCCCCTTGGGTTTACCTGTTGATCCTGAGGTGAAGAGAATAACGGCAGCATCGTCCGCCTTTGTTTCCACCACTAACGGCTTCGACAGCTCAGGTAACTGTTGCAGTTCGCTCGAAACGATGACGTCTCCAGTAAATGACGGCATAACATTCTTCACCAGATTACCCTCTGAGAGAATAAGCTTTACGCCTGCATCTTCACACATGAATGCAAGTCGCTCCTCGGGGAAATGGGGGTCAAGTGGCATATAGGCTCCCCCTGCCTTCATGATCGCCATCGGATAGACAAGCATCAGTTCAGAGCGTTCAATCATAACACCTACAGCTTTCCCTCTGCCCACACCGCATTTTTGGAGTTGATGGGCGAGACGACTTGTGAGGGTATCCACTTCTGCATATGTCAGTTGGTGGTCTTTGTAGACAATCGCTGTTGCCTTAGGGGTTAGTGCAGCCTGCTTCTGGAGTATGTCAACCATGGTGTTCGTGAAGTCATAGTCTAAACTCTCTCCACAGCCCAGAGCCTTCAACATCTCCTTTTCGTGCATACCTACTAATTCGATATCTCCAACTGCCATATCCTGCTTGCACACCTGTTTGATAATTGTGGCGTATGCATTGAGCAGTCGTTGCATATCTGTAGCCCCATATCTGTTGGTATCATACTCAATATCCAGCACATAACTGTCGTTACCCAGTGCCTCTATCTCTATCGTGATGTTAGTCTTGGTCGTGTCAAGGGCAAGTGGAATCCTCTCTGCTTTCACACCATTGTCTGTCGCCTTCTCATCCGAGCTATATGAACCGTCTTGATAAGCAAAGAGTAATTCCGGGCGTACGCCGTGGCGCTCCACCATCGTAGTGAACGGATAAAAGTCGCGCTCTACCACGTCAACATACTGGCGGTGCACTTTTCCTGCGAACACAGAGAAGCGTTCTTCCTGTGCCTGCTTTCCTTCCATGCTGCTGGTTACGGGCAATGTCTTTACAAACATACCCATAATATCCATCATCTCCATCGTGTTACGACCGTGTGACACTGTTGTATACATGATGTCATCCTCACGTGTCACCTTGTGCATGAGCAGCGACAGGGCAGCCATGAAGAAACTGTTAGGTGTAATGGCATACTGGCGACAATATTCACTCACACTCGCGTTCAACTGCTTGTGCAGCGTTCCACTTTGGGTCGCTGACGTTTCTACTTCCGATGACGAAGGATAAGCTGTGGCAGTTCGTCCTTCCAGCATCTTGTCAAAATAAGCTTCCGCCTCAGCATACTTATCACCTTGCTGACGTTCTTCTTCTTCCAGTGCAAAGTCGTATGCGGTGTAGCTCTCGGACTGTATGTCTCCGCCTGCATATGCTTCGCGGAGCTGGGCATTAAATATACCCATCGATCCACCATCAAAAAGAATGTGGTGCATGTCTTTCCAGAAGTACACTGCTGAAGGTGTCTCAACTACCACGATGCGGTAGAGATCGTCATTGAATAGATCGAAGGGTTGTACCAACGCTTGGAAATATTCCTTTCCAGGATCCACCTGTAACTTTCTCACCTCTATCTTCGTTTCAGCATCGTCCCTACGCTGCTGCATTACACCATCAGGTGTCTCTGCCAGCCGCATCTTCAGATACGGATGGGCATCAACTACCCGACGAAGAGCCTCCACGAGGCGTCCTACCTCCACACCTGTATAGCGGGTAAGTGTCGGAATATTATATTGTGTTGTATCACGATTCATCTCCCAGTCAGCATAAATGCCCAACTGGTTGCCAGTCAGCGGATAGTAGGTACGTATCTCGTGCTTCCGTCCGAGCATTGCCAGAAAGTCTGCCTCGCTAAAGTTAATCTCGCCGTCTTCATCGCGAAAATACCCATCGTCTAGCAGGTTGCGATACAACGTTACTATATTCTCATTATCATCAAGACTCTCATCGAATTCCTCATATGGGAAATTGATATTGCCATCTTCATCTTTGAAATAACCGTCATTCAACAGGTTATCATAGAGAGTTCTTCTGTTTTGCTGTAATTCTGTCATGATGTTATTTTTTTAATGGATTTTTCTTTAATGGATTTTGTTTTGCCGTCAATGGATTACCTGACTTCGGAGAAGCGTCATGGCTACCGTCAGTTTCGCGCTTCTTAAAGAGCGCGTTGTTACCTGAAGCACTGTTCTTGGCTTTCTCCACCAGTTCTGCAATCTGTCGGATAGTAGGTGTCCTCATGATGTCAGCCACCGTCACCTTCGCATTCATTCCCTGACTAGCAGCCATTGAGACACGCATAGCATGCAGTGAAGTCAGACCCAGCGAGAGCAAGTTGGCCGTCATGCTGATTTTCTCCATCCTGAGCATATCCTGAATACCTGTAGCCAGTTTCTCCTCTGTTTCAGTTGCTGGAGCAATATACTCCTCCTCCTTAACGGTAGGTTCAGGAAGTGCCTTTCGATTGATTTTACCATTCGGCAGACGAGGCATCTCGTCAAGTTTCATATAAACGGAAGGATACATATAGTCGGCCAGTGCAGAATCTTCCACCACCTTTGTGATGTCTGCTTCGGTTACCGCATCATTGGTCACTGTGTAGTAGAGTACAATCATGGCTGTGCCATTCAGCACCTTCACGGCAGCGGCCACTTCGTGCAGTCCGTCTGTTGCCATAGTTACACTCTCAATCTCACCCAGTTCCACACGATAGCCACGCACTTTTACCTGACCGTCCATACGACCCAGACATACCAACTGACAATCGTCGTCGTAACGTGCCAGGTCACCCGTATGATACATGCGTACCTTTGTACCGTTGATGTTCTGCTCTACAAATGGACAGTCACCAAATACCTTGGCAGTCTGCTCGGGCAAATGCCAGTAGCCTACACCCACTTGAATACCAGCTATGCAAAGCTCTCCTACAGCACCATGAGGTACCAGGCGTCCGTATCTGTCCACAATAAAACACCAACTGTTGGCTACCACGTGACCGATGGGGATATCGGAATACTCTACACCCTTCTGCATCGGGAACATACTGATGTGGTCAGTACACTCTGTAGGTCCGTAATAGTTCAGAATCTGTGCATCACCTGATACCACTCCTGCCAATTTCTCACCAATGGCACTGATATAGCGTACGGGCATATCGAAATTGTTGGCAAGCAGAGCTGCTATTGATGTTGTGTATCCACCACCCGTAATACGATGACGCACTACGAAATCGTAAACAGACGGCAGATCTTTGCGGATAGCCGATGGCATAATGTGCAAACTACCACCCAGCAGCAATATAGCATAGAGATCCTCAATATGGCTGTCAAAGCTGAACGAACGGTGACTACTGATACGATCGGCTGCTGTCAGACCATTCTCCTCTGTGGTTGAGAGGATATAGCTCATCAGTCCAAGATGATGCAAAACCACACCCTTAGGCTTACCAGTAGAACCTGATGTATAGATGATATAAGTATAGCAATCAGGTGTACAGAGGTTAATGGGCTTGCATGTCTCATGCCAGTCGATATCATCAACGAAGAGCACCTTTCCTTGGTCGAGCAGGGTCTGCAACCGTTCAAAACCACCCAATTGCAGTTTTTCCTGCAATACTTGGTGTGTGGTGATGACGAGGGGTGCCTCGCTGTCGGAAAGCATGTAGGAGAGGCGCTCGTTCGGATATTCCAGATCGAGTGGCAGGTAAGCAGCCCCTGCTTTATGAATACCGAACACGCAGACAGGGAAATCGACACTTCGCTCAATCATGACACCAATGAAGTTCTGCTTACGTACACCCATGTCAACAAGCTTGTGGGCTACGAGATCGGACTGGTGGTCAAGCTCGGCGTATGTCAGTTGACGAGTATCATCATCTACAGCCAGATTCTCGGGCACCTCATGAGCCTTAGCGACAAAATGGTCGAGATAAGTCTTTGAGTAGTCGAACGGCATATCTTTACCCTTCGAGAGTTTAATGACTGCAGCCTTGTCGGAGTCAGACATCAGCGGACACTCCGATACCTTCGTATTGATATTATCAGGCAGGCTTGTCAGTATATACTGCAGGGTGGAAACGACGGTCTGCATACGACTCTCAGCATACAAATTGCCATCATACATGATGTGAATACTCATCGTACCAGCCTTGTCATCAAGGACAACCACAACACGCAGCTCGTTGAAGATCTCCTCTTCCGTCTGTAAAGACTTGATATGCAACTTTTCTCCTATTTCGTTCAGATCCTCTTTACCTGCATAGTTCTCGAAGATGAGAGTACTCTGTAAGAGATTACCTCGGAGTGATGACTGTTGCTGTATCTCGGCCAAAGAACAGTAGTCGTACACAGCACTATCGGCCGCTTGCTTTTGAAGGGCATGCAGTACATCGAGCACAGTCATAGTATCATCAGTCTTAACACGCACAGGTATCGAATTGATGAAAAGACCTACAAGATCTGCTACATCACCATGATTACGACCAGAGACAACCTTTCCGAATATGGCATCAGAATGGTTGTTATAAACCTGTAAAACCATACCCCATACATATTCCATGATGGTGTTCATGGTCACTTCGTGTTTACTACAGAGTTCTTGTAGTTGCCCCATCACAGCAGGTTCGATGTTAAGTCCCAGTGTCTGTGCCTTGCGTGGGGATTCTGGCACAGGCTTATAGGAATAAGGAATAATAGCTTTTTCTGTATAATCAGACAGCAACTCCCTCCAATATTTAAAGGCGCTCTTCTTGTCAAAGCAGAGCATGTCACGAACAGCCTCTTCATATCTTCCAGCGATACCAGGAACGATAGGTTCGGTGTTTCCGGTCATTGCCTGTTGAAGAGCCGTCAAGAAATCCTTGAAATAAATTGGCTGGCACCAACCATCAATGATAATATGGTGAGTGACGAGTAGGATATGACATGACGTCTCAGATGTTTTCAGTACAACAATTCTGTAAAGAGGTGATGACTGAAGGTCGAAGGTGGCTGCAAGTTCCTCTTTGTGAATGCGCATTGAGGCTGCATAGATGTCACTTTCGCCTGAGATGTCGATATATCGCAGTCCCAGTTTACGATCTATAATTGCCTGACAAGGGGTATCCACTCCGCGATAGATGATTGATGTGCGGAAAACCTCATGCTTGGCAGCGAGAACATCAAGGGCATAGCGCACTTGTTCGGCTGTCGGCAGGATATTCGTCTCGTACCGGTTGACGAGTACATATGCTGAGGTCTTTGGATCCGACATATACTCAAGTAGGATACCTTCTTGCATGGGAGTAAGCGGGTAAACACGTTGAATGGTTTCTCCGCGCTCGGCATATTCAGCCTTCAGCGATTCAAACTGGTTGTCAGTCCATCCCTGAGCACCCAGGTCAGAGGCTGTCGGTTCAGGTGCAGCAATTGAAAGGGTGTGATCAACGATGGCCTCGAGTTGCTTGCAGAAGCCCTCAGCGATGGCATGGGCCTGCTCTTCGGTATAGATCGTTGTGTCGTAATCAACATTGATGCCGAAAACGCCTTCAATGATGGTACAGTTAATCATGTAGGTCACGCTGGTCAGTCCATCCTTGTTGGCAGAAATACCAGTATTGACATCGCTGGCAATACTGAATCCGTTCATCGCATCATTGCTCTTCACGTCGCCCAGATAGTTGAATCCCAGGCATTCTGTCAGGTCAGCGCGTAGGTTGGCATCACCTTCAGCAGACGGGATATACTGTAAAATTCCATAGCCAAGTCCCTTGTTTGGTACTGCACGGAACGTTTCTTTCACCAGACGGATGTCATGACGTATGTCACCGTTGATGCCTTCGACGACAACAGGATACATGGAGGTAAACCATCCAACGGTACGGTCGGTGACTAATGGTTCGTGAATAGGTTCACGCCCATGACCTTCCATCATCAGGCTAGCACTATCATTGCCTGTTACTTGACGGTAGCTATTAAGGAAAGCTGTTATTAAAAGATCGTTCTCCGTCGTGTTGTATGCTTTGTGAGCATCGGTAAGAAGATGCTTCAGACAAGCATGGCTATACTGCAGATTGAAGTTGCGGATATGGTCTGTAGTGCTACCTCCTTGAGGCAGTTGGAGCATCTTTTTCTGTACGTTTTCCCAATATGTCTTCTCTAAACTGAGTTTGTAACTGTCGCGATAGCGGTGAATAGCTTCTGTATAGTACTTGAACGAATGGGTCTTCTTGGGCAGAGAGATATCCTTACCTGCTGTCAGTTGGTTGTAAGCTGTAATTAAATCCTCAGTGATGATGCGCCATGACACACCGTCAACCGCCATGTGATGGCAGATCAGTACAAGCACATCGCTAGTGGGAAGATGATAAACGCCTACCTTCATGACAGGCCCGTGCTGAAGATCGATAGAAGCATGAAGTGTGCTCGCATGAGGTGTAATATCGTCTTTACTGCTTATGGTAAGTTCGGAGAAATCATACAGTTTTTGATCTGTGTCGTTGATGTACAACTTTCCATTCTCAGTTCTCATGCGAAGCATGTCATGGTGTATGGCAATAGCATCCAGACTCTTACGCAACACCTCTATATTGAGAGGCGTTTTTGATTCCACAGCCACACTCTGGTTATAATGTTCAGGATGAGGCTGGTTCAGATTAAGGTAATAGCGCTGGACGGCACCTGGCAGGATTTCACCTGTTACCACTTCCTGGGAGATGGTATCATCCACATTATTCTTTGCCATAGCAGCAATAGCCCTGACAGTCTTACCCTTCATGACGTCAGCAACGGTCAGTGAGAGACCTTTCTGCCTTAGCATGCTGACCAAGCGGATAGACTTGATGGAGTCACCACCGAGAGAGAAGAAATTATCCAATGCTCCCACATTGCCTCCAATGCTCAGCACCTGAGAGATGCACTCAGCCACAATGGGCTCTTTTACACCTTCAGGTTCTACATATTCCGTCATAGCAATTTCTGGCTCAGGCAAGGCTTTCGTGTTCACCTTACCATTAGGGGTGAGTGGCATGGAATCAAGTTGCATATATACTTCGGGCACCATGTAATCGGTCAGGCTCTCGGCCAGCGAAGCCTCAAGAGCAGCCTTGTCTATTTCTGTATTAGCGGAATAGTAGGCCACAAGATGCTGGACGCCACCAACTTCTTTGACCTGTACGCTGACCATGGTGATACCGTCATATTTACTGATAAGCGTCTCAATCTCACCTAACTCAATACGGAATCCACGGAGTTTAACCTGATTGTCGATACGTCCTAAGTATTCTATGTCGCCGTCTTCATTGTAACGGACAAGGTCACCTGTGTGATAGACTTTGTCGGAAGTGAAGAGGACATTGGTGAATTTCTCGCGTGTCAGGTCTTCTCTGTGCCAATATCCATTGGCAATCTGAGGACCTGCCAAACAGAGTTCACCTGGAACGCCCTGCGGCATGAGATGGCCGTATTTATCCACTACATAACCTGCGAGATTGTAAAGCGGACGGCCGATGGGGATATTCTTATACTCCCGGCCTTTCTCCACTTCATAGAAGGTGGAGTCAACTGTAAATTCAGTAGGTCCGTAAGTATTGATAAGACGGCAGTTACATTGCGGTACAACTGTCATTTTCTCTCCGCCAATTACAATGTACTTTACAGGTAAGTCTGGATACTGCAACAGTAGCATCTGGCCAAACTGGGTAGTGAAGCTACCGCCGGTGATGCCATTGCTGACGATGAACTGCTGCAACAAATCCATGTCACGTCGTGCCTCCTGAGGAACGATGTAAAGGGTACCACCCACCGTTAGGACAGGATAAAGGTCCTCGATACTGGCATCGAAAGAGAAGCTGGAGTGACAGAAGATACGGCTCTTGGAGTTGTGGCCCCATTCCTTGGAAATGAAATGCATGAAGTTTGCCTTCGCGCGGTGAGATATCATCACGCCCTTCGGCTTGCCCGTAGAACCAGAGGTATAAATCATATAGGCAAGACCGTCAGGAGTGGCAAGATTGATTGGAGATGATGATGCCAAAGATGATGCCTCGTTGAGGAAGTCATCGATGAAGATGATATTCTTGGCCTCAAACTTGTCGCCATCACTGGTCTTCTCGTTCAGTATGGCATGGCTGGTAATAAGTACCTGGCTCTCACTGTCTTCGAGCATATAAAGCAAACGCTCATTGGGATAGTCATAGTCGAGAGGAACGTATGCATAACCTGCTCGCTCTACACCTAAGGCCGCCACAACGAAATCCTTCTCATAGCCGAGCATGATACTCATAAAGGGACGCTGACCATTGTTCTCCCCTACAATATCAAGGAGTTTCTTTGCCAGTGCATTAGACAACGTGTCGAGTTCTTTGTAGGTATAGGTACTATTGCCGTCTGACACAGCTATGGTAGTAGGATACTGGACGGCCTGACTAAGGAATAGGCTGACAAAGGTGTCGGTTGCAGGATATTCCATCCTCTTACCCTGAGCCTGTCGGATAATGACATCAGTTTCTGAAGCTGATATCAGTGGCACGCTGGTAGTGTCAGCAAAGCTGTCGCTAACGCAGCTTTCTGCGAAGGTCTTGAACGCCTTGCTCAATATTTCCATATCGCGGCGGTTGTAGAGCGTCGCATCATACTCGAGGAAGCACTGATAGTCACCCTTATCGTTGGTTAGTATCGTGACAGAGAGGGGATTCTTGGCAGTATCCCAATTCAAGTTGCCATACACACCAGCCTGTTTGTCGAGCACGATATCAGTCTCCAAATCAACGAAATAGTTGTAGATGATATTAACGCTGATATTATAGCGACTAACCATCTCTGAGAAAGGATAGAAGTCGTTGTCAATCGTATCGCGCATCTGCTCGTTGACGGCTTTCACCAATTCTGCCATCGGACGTTTGAAATCTGCACATACAGATGGCAACGTTTTTACAAACACACCGAAGAAGTTAGCTAATTTCAGTTCGGAACGACCATTACTGATAAAATGGATGAGTGTCTTATCTTCACGGGTGAGACGATGTAAAACAGCGTGGAGTACGGTCATGAAGAAAGAACTGGGTAACAGTAGATGGCGCTTACAATAATCATTGATAGCATCTGACTGGATGTCGGTAGTGATTGTGTCGTAAACCTTACCGCCATCGAGTGAAGTAGAGTGGGGATAAACAGTCGGGGTTACATCCTCAAATATCTGGTCGAAATAAGCCTCTGCCTCCTTACCGCGCTCAGAATGGAATAGTTCGTTCTCATCGATAGAGCGATCGTAAGCAGTATACTGTTCTTTCTCTAAGGGTTGACCGTCGTATGCTTTCTTCAAATCAAAGGCAAGCACCTGATTACTGGTACCATCACTGATGAGGTGATGGAAATCGGTCAGCAGTGAGGTCTCGTTCTTGTAATGATAAAGTGTGAAGCGATAGAGGGGTTCATTCATCACATCGAAGGGGCGCAACTGACTCTGGAAGAAGGCTGCGTCAGGACGGGTGTCAAGTGTGACTTCATTGATGATGGGGCTTAAGGTATCATCACGATATTGCATCACTTCACCATCATGTTCTCTCAGACGACAGTTCAGGTAGGGGTGAGCCTCAAAGACTACCTTCACAGCTTTGAGAAGGCGTTCTCTATCAATATCGACAAAAGTGGAAACACTGGGAATATTGTACAGAATTGCATCGGGGTGGGTGATGCAATCGTAATACATACCCTTCTGAGTCTCGCTCAGGGGATACCACTCTCGGATGGCATGGGGCTTGAGAGGTTGTTCTTCCTGCTCACCAGCACTGCCAGCCTTCTTCACCAGTGCGCTTATAACTGGAGTGCGCATGATGTCTCGTGTGGAAAGTCTGATGTCGTTGCGGGAGAATATTGCCGACAAGCGGATGGCTGCAATAGAACTCAGTCCAACTGTTACGAGGTTGGTCTCTACGCCAAAGGCTGTAGTGCCCAGCAGTTCAGAGATGATGTCCCACATCTTCTGTTCTTGCTCGTTACGAGGCATTACAATTTCTTCGGCTTTCAGTGCAGGCTCTGGCAATGCCTTGTAATTGGTCTTGCCGTTAGGAGTCAGTGGGATTGTCTCAAGCCGCATATAGATATCTGGTATCATATATTCTGCCAGTGAGGTATTCTTGAGGGCTGTCTCGACATCTGTATCCTCTATGGAAGTACCTTCGGCTACAGTATAGTAAAGAATCAAATGATCCATACCGCTAATCTTCTTGACAACAGCAATAGCCTTCTGTACACCTGCAATATTTTCTGCTTGAGTTTCTATCTCACCTAACTCCACGCGGAAACCGCTTATCTTCACTTGATTGTCAATACGTCCAAGTATTTCGACCTCACCGTCTGGAGTCCATCGGGCTAGGTCACCAGAACGGTAGACACGGTTTCCCTTGTATTCTACAAAACGCTCGGCCGTCATCTCCGGCAAATTGTTATATCCAAGAGCTACGCCAGGACCTCCGATGAGCAGTTCGCCGGGCACACCAACAGGTACCTCCTGATCGAACGGATCGACAATGTATTCAATATAGTTGAGCAGCGGGCGGCCCACGGTTACACGGCTGGCATGTGTGAGGTTGGCAATATTCGATGATACAGTGATCTCAGTCGGACCATAGGTGTTGATGATTTCAACACCGAGCGACTGCAGTTTCTCCAATAGTGAGAGGGGATACATCTCACCACCAGACCAAACCATCTTGCAATGGCGCACGGCCTCGCAGAACTCTGGTAGTTCAAGATAACTCTGAATGCGTGAGCAAGTGCCGTTAATGGCCTCAGCACCAGTCTTCAGCATCAGACGGGCGAGCAGGACAGGATCTATGACTTCTTGCTCATCGGCCAGCACGGTGGTGATGCCATTATATAGCGAACCAGCAAACTCCTTCAATGACATGTCGAACGAGAGAGTTGTGATTGACACATAGGTCTTCACGCTGAGTCTTTTCAGTCCTGCGATATGTACATTGGCCGGATGGTTGTAGAGATAGTTGGTAATACCGATATGGCGCAACATCACCCCCTTAGGCTTACCTGTGGAGCCTGATGTATAAATGAGGTATGCCAGATCATCGGGAGAGATCTCCACATTGGGATTCTCTGTGCTATATGCCTCGTTCTTGTAGATATCGTCGATATCGATAACTTTCTCGGCATCGTAGTTATCCAGATGGTCTTTGGTCGTGATAACATATTGCGCTTCGGAATCCGTCATGATTAGCTGAATACGGTCAGTTGGGTAGGCTGGGTCGCAAGGGATATAGGCGGCACCAGTTTTGCTTACACCAAACATGGACACAATGACAGCCGATGTCCTTGGCAATAGTAGCACCACCCGATCTCCGCGTTTTACACCACGCTTGATGAGAGCATGGGCTATGCGGTTGGCCTCCTCATTGAACTGTTTGAAGGTGAGGGTGCAGTCTTTGGCAATCAGAGCCACTGTATCAGGAATGTCGATGGCATTCTTCTCGATAGGCTGGTGGTGAAGTTTCAATGGAACATCGGCCTGTGCAGTTTGTCGGAAGGATTCCACCTGCTCACGTTGTGACTCAGGAAGCATAGAAACGTCTGACAGTGTTTTGGCTTCACAAAGCGACAAAGATGCTGCTATTACCATGTCAAGCAACTGCTGCATGTCTGCCTCGTTATAGAGGGCGGCATCGTAGTTGAGTTCGAAAGTCTTCTTACCCCCAGCATGGGTAATGACACTCAGCTTCAAAGGTACTTTTGCTGTATCGAGGGTAAGGTCAATCTGCTCATATTCATCCGTGGGCACCTTTTCGTCTTCCCGCAAGTTTGTGGCGCCAGCAACATCCTGGAAGACATACATCATATCGGGATGGATGCCATGACGTTTGACGATATCAGAGAATGGGTAGAAATCGCGCTGAACAGCGTTGAGATATTGCTGTTGGAATTGTGTGGCATATTCCACCACATCGATATTACCGGCATTCTTTTCCGGCAAAGAGCTGACAATAGGCAGTGTCTTGACAAACATGCCAATCGTGTTCATCAATTCTGCACGGTTACGACCATTATTGATAGTAGATATAAACACGCTATCTTCTCTTGTTACGCGGTGTAAAACCTGGAAGAAAGCAGCCATATAGAAAGCATTTTCGGATACATCCGTTTTCTCGCAGAAAGAGTCGATGGCAGCTCCGTCAATGGTCGTTCGCAACTCAACATTCTGAGTATTGCCATTGTCTAAGGTTGAAGAGTGAGGATAAACAACTGACTCTATACCACCTAACAACCCATCAAAGTATTGTTCAGCTTCCTGATAGGCATTACTGCTACTTAATTCTTCCTCTGAAACTGCAAAGTCGTAGAAATCAAGAGCCTCTGTCTCTGGTTCCTCGCCCATATAGGCTTTGCCGATAGCCTGGTTGAAGATGAGTACTGATAATCCGTCAATGACAATGTGGTGGATATCAGTAAACAGATAAATGTACTGAGGTGTTTCGATGATCTCAGCACGACAAAGACAGTCTTCCTGTAAATTGAACGGACGAACCTTAGATTGGAAATATGCGATGTCTGGTTCGCTGTCAAGCACGAGACGAACGACTTCAAGCTGCGTGTTCTCATGAGGAATCTGCACAATCTCATCATCTTTGACGCCAAATGTTGTGGCGAGGAAAGGATGGGCATTGAAAGCAGCCTGTATGGCCTGGCAAAGCCTGTCTGCATCAATCTTTTCCTTGGGATATTTTTTTAGACTAGGCGTATTATACTGAGTGGTCTCAGGGTTCATTTCCCAGTCAAAATAAAGTCCCATTTGATTGGAAGAAAGTGGATAATACGCACGTTTTTCCTTGATGGCTCCCACTCGCTTCAGAAAGTCTTCTTCTGAAAGCAAGATTTCCTCACCGTCACGGAAATAGCCGTCGTCCAAAAGGTTGGCATAGAACGTTTTGGCAATCTTCTCTTTGCGCAGATTGTCACCGAATTGTTCTACCGACATATTGAGATTGCCGTTGTCATCACGGAAATAACCATCTGAGATCAGCGTTTCGTAAAGATTCGCGATGTTTTGTTCTGTCTTTGTCATATAATAAATGTTATATTATTCAAATGGATTCTTTTTTTTGTTTACTGCAAATGGGTCAGCCTTCTTTGCAGCGAATGGATCTGCTTTCTTTGCAGCGAATGGATCGCCCTTCTTTTCTCCGGAAGGTTCACTCTTACGCTTAGTGAACAAACTCATGGCAGCTTCTTCCTGTCTCTTCTGTTCGTCAATCTTAGCAGCGATAGCCTTGATTGTAGGCTCCTGAATCAGTTCTGCCACTGGCACTTGAACACCATACTTCTTTTGGATAGACATGGCTAGTCGCATGGCAACGAGTGAAGTCATTCCGATGTGAGAAAGTGGAGTCGTGATACCGAATTCCTTAACCTTCAGCGTCTCAGAAACCTCATTCCACAACTGCTTCTCTGTTTCCGTTTCAGGTGGAACAATCTCCCCAGCCTTGATCTCTGGTAGCGGGAGAGCCTTGCGATTCACCTTACCACTGGAGTTGAAGGGGAACTCATCCAACTGCATATAAACCTCTGGCTGCATATATTCCGCCAGTTTTGTCTGCTCCAGGAAGGTACGAATCTGTTCCTCCGTGACATTTGCTCCTTCCTTGACGGTATAATATAGAATCAGATGCTGTGCACCAAGTACCTCGCGTACCATAGCCACTGCTTGTTGGAGCCCCTCCACTTTCTGAGCTTGTGTCTCAATCTCGCCGAGCTCAATGCGGAAGCCACGCAGTTTTACCTGTGAGTCGATACGTCCGGAATACATAATCTGGTCTTCGTCGTTCCAACGGCACAAATCTCCCGTGTGGTACATTCGCATAGGCTTTCCATCGGCTTGTAGCGGTAGGAAGGGGCAGTCGCCAAAGACTTTCGCTGTCTGCTCGGGCAATTTCCAGTAGCCACAGCCTACCTGTACACTGGCAAAGCACAACTCACCTGGCACACCACGTGGCACAAGGTTGTTGCTTTGGTCGACGATAAAGCAGTAGCTGTTGGCCATCGGACGACCGATGGGTATATCATCATAGATGCGGCCTTTTTCCAAGTGATAGGCTGATATCAGGTCGGTACACTCTGTGGGACCATAGCCGTTCACCAGTTGTACTTTACCGCTGACCAGTCCTATCATCTTCTCGCCTGTCAGTGTCATGTAGCGCAGAGGCAGTTCGTAGCTGTCCAGCAGCATAGCGCCTAATGAGGTGGTATAGCTACCACCGGTAATCTGATGACTAACGATAAAGTCGTGTAGTCCTTTCATCTCCTTGCGGATAGCCGTAGGCATGATATGGATGCTACCACCGACGGTAATGGCGGGGTAGAGGTCTTGGATATGAGCATCGAACGAGAATGGACGATGGTTGGAGATGCGGTCCTTGTCGGTAATACCCAGAATGTCTATCATCGAAGCAATATAGCTGCGCAATCCGCGCTGATGCAGCATCACACCCTTAGGAAGACCTGTGGAGCCTGAAGTGTATATCATATACGCCAGACCTTCGGGCTTGGTAAGCAGGATGGGGTCAGTCTTCTGGGTGAGGTCGATGTCGTCTAGGTATATAAGCTGGATATTACCCAGTTCCAAGCCGCCTTCGTTCATCTTGGCAGCATAGACGTCATGGGTGGTAATGACTACCTTTGACTCAGAATTTTCAACCATATAGCTCAAACGCTCGTTGGGGTATTCCAAATCGAGTGGGGTATATGCAGCTGCAGCCTTGTGGATAGCCAGTACCGTCAACGGGAACTCCTTGGTACGGTCAAGCATCACGCATACGAAGTCGTTAGGCTGGATGCCCTTGTCGATAAGCAGGTGAGCCAGCGTATTCGACTGCTCGTCCATCTCATGGTAGGTAAACTCACTATTGGCGTCGCTGACAGCCAGTGCATTTGGCGTCTTCTTGGCCTGACGGACAAACAACTCTGCAAAGGTCTCATTGAGATTAATGTCCATAAGCTTGCCGACGGATAGGTCCATGAGCTCTTCCAACCTTGTTTCATCAAGGAGTTGAATACTGTTGACCTTGGCATTTGTATCCACCAGCATGCCATGAATGATGCATTGCAATGCGCTAAGGGTGTCGGCAATGAATTTCTCAGTGTATAACTGGTTGTTGAATTGCAACTGCAGAGCCAGACGACCGTCTTCACCGATATATACTATCAGGCTGATGTCGTCGAAGTTCTCTTCTTTGATGATGAGACGCTTGACGGTGAATGGCCAGGGTGTTGCGTCTTCAATCTCTGTCGGGTAGTTCTCAAAAACTATAGTGGACTGGAACAGGTCTTTTCCCAAATCGGTCTGCTGTTGTACTTCGCTCAACGAAACATAGTCATGGCGGTTGCTTTCAGCAGCCTGTGCCTGTACCTTCTTCATCATTTGCAGCACGGTATCCTCATTATCAGTATGTACGCGCACGGGTACAGTATTAATAAAGATACCAATCAGGTCGCTCACATCATTTTCTGTATTGTCACGACCCGAAACGACTTTGGCGAAGACAACGTCATTGGTGCGGTTGTAGCGCTGCAGCAATAGTCCCCAAGCAGTTTCGACAATGGTGTTCGGAGTAACCTGAGCAGCATAGCACAGGCTCTTGAGCATTTGCTGCTCTTCCAATGTGAGGTCTATCATGAGGGAGTCCTTCTTCGTGCGGCGATCTTCACTGACGGTTCCAAAGGATGGGATAACAGCTTTGGTCTCGTAACCTTCCAATAATTGACGCCAGTAGTTGAGTGAAGCACGTTTGTCCTTGGCGTAAATGTCACGTACATATTGTTCGTAACGTCCATCGCTTATCGACTCGGTCGCAACAGGTTTGCCTTCCATGCTTTGTGAGAGCAATGTGAAGAAGTCCTTCTGGATAATCGGCAGACACCATCCATCTTCAATGATATGATGGAAATCTAACAACAGGGCACAGCTGGTGTCACTAGTCTTCATGCATACTACATTAAACAGCGGCTTAGACTGAAGGTCGAAATCTTTCTTGAGCAATTCCCATCGTGTATCAGCAATAGTCTTTGCCTGATCGGCGACATGACTGATGTCCATCATGGATAGTCCCAGTTGTCTGCCGTCAACGATAGCTTGGCGATATTCATTCGTGCCACGCATGATGACCGCTGTACGCAGTACCTCATGGCGCAGAGCTAAGGCGTCGAGTGCTGTCCGTAACTGTTGCTCAGTGGGCAGAGTGTCTATCGATACGGCGAAGACTATTCGGTAGGCTACAGAGCCTGGCTCCATGACAGCTTTGAGCACCATACCTTCCTGCATAGGTGTCAAAGGATAGATGCGCTTCAGCGTCTCTCCACGACTGGCGAAGTCGGCTACAACGGCTTTGAATTCCTCATGAGTCCAAGTCGTCTCTCCGAGATCTGATGCCGTCAGCAGGTCTTCTTTATCAATCTTTGCATTGGCAATAGCCTTGACTTCCGTATTCAGTCCCTGCAAAAGTTGTGTGGCCTGCTGGTCTGTCAATATGGCTTCATTGTAATCCAGGCTGATGGAGAACTGTCCTGACGGCAGCACCATGCAGTTGACGATGATGTCAGAACCGTAGCAGTTGGCTTTGGCTACCATGTCACCAACAGGCATATCCTCTGCAATGGAAATTGGGCTGTCATCCTTCCCAACCGATCCGAAAGTACCCAGATAGTTGAAGGTGATCTGAGGCATGGAGGCGACATCCATTCCGAAAAGCTGTCCGTAGCCGATACCGTTGTTGGGCACCCGGTGCAACACATCTTTCACGTCTGCGAGATTGGCTACCAGATCATTCCCTTCCTGCTTTAACACCACAGGATACATGGATGTGAACCATCCTACCGTGCGGTCGGTAAATAGAGGCTCACCAATGTTCTCACGACCATGGCCTTCCAACATCACACACATCTTCTGCTTACCAGTGACTGCGGCATAGCTGCGCAACAGGGAAGTTAATAGCAGGTCGTTCATGCCGACATTCTCCTGTCGGGTGGGAACTGCCTGTAGCTCATTAGTTACGTCGGCGCTGATAATAGCCTCTTTCCTGACAAAATGGCGAGTATAGTCATTACCTGTCGATGTTGCGGTTTCAGCAATCTCCTTTCTAACTTTCTCCCAATAGTCTTTTTCTACTTCAAGCTGGTAGCTCTTCTTAAAGCGCTCCATCGCTTCCTGATAGTATTTGTAAGAGTGTGTCTTTGCAGGCAGACTGACAGGGAGTCCAGCCACAGCTTGTCCATAGGCTGTAGCCAGATCTTCGATTAGGATACGCCATGACACACCGTCGATGACATTATGGTGTATGGCAATAAGCAAGTAGTCTTTCTCGTTGCTATGCAGCAGTGCCAGCTTCATAAGAGGGCCGTTGTTAATGTCAATGCTGCCCTCTATACCGTTGGCTATTGCTGTGACGGCAGCCTTGTCGTTGCCGTCAACAGTAAACTCCTCAATGGAGAACATGGTCCCATCATTGACCTCGCGTACATAAAGTGCTCCGTCCTTAACGACAGCCCTCAACATGTCATGATGCGTAGTCACGGCTTTCAGCGCCGTATCAAGTGCTTCCTTGTTGAAGTGGCCTTCTGTTTGGAGCATCACGGCCTGATTATAATGGTTTGGAACAGGCAACTTAAGGTCGAAGAAGAACTGCACGATGGCTGAGTTCTCCACCTTGCCGCTCCAGTTGCTTTGGTCTATATCTAAAGCCACATCTTTTATCGTTTCCGCGATAGCTCTGACGGTCTTCTCCTTCATCACCGTGGATACAGGAACAATGATGCCCTTTTTGCGCAACATACTAATGAGACGAATAGCCTTGACGGAATCACCTCCGAACTCAAAGAAACTGTTCAGGGCTCCTACAGGTACATCAATCTTCAGCACCTCCTTGAATGTCTCGGCAATGATCCGCTCAGTGTCGTTGGCAGGTTCCACGTATTCTGTATGGCTTTGTATCTCGGGTATCGGCAGTGCCTTGCGGTTCACCTTGCCGTTGGGGGTCAGCGGCATCGTCTCGAGCTGCATGTAGGTGTCAGGCACCATATAATCTGCCAGCGACGATGCTTCCAAAGCCTGGCGTATGTCGTCATCGTTTAGAGTAGATCCATTGTCCAAAGTGTAGTATAGCAGCAGGTGATCAACACCGTTAATCTTTCTGACCTCGGCGGCAGCTTGCTTGATGCCCTCCATCTGCAGCACCTTACTCTCTATCTCACCTAATTCTATGCGGAAACCACGCAGTTTCACCTGGAAGTCGATACGGCCCATATATTCCAGGTCGCCGTCCTTGTTCCAACGGCAGAGGTCACCGGTGTGATACATCCGTACTTTGCGGCCCCAACGGTCCTTACTGACGAAAGGACAATCAACGAATGATTCTGCGGTACGCTCAGGAAGCCGCCAGTAGCCGCGTCCTACCTGAATACCGGCGATGCAAAGTTCACCAACAACCCCTCTGGGAACCAGACGGCCGTTGCTGTCCACGATGAAGTTCCAGGTGTTGGCCACGGGTTTGCCGATGGGGATGTTTTCAGCGCGAGTTCCCGGTGCTATGCTATAATAGGAAGTATCGTCGGTACACTCTGTCGGACCGTACACGTTGATAATCTCTATGTGGTCGCTGTACACACCGTCAAGCTTCTCACCGCCAGCAGTGATGAACCTGACGGGTAGGTCGTCGTAGGTGTTGAGCAGCAAGGCGCCAATGGCGGTAGAATAACCACCACCTGTGATTTTGTGTTCGAACAGGAAATCGCGGATAGCTGCCAAGTCCTTTCTGATTTCGGTAGGCATGATGTGGAATGAGCCTCCTAACGTCAAGATGGCATACATATCCTCGATGTGTGCATCAAACGAGAACGAACGGTGCCCCTCAATGCTGTCGGCAGCCGTCAGTTTCTCCATATCAATGACAATGTTGATGAAGTTCCATAGACCGGCCTGATGGAGCATGGCTCCCTTGGGCTTGCCTGTCGAGCCAGACGTATAGATCATATAGGCCAGATTATCGGGAGTAGTAAGGTTGATAGGGTCAGCATCCACGCTGAAATCTATATCCTCCACGAAGATGACCTGCACATTGCCCGTTTCGAAATCACCCTCTGCCTTTTTGCTTTCCAGTACGGCATGGCTGGTGATGAGCACCTTCGACTCGGAATTCTCCAACATATACTGCAGACGCTCGTTGGGATATTCGAAATCCATAGGTGTATAGGCTGCACCAGCCTTGTGGATGGCCAGCACTGACAGCGGGAACTCCTTAAAGCGATCCAGCATGACGCACACGAAGTCGTTGGGTCGTACGCCTGCAGCAATCAGACGGTGTGCCAGCACATCCGAATAGTGCGACATTTGCTGGTAGGTCAGGTGACTGTCTTTGTCAGCTACGGCAATATGGTCCGGTACCAGTTTTGCACGTTCCTCGAAAGCCTGTGCAAAGGTCTTAGTAATGTCAACATCCATATCTTTGCCTGCTGACAACTTGATGAGCTGAGCCTGCTGCTCGTCGCTGAGGATACTCACCTCGCTGAGTGTACCGTCAAAATGCGCTTGCATGGAGATGAGAGTCTGGTATGTTGCATCAGCCACCATCTGCAATGTCTCAGCGTCATTCATGGCACTGCTTGACTCGGCACGGATCTCGTATTGGCCTTCTTTATAGAAAATGAAGACAGTTATGTCGTCGTCGATCTCTGCACGTACGGGCTGTGAACCATAGATGCGCTGGTCGCCGAGAATCATGGCTTCCTCCATATCGACAAGAGCCTGGAAATTGAACGAGATGCCCGCTGTCATCTTCAGGTCACTACAGAAATGAGTAAAGGGGTAACAGCCATAGCGGATGGTACTCATCAGCTCAGTCCTGAAACTCATGATGAAATCCTTGACGGTCTTATTCTTTGCATCAGTGGCATCGGCCATGATTGGTACGGACTTAACGAACATACCATATGCCTCGCGCAGACGCTTGTCCATTCGGCCATGGTTCACGGTATAATAAGCCACTTTTTCCTGACGCATCAGCACAGTCAGCATATAGCTGAAGGCTGCCTGGAACAGCAGGTTCACAGCTATGCCATGCTCCTTACACCATGCATCGCACTCAGGCTGATTGACAAAAGTAGAGCGGCGCACCATCTTACCCATGGTGCCTGGCGTACTCTTACTGAGTGTGGCAAAGTCCATGCCAGCAAATTTTTCGGCATAGTAGGCTTTGGCCTTTTCATAAACGGGTGTTCCGAAGGTCGCCACCTCGTCCTCTGCAGCCTCAAAAAGTCCATAAGGCTGCGGTGTCAGCTCCTCGCCCATATAGGCTTTGTTGAGGTCTATCTGGAACAGGACTGGCGTGAATGACATTCCGTCCATGATGCAGTGATGTCCATCCGACAGCTCAACCCATCCTTTCTCTGTCTGAATGAATTCCACGCGGAACAAGGGCTCGCCGCTTAGCAGGTTGAAGGGGCGGACGAAGCCGTTTTTGACGTATTCTTGTACATCAGCGTATGTGCTCTTGCGGCGGACGATGGGAATCTCCATCGCGTCGTCGCTCCACTGCCTGATTTCACCGTTCGGGTCAATCATGAAGCGGGTGCGGAAGATAGGACGCGCTGCAATGACAGTCTCCCATGCCCTGATGAGTCGTTCTATATCTACGGTAGATGGTATGGCACACTCATTCGGCAGGTTGTATTGAGTGGATTGGGGGTTCTGTATGCATTGCATGAACACGCCTAATTGCGATTGTAGTAAAGGATACGTCTTCATATTGAATTTATATATTAATTGTTGTTACATTTTGTCCATTCATTACTTCGTAGCTTGCTTCATAAGCAAAGCTATCCTTTTCGAAAGCCCTTTGAATATCCTTCATCTTGACGAATGGCACTTTAGCCTTAAAGGATATGATAATATCGCAGAAATTGTCTTTACCATCATCCGTCCGTTCCAGCAGATTAGCTGTCAGGGCGTTGATACGTTTCATAGCTTCCTCAGCATCTGTTGCGTGGCTTTTCACAAAAGATTCGAATTCCTCTTTAACAGCAGCAATCCCTTCAACGGTACATTCCATGGAACGGACCAGCATCAGCGGCTCCTCTTCCAAAGGTATCAGGGAAACGAGGCTCGTACCAGGCTTCTTGTAGTGAATAAAAAACATAACCACATATACCGCAACAAGAACCACTATCATCGAAATAGAGAAACTGCCCCACACATATTGAGGATTGATGAGCGATGCTCCCCAGACACCACCTAACAGCAGCAACAGTTGAACGATAGAGATAACGGCTGCTAGTGAGCGGTACTCCAGTAATTGGAGCATGGCTTGACGCACGAAGATATACGCAAACGGTATTTCACACAGAAAGAATAGCCTGAGCGCACGACTCAAGCCTGCAGCTCGCATGTTCTCGTCAGCACCAAAAATGGATGCCAACCAGAGGGGCTCTATTTCCACTACGATGACAAATAGCGCTATACTGAAGATCAGCACCTTGACGACGCGGAGTTCAAACAACCGCAGACCTTTCCAGTCTTCCTCACCGCAGATAACACCGCCTACGGCATAGATACAGCCTGTTGTACCATTGATGACAACCAAGGATAGCATCAGTACCTGCAAGCAGATGGACCATATATTCATGCCCATAACACCCAGTGCATTGGTAATGATCGTGTTCAGAAGAAAAACAAGTAGGCCGATACTGATGTTACCTAAGGCAACGGGGAACCCCTCCTTTACATTCTGCAACACATATCCCAGGAACATCTTCAATTTCAGTACCTGAAGCCTGAACAATTGTATCTTACGTACCCCCAGTGTTGTGATAAGCAGTAAGCCACACACGTAACTCATCACCGTTGCCCAGGCCGAACCGGCTATACCGAATCCCAAAGCGCCCACCAGCAACAGGTCGAACACCACATTAAATACGTTCGAAGCAATGATAACACCGGCAGTGATGCGTGGTTTGCCCGCAGTCTCCACAAAAACGTTAAACGCCAAATACAACAGCATGGGGGCAGCACCGATAGAATAAGCCCTCAGATAATCAGCTGTATAATGGTGGATAGATGGCTCTTTACAGAGAAAGACAGAGATGGGTTCAGCAAATGCCTGCAGGGCGCACGTGATGATAATACCCACGGGAATCACACTCCATACAATCGAAGTAAACAGATTCTTGATGCTGCTGGTGTCCTGCTTGCCAATCAGTCGGGCCAGTCTTACATTTGCACCCATGACAAAGAGCAGATACATGGCATTCACAGCCATTGTCAGTGGTGTAGCTGCATTCACAGCAGAAAGTGCCTCTGGAGAAATAAACTGCCCCACAATGATTGCATCTGTCATCACAGTCAGCTGTGAGACGACAGCAGTCAGTATGGAGGCCGTTATGTAATAGTTGAAAGCCTTATTGATGATATAACTATTTCTCATTTTCTTTCTTTTATTGATAGAGGTATCGGCGAATGCTCTTCTTGGGTGTCTTCTGAAACTCTTCCGTTCTCTGTTCTAACATTGACAGCTGACAGTAGTTGGGCAAGTGCAGATTCACTTCCTTTCGGATAGCTTCCAGATCGAGCTCTTCACGCTTCTTCCCAATCTTTTGCAGGACAGCATCTGATACGTAGACTAGTCCGACCAATTTCTTTTGGCGCTGCACCACAACACACTCTTCGAAGATGGAATAACTGACAACCTGTTCTTCAGCCTCTTCCGGATAGATGTTCTGTCCATTGGAGCCTAACAGCATGTTCTTTTTGCGACCACGCACATAGATGAATCCGTCTTGGTCGATTGTGCCAAGGTCACCCGTATGCAACCATCCATTTTCATCGATAGTGGCTGCGGTGGCATCAGCGTTCTTGTAATATCCTAACATGGAATTTATGCCCCTTGTCACAATCTCGCCAGGCTCATGCTGAGGATCGTTGCTGTTGACTTTGACTTCCATGTTCACGACAGCTTTGCCACACGAACCAAGGCGATGCTCCTTCCAGTCGGAATAAGTAATCATAGGGCCACATTCTGTCATGCCGTAGCCAATGGTAAATGGAAATTTAATCTTGTGTAATATCTTCTCAATCTCTTTATTCAACGCAGCACCGCCCATCATCACTTCATAAATATTACCACCAAGAGCCTTCATCAACTGGTGGCGAATCCTCTGATACATCAGTATGCGTACCACAGGCACCTTCATCATTACTTTCACAAAGGGCTTTTGCAGGATAGGAATCACTCTGATGTTGAAGATTTTCTCTAATACAAGTGGCACAGAGAGCAGATAGGCAGGCTTGATTTCGTCAAAGGCTTTGAGCACTACTTGGGGAACGGGACTTTGAGTCAAGATAAACAGATGGGCTCCCTTTAGGATGCCATGAAGGAAATCAAGAGCATAGCCGTACATGTGGGCCAGAGGCAGAATTAGAAATAGCCTTTGTCCACTTTCACGTGGAAAAGCACCTTCAGCAAACTGCATGTTTGACTGTAGCGAGCGCCAAGGCAGCATCACCCCCTTGGGATTACCTGTTGAACCACTGGTGTAGCTTAGTATCATCAAATCGTCTGGCTGCTCTTCCTTATAATGCAGGATGTCCTTGGTAAATCCATTGGGATAGCGTTTGGCGAACAAGGCAAGAGCCTTGTCTTCTACATCATCGGTAAAACGTGATGGAGTCATCGCCAGCAAGTCTTCCACATCGATCATATACATCGGGCACTCACCTTCAGGCCACAAATTTGCCAGCCTGTGGGAAGCAATCATAAACTTAGCACCACAATGCTCGCAAAGCATTTTCAACTGTTGTTTGCTGTAGTCGGGTAACAGAGGCACTGCTACGGCATGATAAGTTAAAATGGCCAACATGGAGATGGCCCAATTACAACTGTTTTTACCACATATAGCCACCTTGTCGCCAGGTTTGATGCCTAGTGATTCGAAGAGCATGTGGAAATAACATATACGGATGGCCACATCGCCATATTTATATGTCACTCCGCTGCTATAATCAGTAAGTGCATCACTGTCCCACTGTTCACGAAAAACAGTTTCCAGTTGCTTAACGATGCTATGCATATGTTTAGTTTCCATTTTTATTTCCGTACGATTTGTTCTTTTACCGACAAAGGTAGTTATTTTATGTAGTAAATTTCATGTTCACAGCTAAGTTTTTGGATTTTTTAACTAGCGCCTTTCAGACCTCTGATGATATGACGTTTTTGGGAGTACCATTGAGGAATGCTTGTACGTTGCTGATGACCACCCGTAATAAACGGCTGCGGGCCTCCTCAGTAGCCCAGGCAATGTGAGGTGTGATGAAGGCGTTGGGGAGACCAAGTAACGGATTGTCAGCCTGGGGCGGTTCCTTGGTGAGCACATCGGCACAAAAAGCAGCCAACTGTCCGCTGGTTAAGGCTGAGGCCACAGCCTGGTCGTCCACCAACGGGCCTCGTCCTGTGTTGATGAGGATGGTTGAGGGCCTCATCAGTTGTAGTGTCTTGTGGTTGATGAGGTGGTGCGTGGCGTCTGTCAGCGGACAATGTAGTGAGATGACATCCGAGGTTGTCAATAGCGTTTCCAAATCTGCTTTCTCAATGCCTGTGGGAAGGGTGTCTGCCGACTTACTGGTCAGGGCTTTCACCTTCATGCCGAAGGCGAGGGCAATCTCGGCTACACGTCTTCCGATATTACCTAATCCTATGATACCGAAGGTCTTGCCAGCCAGTTCCATATGCTGAAAATCCCAGTAACAGAAATCTTCATTCTCCGTCCAGCGACGCTGGCGGTTTTGGGTGGCATAGTGGTCCGTTCGGTTCGTTACGTTCAGCAGATGGGCAAACACCATCTGGGCCACGCTCTCTGTGCTGTAGGCAGGTACATTGGTGACAATGATACCTCGCTCTTGAGCGGCCTCGATATCCACCACATTGTAGCCCGTAGCCAGCACACCGATGTATTTCAGACGAGGCAACTGTGCTATCACCTCTCGGTTGATGATGACCTTGTTGGTCAGCACGATTTCAGCGTCTTTAGCCCTTGCTATCGTCTCTTCAGGACTGGTGCGGTCATAGACCGTCAACGTGCCAAGATCCTCCAGCTCCTTCCATGACAAGTCGCCAGGATTGGCCGTATAGCCGTCGAGTATTACGATCTTCATATCAGATGTTTTTTGATTTCGTCTGCAAATATACAACTATTTTGTGAAAATTGCGTTTTTAAGTTTAATATTTGCTCATTTCAGCAAAATGATGTATCTTTGCACACAAAAGGAACCAGACACAAAACTTTGAGCTTATGAATACAAGAATTAATATGAAAAAGATCAAGACTATTTTCGCTGTAATCGCGTTGTCAACAGCCATTACAGGACAGGCACAGACATTCCAATTGAATGGAGAAGGCTATTTCAATGCCGGTGGAACGGACGTAATGGCATTCAGTGATTTCTATCCTGAGGGCCATCAGGGTGGTGTATGTGTGATTATGAATGGACTGCGTATCGCCACCAATGGCGACATCCGTCTGGAAGCGACGCCAGGCCAGTGGCAACCCGTACCCAAGCAGCTGAGTCGGAAGACAGAAGGTAACCGCATTGTTACCACACTTTGTTATCCAGACTCATCGCGCCACATGAAGGGCTTTAATCCAATGGTCTATCCCGATTGGAACGTCAAATACACTGTCAGCGTTGAGCCTCAGGGTAAGGGTCTCCTCGTAACCGTCGATATGGATACCCCCGTTCCTGATTTTTTATTGGGTAAGGTGGGATTTAACTTGGAGTTCTACCCTGGTTACCTGTTTGGTAAACCGTGGGTGATGGACCAGCAGAGCGGCATCTATCCACAGCAGCCCAATGCACCTTTACTGCAGGTGTCAACGAATCGTGGTCATGACGGTGACTTCTTTACAGGCAAGGGATTGAAGGCTGATCTGACACAGTTGGACGGTGAGGGCTATAGCCCCCTGCGTGCCGATGACATCATTGCTGAGCCATACGCCGTAGGTAATAAGTTTACCTCGCGTCCTGATGATAAGTGTCAGAAACTGACCGTAGAGTCGCTGACGGGTCCGTTGAAACTCTACGACGGACGCATGAACCATAACAATGGCTGGTTCGTGCTGCGCAGTGAGATTGCCAAAGGTGTCACAAAGGGGGCTGTGCGCTGGCTGATTACGCCTGAGGTGGACACTCAGTGGCGCTATCAGCCTGTCATTCAGACCTCTCAGATAGGCTACTTGACCCAACAACAGAAGCAGATTGTAATAGAAACTGATAAGCGTGACAAGACAATCGAGCCCCTACAAGTGGTTCGGATCGATGCTGATGGCGAGACTATCGTGCGTACCATCGAGCCCAAAGTGTGGGGTAACTTCCTGCGCTATCGTTATTTGACAGCCGACTTGAGCGATATCACTGAGGCGGGACTTTATCAACTTAGGTATGCTAACTCGCAGTCGAGTGTTTTCCGCATTGGCGACGATATCTATTGCCGTGGTGTATGGCAGCCTGTCATCGAATATTTCCTGCCTGTGCAGATGTGTCACATGAGGGTCAGCGAGAAATACCGCATCTGGCACGATGCCTGTCATATGGACGATGCGTTGATGGCTCGTGCGGGCAACCATTTCGATGGTTACGTACAGCAACCGGGACTCTCGAAATATGCTGAGGGTGCCAAGGTGCCTGGGGTAAATGTCGGTGGCTGGCATGATGCAGGAGACTTCGATCTGCGTGTGGAGTCACAGGCAGGTGAGGCCTATATTTTGGCGCTGGCCTATGAGCAGTTTCATCCCGATATCGATGTGACGGCTATTGACCAACAGCGTCACTGTGTGGAGATACACGAGCCCGACGGCAAGAATGACATCCTGCAGCAGGTGGAGAACGGTGCTCTCACAGTGGTGCGTTCGTATCAGGCACTGGGTCGGCTCTATCGAGGCATCATTTGCAATTCGCTGCGCCAGTATGCTATGCTGGGTGATGCTGCTGCGATGACTGACGGGGTGGCTGGTAATAGTGACGACCGGTGGATTTTCACAGAGGAGAATCCTATGCGCGCCCTCTCGACAGCAGCCCAGTTGGCAGGGGCTGCCCGTGTACTTCGTGGATTTAACGATGCACTGAGCCAGGAGTGTCTCGACATCGCTCAAGACATCTATCTAAATACAGAGGTAAGCGGTTTCTTGACGGGTATTAAGCTACAGGTTGCTGTTGAGTTATACCTTGCAACAGGTGAGCAGGAGTATATCGATTTTATTCTCAGCCAGCAGCAACTCATCACGAATAATATAGCCCGTACCGGGTGGTTTACGGCCCGTATTGCCAAACAACTTGAATCGAAAAAGGATAAGCGAAGCCGACAGTTCGTTGCTGCCT